>JBARMK010000136.1:0-21679 GCA_049802395.1 Candidatus Angelobacter sp.
GCCAACTACCTACCTTAACTTCCGTGAGCACGGCCGTGCTTTTCTTCTGGTGCGCGGATTGATCGTTGGAGCATCATCTCAACATATAAAGCAGGCAGAAATGCTTTGCGATCAGAAACATTTTGGAATAGGTGAATCAGAGTAAAGTTATGGCCGCCAACTCGCCGAACACCGCCCTTCGTCTCCTTAAGCCTGTATTCCTCGCCTTGATAGGTACCCTGCTGTGCAGCAGCGCGATGGCCGCTCAGTCAGCGCCACCACAAACAACGCAAACGCAAACAAACACGCGTAAGGCCAAGCTCAACCCGCCGCCGGAATACCCCGAACTCGCGCGCAAGATGAACATTCAAGGCATGGCAAGGGTCCTGGCAAAGGTTGCAGCGGACGGCGAAGTAGTTGGCGTAAAAGAGCTTGGTGGAAACCCAGTCCTGGTATCCGCATTGGCTAATGCTGTGAAAAAGTGGAAATATGAACCGGCCGAACACGAGAGCGAGATTGAAATCAAATTTGAGTTTGTGCAAACCCACTAACGATCTGCTTGGAAGTTGAGCCTCTACTCAACGCCTAGAAGCCATCTCATAAATAGTTTCTCATCAGAATTGAGCGAGGGAACCAGCATCAAAAATTTGTTTAATTGTTTTCCAATCGTGCGATCCTCTACAGGAATGCGGCGAAGTCAGTGCGCTTTGTTAAATTCATCGTTTACTCGCACCCGATTCGTAATCCAGCTCTACCATGGTGTGCCGAACCTTGATCGCCTTGATTTTCAGTTCGGACCGTTTCAGGCGCCCACTTCAAGCCGGCTGTGACACATTGGCGGAACGAGCAAGTGATTGAGTCTAAGCGGGTTTAATGGTGGACCTGGTCGGGATCGAACCGACGACCTCTTCCATGCCATGGAAGCGCGCTCCCAGCTGCGCCACAGGCCCACTATGGGGACTGCCTCTATTCTCGCCGACCGGGGAAGAATCGTCAAACGAAAGTGGCTGTTCGCCGTCCAATCACAGCAGGTCTGCGCCGGGAAAGTGGAACTTTGCATGAGATTTTTGCGTATTTTATGAACAAGGCATACTAAACTTTAGCAGCAACTCCTATTATAGGCAGACAACGATGCCAACAACCAACAGCCCCCGCAGGCGCATATCGCTCAAAGAGCCGGCGATGATCGCCCTGGAAACATTGCGCACCCATAAGTTGCGCTCCTTTTTGACGCTGCTGGGCGTCATCCTTTCCGTCTCTACACTGATTGTGGTGGTATCGATGGTGAAGGGGGCCAACCGCTACGTTTCTGACAAAGTGGCTAATTTCGGTTCCAACGTTTTCCTGGTGATGCGTTTTCCCATCATTACCAGCCAGGAAATGTTTGTGAAACTATCGCGCTCCAACAAAGACATTACCTGGGACGATTACGAGTACGTTCGCGACAACATGAAACTGGCCAAAGAAGTAGGGCTGGAGGTGAGGCGTAACGGAGTCGTAAAGTACAAGACGGAAACCATTCAAGATATCGATGTGCGCGGCGTTACCGCCAACATGGTCGATATCGACACGGAAGAGGTTGAGTTCGGCCGTTACATCGCAGACGCAGACGATCAGCACCGCGCCAATGTGACGATGATTGGCAGCGACATTGCCAAGCGATTTTTCTCCGGCGTGGACCCACTGGGTAAATCCATTTATATCGACGGCGAAGCCTATCAGGTCGTGGGAGTAGCCAAAGAAATCGGCAGCGCTTTTGGCCAGTCACAGGACGATTTCGTCTACATGCCCATACAGACGTACCGTAAGACTTATAGCAGCCATGAGAGCATGAATATCAACGTCAAGGCGCTGGCGGCTGATTTGATGCAGCCTGCGGAAGACGAGTCGCGCATGCTGATGCGGGCGCGCCGCCATCTCACCGAAAAACAGGCGGATACCTTCGGGATAGTTGAGCCCTCCGCGATCATGGAGTTGTATAACAATCTCACGGGATCTCTGGCCTCCGGCTCCATCGGCGTGGTGTTCATTTTTCTTGGCATTGGCGGCATTGTGATCATGAATATCATGCTGGCCAGCGTTACCGAGAGAACGCGAGAGATCGGCGTGCGTAAATCCCTGGGCGCAACTCGGCGGGACGTCCTCTTGCAATTCCTGGTTGAATCGGCCGTTATGGCCGCCATTGGCGGTATCATCGGCGTTTTAGTGGCGGTGGTCATTTCTTTTGCCGTTGGCCAACTTACGCCCTTTCCCATGGCGTTGCCGGTTGGCTGGGTCATCACCGGAGTTGTGGTGGCCACCTGCGTGGGCCTTTTCTTTGGCGTTTATCCGGCATACAAGGCCTCAAAGCTGAATCCGATTGAGGCCCTGAGGTTTGAGACATAGCCATGGTCCACTCAAACATGCTTCTGGAAGACATCAAGATGGCGCTGGAGACCATTCGTACGCATAAAGTGCGTTCGTTCCTTACGGTGCTGGGCGTTGTAGTCGGGACCATGGTCGCCATCATCGTCGCCTCAATCCTGCTGGGCGTGGAAAAAAACGTGCAGGATTCGCTCAACGAGTTCGGCGTGGACAATCTGTTCGTCCTGAAGTTCGACCCGGGAATCCGTTTTGGCCGCCTCAGCCCGGACGAACGCGCCCGGAAGCCTTTAACGTATGATGACGGCGTTGCCATCAAGGAAGAGCTGCCGGCGGTAAAAAATGTTGTGTTTGAGGCCCTGTTCCACATTGGTGACGGCCCACAGCCCATCCGCACGGCGCGGAACAAGAACCACGAGCTCACAAATATTGTTTTTCGGGGAATGACCGCGAGCTATGCCGAGGTAGTGAATGGCCGCATGAAGGAAGGCCGTTTCTATACCGAGCAGGAAGACCTCCATCGCGAAGACGTGGTGGTCATCGGTTATGACGCCGAGAAAAGCCTTTTTCCGGATGAAACGGCGGAAGGCAAGCAGTTGCTGGTGGACGGCAATCTTTACACCGTTATTGGTGTGTTCGATAAAAAGAAAAGCACGCTTAACCAGGCAGGCGACGTGGAAGTTTTTATTCCTTACCGGACCTACAAAAAACATTATCCGCAGGATGATGAAACCGTATTCATCGCCATGGCCTATCCTGGAATGAAAAGCGTGGCGGAAGACCAGATCCGCGGCCTGCTGCGTTTGCGCCGTCGCGTGCCGCCGAACAAGCCGGATAATTTCGGCATCAGCAGCGCAGAACAACTGGGCTTGCAGTTTCGCGATATCATGGCCGGAATTTTTAAATTGGTGATCGGGATCGTCTCCATCGGCTTGCTCGTTGGCGGCGTGGGTGTGATGAACATTATGTTGATGTCAGTCACCGAACGAACGCGCGAGATCGGCGTGCGCAAAGCCATTGGCGCGCGCAAGCGCGATATCAGCTTCCAGTTCATCACTGAGGCCATGACGTTGACGGGCATCGGAGGAATTCTCGGCGTAATTCTGTCCGTGATCATCAGTTTTGTGCTGCAACTAGTACATTTTCCGTCATCGGTGCCGATATGGGCGATCTTGCTTGCAGTAGCGGTGGCCAGCAGCGTGGGACTTTTCTTCGGTATCTATCCGGCCGTGAAGGCCGCCCGGCTGGATCCGGTAATCGCGCTTAGGTATGAGTAAGCAATTGGCGAATCGCAACTAGCCGTTAGCCAGGCCGATTGCGCACAGAAGCTTAAGATCAGTGTTCGTCAGCGCGGACGTGGGGCGAATCCTCTTTTACAAAACCATACGGACAATGCCGGCACCCCGAGCGGCAGCAGTATCCTCGCTCTAACAGGTACTTTGCAGTAAAAACCCAGTTGCCATTTTCCAGATAATAGTCTTCGCCTTGCAGCAGATCGTTGGCGCCGCTCATGTCCGGCCTACCACGCTTAAAAGCGTCGTATCGGGTGTCTCCACCACCACGCCGTCGCGGAAGCTTACGTATTTGCCCGAGATCGCCGGCACACGCTCACCCGGAACTACGATTCCCGCCAGATTGAGCGGATCAGCCGCAGAGATGGTAATGATCTCGCCGCTTGGTGGAAGGCTCTTGAGCGCGCGCAGCGATTCCACGGCTTCCGGCAACGCAAACTGCTCGCCGATAAACCCGCTGATGAAACGCCCGCCCCGGATTTCGCCGCGATCTTCCAGCCGGCGGAAGGCGATCAGCAGGTCACGCCAGCGTGGGAGCATGCTTTCTCGCACCAGCAGCTCGCGGAAAACCACGCCATACCGCTCCAGGAGCACGCGGCAGACCGATTCCACCGCGCGGCTGCCATCTCCTTCGTGCGGTGGATGCAGCAATGACCAGCGACCTGAGCTATGCCGCGGACGACTGCTCCTGCCGCTTCCCTGCCCCGATCGCCGCTTGGGATCAATCAGTGCGCGCAAATTGTCAAAGCCATCCGCCGTGACCAGTCCCGCCGCCACCAATTCCCATAACGCAGTCTCAATTTCCGACTTCAACTTGCCTGTGCCGCGCACAACGTCAACAAAGAACGAAGCTCCTCGCGTCCTCAGAAAAACCAGAACATCACGGGCGCCCGGGCCAAGTCCACGGACCTCCTGCTCGGCCTCCTGATGTGCGCTGCGGACGCTAGGTAACGCCATCCAGTCCGCCTCATCGCGGACGAAGAACGTGATCGGTGCAACGCTGGTCGGCACCACGCGGCGCGTGGCGCCATTGGAATCCTCCAGCATGGCCGGATGCGGCGAAAGCCGTCCCCATCCCACAACGCCGGTCAGGCAAAGCTGGTCTAGCAGTTTAGGATCGTAATTGCCGACGCGGCGAGCCAACACTTGCCGCTCCCAAGCGCTGGCCGGGACCTCAAATCCCTGAAGCTGGCGCAGCACCTGCAGCGTGCCGTGTTCAGCGCGGGCCTGCGTGCCCGGAGTGAGATGCTGCCAGCGCAAGAGCCAGCGCATGAACACAGCCGCCGTGACCGGCTCAATTTGTTTGCGCAGCGTGCCCAGCGTGAGCCGGTGGATGCGCGCCAGCAGGCGGCGTTCAGACCACTGAAGCTCGTCACCTGCGCTCTTGTCAAAGTTGCCGCGAAGAATCAGGCCGGTGGATTCAATGCGCAGCAATGTCTTGTCAATCTCGCCTACTGGCAAGCTCAATAACCGGGCCAGCGTGGAAGCGTTGGTTGGGCCCAGATGCGCAAGCCATCCTGTAACCATTGACTTGAGCGCATCATCGGCGGCCAGCGCTTCACCGTCGATCTCCGGAAGCTGGTCTTCAAATTGGGCGTTCGGGTAAATGGCGCGAAACGTCTTGGCTTTTTCCGCGGACACCCAGAACCAGGCAGCGCCAGCTTCAGCAGGCAGAGCCACGCTTACCCGGGTCGCACGGTTGGATCGACGCAGCGTTTCAAAGAATCCCTGCCATGCGGCGGCTGGCGCAGAATGGTCCGGAGGCTGAAAACTTTCCGGCAAAGCGACCAAAGTATGCAGCGCGTCGGCCAGTTCGTCGGAATCGCGCACGTCGGGCCATGCCCCCCCACGGACTTCGGCAATCGCAGCGGGATCAAGCGCGCCCACCTCCTGCAACACTGACTCAGGGAGCATACGCCGCATCTCCACAGCACGAGCGCGACGTTCCTCCAGCGGAGCGTCATCAAGATAAGCGTATGGATTGCTGTTTAAGATCTCATGCGAGAACACCGAGGGCACAGGCGTGTCCACGGCAATGCATTTGATGGCGCCGGAGTTGATCTTGCGCAACACATCCTTCAGGCCTTCGAGATCGAGCGCTTCCTGGAAAATATCTTTCATCACTTCGCGTACCAGCGGATGATCGGGAACCTGAATGGGTCCGTCAGCATTTTCCTGGCACGCGGCCACGTCTGGAAACACTGAGGCCAGCAGATCGGCCGAGCGCGTGCGCTGTACCTGCAAAGGAATCTTTTTGCCATTCCAGTAGCGCAGCAGCGCCAGAGATCGATTTGCATCCCAACGCCAGCGCGTCTCCAGCAGTGGAGAGAGCAGAGCGGCCTGCTGCAATACTTCTTTCACCGAGTTCTCATGCAGGAACTGAAAAACATCAGACAGTGGGAAGCTGTGCTGCTCGGCCAGAGCGATGTTGATTCCGTTGTCGGTCGCGGCGGCCTGCAATTCAAAGTTAAAAGAAACGCAAAAACGCTTGCGCAGCGCAAGCCCCCAGGCCTTGTTGATGCGCGCGCCGAACGGCGCATGGACGATAAGCTGCATGCCGCCGCCCTCATCAAAGAAGCGTTCCGCAATAATCGTGTCGAAGGTCGGCACTGCGCCCAGCACGGCGCGGCCGGTCACCACGTATTCGATAGCTTGCTCCGCGCCGGAATCGTCAAGGCCACACTCCTGGGCCAGCCACTGCACGGCGTTCAGCACCTCAGGCGATTTTTGATTGACAAAGCCCGGCACAGTATTCGGCGTCATATCACTGATCTTCTGCCGCAGCTCGCCCAGTTGGTGCGAAAGCTCTGCTGTCCTTCCCGGCGCTTCACCCAGCCAGAAGGGGATGGATGGAGGTGCGCCATGCGCGTCTTCCACCAGGATACGTCCCGCTGACTCCACCCGGCGGATGCGCCAGCTCATGTTGCCCAGCAGGACAATATCGCCCTTAAGGCTCTCCACGGCGAAATCCTCGTGCAGAGTGCCGACCACCGTCCCTTCCGGCTCCGCCACCACGGTGTAAAGCGCACTCTCGGGAATAGCGCCGCCGTTCATGATGGCGACCATCCGCGCGCCTCGACGGGCTTTCAGGCGCTTATTCACGCGATCGCGAAACAAGTACGCGCCAAATCGTCCGCGCTGGGAAGCGATGCCATCCGCCAGCATGGCCAGCAGGTCGTCAAAATCCTTGCGCTCAAGGTTGCGATAGGGATAAGCGCGTCCCACCAATTCAAACAGCTCGTCCTCTCCCCATTCTTCCGCCGAGCACGCTGCCACAATCTGTTGCGCCAGAACATCGAGCGGTGCTTCAGGGATAATCAGCCTGTCAAGCTCGCCCTGGTGGATAGAGCGCACCAGCGCGGCGCATTCAAGCAGCTCATCGCGCGTGGTGGGGAAAAAGCGTCCCTTTGGGACAGCTCCGCGCCA
Source organism: Candidatus Angelobacter sp. (assembly GCA_049802395.1). GTDB lineage: Bacteria > Acidobacteriota > Terriglobia > Terriglobales > Acidobacteriaceae > Angelobacter. Next base: position 7,059 of record JBARMK010000136.1, read on the forward strand.
GTGTCCAGAACGGCCGAAGCGCTGTAGCGAAACGCCAATGGATCGCGGCGAACCAATGTGAATGGCCAGATCGACGTGGCCGATGTCAATTCCCAATTCCAGCGAAGCAGTAGCGACCAGCACTTTCAGTTCGCCATTTTTCAGCTTATTCTCTGCTTCCAGGCGAAGTTTGCGGGCCAGGCTCCCATGGTGTGCGCCTACCGCGTCTTCACCCAGGCGCTCAGCCAGGTTGAAAGCTACTCGCTCAGCCAGGCGGCGTGTGTTCACAAAGACCAGTGTTGAACGGTGCTGCTGCACCAACTGGGTAATGCGGTCGTAAATCTCATCCCAGAGCTCATTACTGGCAACGGGCCCAAGCTCCTGTCCCGGAACCTCCACCGCCAGGTCCATCGCACGCTTATGGCCGACGTTCACCACCACCGGGTCCGGCCTTCCATTGCCGGTCAGAAAATGCGCAACAGTCTCGATTGGCTTTTGTGTGGCGGAGAGCCCAATCCGCACGGCCCGGCTGCCGGTAAGAGCGTCCAGGCGTTCGAGTGAGAGAGCGAGATGAGCGCCACGCTTGTCGTCGGCCACGGCATGGATTTCATCCACGATAATCGTATTCACATCACTCAAGATCGCGCGGCTTCGCTGCGCAGTGAGCAGAATGTAGAGCGACTCCGGGGTTGTCACGAGAATGTGCGGAGGCCGCTTCAGCATTTTCTGGCGTTCGTGCGCCAGCGTGTCGCCGGTGCGCACTGCGGCGCGGATCTCCGGCATCAGCAGGCCTTTTTCGCCGGCAAGCTGCGTGATTTCTCCCAGCGGGCCTTCCAGATTTTTCTGGATATCATTCCCCAGGGCCTTCAACGGAGAGACATACAAGATCTCGGTACAATCAGTGAGATCGCCGCTCAGGGCTTTGCGCACTAAACGATCAATACAGATGAGGAAGGCAGCCAGCGTCTTGCCCGAGCCGGTGGGTGCAGAAATCAATGTTGTGCGCCCGGCCAGAATATGGGGCCAGCCCTGCTCCTGCGGCTCCGTAGGAGTGCCGAATTTTTTAATGAACCATTCCTCGACCAGGGGATGCGCCCAGGCCAAAGATTCAGATACGGGGGATGGCATCTACTTATTTTACTCGATGTTCGTTAATTTTTCGCTAGTTAAATGCTTCGGAACGAGTTTTCTCTTCGAGTAGTGTCCTGCAAAATCAATGCTTGAGGCTCAAGGCTTCGTTGGCTCATTCTAAAGGGGCTGTATCCGTTCGATGCTTCTACAAAGCAGGCCGGTCCATTTCCCATGTTTCATCGTTAGTTCTTGTTTCTTTTCAGTGCCTTGCTGCCTCTGCTCATGATCTGGACCAAGACATGTACCTCAGTAACTCAACGTTGTGGTGAAATCCAGCATCTTAGGTTTTAAGCCACTTCTTCCGGGCTTTTAAGCTGTTGCCACTAATCGCTTAGCCACTTCTTCCGATGTCTAGGGCCCCAAATACTTGCAAAGCAAGGATTTAGACAATGGAAGATCTCTTAAACCTGATTGCACGTCTTTCGCAAGAACTCAAAGCTGTGCAACCGCAACTACAGTGGAGCATTTTTCAAACCTCCAACCCCGGCGACCAGGACCGCGTCATGGACCAGCTATTGAGCGCCGGACTGGGGCAAGACCTGAAGAGGGTGGTAGACCTCGTCAGCCAGTTCCTGTGGTGTTACATCGAGTCAGCAGCGGCGGACGCCAATGCTGATGTGGACTACGCTCACCAGAGCCAGCGATTGGGACAGATCACAGAGATACTTCGGCTTCTTCATCACTCGTCCTGTCCTTTAAAGGACTCTCTAGGCTTCGTTGAGCACGCCACAATGACAGTGAACCGTCACGTCGCGACCGGTAGTCGGGAGCACAAAGCGTCCTTCGGAAAGAGCGCCTGAGCGCTCATATCTGACTAACGCGAAACAAGTGGACAACAATGCGAAACGGCTGCGTTCAGCGCGCAGCCGTTTTGCTCTTTAATCGCAGAAGCTCTTCGGGTGAGTTTACTTTTCTTCCTCAATTTCGAAAACGTGAAGAGTACGGCTCTTGGCATCAAGCGTTCCGGATACCTTAACTTTTTTACCTGCAAACTGCTCGACCTTTACCTGGTCATCAAGCCGGTAAACATCCTTCTGGACCACCAGCACGTAGCTGCCACCCATATCTTTCACGCAGTGTTGGGTGCAGCTCTTTTCATCGGTTGCGCCCTGTACGCCGCGTTTGGTCATCCAGTCATGCGAGTGGGTTTCGGAGTGAACGTTGAAGGCGCACTGGCTATCGACGATCGCACCCTGGAAGGTCAGGACGGCGTCCTTGGGCTTGTCCTTGGCAAAGGCGAAGGAAGCCAGGAGCACGGAAAAAATTAAGACAGTTGTTTTTACTTTGTGGTTCATTATCTTCTCCAATAAAAGTGTTTCCGTCGGGTGCTGCCGGCTACGGCGTTACAACAAACTTCATGCGCATTCCTTCATGGTCTTCACTGCAGATCACGGTGCACAGGACCTCATATTCTCCGGGTTCGGCAGGCGCGGTCAGGGTAAATTCCTGTGTGCCGGGCTTGAGCTCAAGGTCCCAGCCTGGAACTTTGGCATGGTCTTTGTGCCGCAGCAGCGTGAATCCGTGCACCGTTCCATCACGGTTCCAGGTCTTCCCTTTGCGTGCGTTGATTCTCAGCGTGACCGGCTCCCCCGCCTTCACCGTGATTTCAGGCTTGCTTTGCCCGGCGATTTTGAAGTGACTGTCTTTATCGGCCAGCACTTCAATCACTCGCGACTGTCCGGCCAGTGGCAGGGCCGTACCTAAGCAGAGAGCTACAACTAGAAATCTGGCCGCTCTCGTTATGGGCCTGCCGCCGGCTCCGCGAAGATTCTTCATGGTTACTCCGTCATGTAGCGCAGGATAAGGCGCATGTCGTCATCCGTGATGGTGGCGCGGACCCGCATATGGCGAACGATGGTCGCCATCATCCGCGGACCGAATCTGGGAGGAGCTGCGTGGCAACGCGCGCAATTGGCACGAAACCGCTTCTCTCCCTCAAAATGCATGTTTTCGTCCTGTGCTGAACTGGCTGTTGCCGCAGGCGCAGGAGCTGCAGAATCTTTACTGCCCGCGGTTTTGGCAGCTGCCGCCAGCGCTAGCAACATGGCAAAAGCCAGGAATGCTGCGGAAATGGTGTGTCTGGTTCTCATAGCTTATTTCCTGTCGGCCCCAGCGGCATGACAAAGCGATACGTCATGCCTACCGTCCAGAGATTGGCGTTATTACCCAGAACAAATTGGCGTCCGTAGCTGGCCGAAGCGCGTACGTCGCTGCGGAAGTAGTAGTTCAAACCAAAGTCGGCTTGATTTGTGTCTTTGCCCATGGGACCCAGTTTTTTTATTGTGGCAGCGCTCAGGTTGGAAGCGGCGAAAAACTGCTGGCCCCGGCCCACCATCTCCAGGCGACGAAGAGCGGAGATCTGGCTGAGGCGGTATACCGATTCAAACCAATATCCGCTGCCCTTGGTCCCAGACGACCGCACATATTCTGAACGCATGGTCAACGGCGCGCGCATGGGTTGCCACTCAAAATAGACGCCCGAAGAATGCGGGCGGTCAGCCTGAAGGACTTGCTGGAACGAAGCGCCCAGTTCCAGTCTTGTACCCGGCACAAAGAAGCCGAGACGGGCGCCGGTGGAGCGGTCCGTGGCCAGCAGATGGTGCGTATTGTTAGCGGAAAAATAGACAGCGTAATTCAGGTTGATTTTTTCAGTTCCCGGAAAGCCGCCGCGCATCATCCCACCCAGGCTGGAACCGCTGGTTACGGGGGAGATCAGCGGAGTCGTTTGTAGAGCGCGAATCCAGTTCGGCGCCAGGCGTTCGCCATAAATGTTGAACGGGGTGGTAAAGCGCCCCGCAGTGAAGGTTACATATTTTGTGATGTAGTCGGCCTGGGCATAGGTCAGCCCGTAGGCAGTGTGCCCGGTGTAGTCGCCCAAGGTGTTTTTGCTGTAGGTATCGGAGTAGCTACCCTTGGCTTCAATGAGCCATCTATCGCCCAGAGGCAAAAGCAGCAGCGGGCTTACCGAGGGAGCGTCCTGATACTGCCCGGCTGTAACCCTGGTGAAATAGGCCGTGGATCCGGTCAGGATGGGAATGGCTTTGATCCCATCGTCCAGACTCTGAACGGCATCCTGGCCCTGGAGCGCTCCCGAAGCTAGTAAAGTAAGACCTAGAATAACCGCTTGCGCGATCCTTCTGGCCCACTTGCTAAAACTGCACATAATCGTCGTGTCCTTACAAATGCAGTGAAACGTATCCCGGAAGTTCCCTGTTTATAGCGGTAAAGTGTTGAGAGGACAAGAGTACCTAGGTAACTCAGCGGGACTCCAGAAACTGGGACAACAATTTGCAACTGGCGCGTAGGCCTTAGCGCATGAAAAAATTGCCTTGCCAAAACGCATGGAACGCCCAAAAGCGACACATGAAAACGGGGGGTTGACGGCTTAAAAAACGTGCGTCTCCGCCACATCCCTCGAATCCAATGGGTTTGCTTGTGCCTGGGTGCATCCCGGGGCGAAATCAAGCTGGCGTTATATCATTGTCACTTCTTCTTAATTACAGAGTGTAAGGGGCGTTCATGGCGCGCTACGAATACCGCAACCTGCAACCGCTACCGCCAGCGGAAAAGGCCTTTCTGGACTGGATCCAGCGGCTGGACCAGGAGTTTCAAAACCGTGACGTGGAGCACCGCAGTGTGGTGGTGCGCGATACACTGCATGAACTTTATCTGGGCCGTCCCTATACCGACCCCACGCCCGACGCGCCGCTGGCCGAGCAGACACTGGCCTACAGCTTTGACCCGCGCAATGCCACGCTTGAGCCGGAATACTACGGCGATGTGGACGCGCAGAAATACGCTGAGCGCAAACCCCTGATCTGGTTCTGGATGATGTTTGACCGCTCTCCCGCGGGCCTCAACCACTGGCTGGGTTTTCGCGTGCGCGCGATGATCGCAAAGCACGTGCTCAAATACATAGGCAAAAATGTGAAGATTTTCCACGGCGTGGAAGTCTCTTACGGCTACAACCTCACCATTGAAGACAATTGTGTGATCCATAAATACGTGCTTCTGGATGATCGGGGCGAAATCATCATTCATGAAAACAGCTCAATTTCCGATTACGCCAACGTGTATTCCCATGACCATGATCTAAATGATGGCATGATCGTTACCAACCGGAAGACGGAAATCGGCCCGCGCGCCCGCATTACATATCACGCAACTGTAATGAGCGGAGTTCGCGTGCATGAACATGGGTTGCTGGGATCGATGGGCGTGGCGACCAAAGACATTGAGCCTTACAACATCTCCGTCGGGATTCCGGCCAAGCCGGTGAAGGTGAAGACGATTGCACCGCAATCGCAAACTGCCAGTGGCAAGACCGGAACGTAAATGCAACAGCGAGTCTCTTTCCGAAGTCTCGAACCTGAGCTGGCCAAAGGGGAACGACCCCTATAGCTGCCCACGATTACGGTTGGCTGATCGGTAACGGCTAATTGCCAGGTGCTCTTTGCTAAACTGCTAAGGGCTGGCTGATAAGACCATCCGCTCTCGATACCAATGACAGACCATCCACCGCGCAACTCACGCCCTCGTGTTCTCAGCGGCATGCGTCCCACGGGCCAGCTGCATCTGGGCAATTACGTAGGGGCGTTGCAGAACTGGGTGAAACTACAGGAGACCTACGACTGTTTTTTCTTCGTAGCCGACTGGCATGCGCTCACCACTGACTACGACGATACCTCGCGCCTGGCCGACAACTCGCTTGAAGTTATCATTGACTTTATCGCCGCCGGGCTCGATCCGGAGAAATGCACCGTCTTTGTGCAGTCGCACGTCTTGCAGCATGCGGAGCTGCATGTACTGTTTTCCATGATCACGCCTCTGGGCTGGCTGGAGCGTGTACCCAGCTACAAGGAACAGCAGCAGAATCTGCCGAGCAAAGACCTGCACATGTATGGCTTTCTCGGATATCCGTTACTCCAGTCGGCTGACATCCTTCTTTATCGGCCGGATTTTGTGCCCGTGGGTGAAGACCAAGCCGCCCACGTGGAGTTGACGCGCGAGGTGGCACGCCGCTTCAACAGCTTCTATCGCCTGAAAGACAAACCGATTTTCCCCGAGCCGGACGTCCTCCTTACACGCGCGCCCAAGCTCCTGGGCATGGACAAGCGCAAGATGTCCAAGTCGTATGGAAATTCGATACTGCTGAGCGACGAAGCAGCCATCGTTGAAGAGAAGATCAAGAACAGCGTTACGGACCGTCCCAAGCTGACGGACCGCGGGAATCCCGATCGCTGTCCGGTAGGAAATTTGCACCAGATTTTCAGTGATCCCGAACGCCTGGCCTACATCACTCAGGGGTGCACTCAGGCGACGATCACATGCGTCGAGTGCAAGGCATTGGCTGTGCCCAGCGTGAACGTGCATCTGGCGCCGATCCGCGAACGCCGCCATGAGTTGGCTCAGAACCCAGACAGGCTGATGGAGACGATCAAACACGGAGACGAGAAGGCAAGGGCAGCCGCCGAGGAAACGATGGTTGCCGCTCGTGAAGCGGTTGGGCTATTACAGATCGGAGCAGTGGAGAACCTGGCCGCAAAAGAAGCGGAGAGCGACTCATTGCGAGTACCGGCGACAATTCACAGCGCGAAAAACGATGAGGAGGCCTGGGAGATTCGTACCGCGCCATGGCTGGAGCGTGTTTCCAGAACTCATCCGCTCAAGAAAGACCGGCCACGAACCTTCATCACGCGCCGGGGAAGAAAAGTCGGTTTATATTCGGCCGCCGAAGATAATGGCACATGGAAATTCCTGCTGGAAGACCGTCCTTTGAACGTTCTGGTATTACTCGCGCAGAGCCAAGACAGTATTCTGCACGACTATGTTTTGCCGCCAAAAGTTCTCCAGGAATATTGGAAGAAATTTTCCCGACACGAAGGCAAGGTTGCGATCACGGCAAAGAAGGCCACTAACGGTGTCTCCGTAGTGCTGGCCGATGGCGATTTGCCGATCCAACAGTATCAGGGCGATTACAGTGCGTTGCAATAAGGGCGGGATTCTCATGGGAACTCCCTGAAACGCATGCGCATGACGCATCCTTGGGGGCCTTCGACTTGACTCGCTCTCCCGCATCGCGGGATCGCGATGTGTCGCTCAGGATGACGGGTGCAGGCGTGCAGGAATTGGTCGGATATCTTTGAACGCATCAACACTGCGCACACTAAGGAGCCCCAAAAAAGACGCGTAATCCACAGCGCCTCTATCGGCAAGAGTTCTCAATAACATTTAGAATTGTGTGACACAGAGTCACGCCTCGAGCTTTCTAAAATGGCGCTACTTTGCTGCAAGGTTTGGTTAATCGGGGCGGCTGCGCTCCACAAGAATCGGGTTGAATGACTGAGACGCCACAATCCGCGAAAACGCAGGCCAGCGAATTTCCGTTCTCTGTCAGCGTCGGCCAGGTCTATGATGGCCCGCTCGATCTCCTTCTGGACCTTGTCCGCAAGCAGGACATCGACATTTATGACATTCCCATTGCCAAGATTACGGCACAGTACCTGGGCTATGTGGAGAACTTGAAGCATCTGGACGTGGATGTGGCCGCCGAGTTCATCTACATGGCTTCCCTGTTGATCCACATCAAAAGCAAAATGCTGTTGCCGCGCGATCCCGATGCGCTGGCGGGCGAGCAGGAAGACCCCCGGGAAGAACTGGTGCAGCGGCTGCTGGAACACGAGAAATTCAAGAACGCCGCGCAGATGCTCATGCAAAAACAGCAGATCGAGGACGCGGTGGTCAGCAATCCTTCGATGAAGGAATTCAAAGACGCGGAAGGCACAGAGCCCGAACTGGCGGCTGACGTGGTTGACTTGGTGCGCACGTTCCAGGAGATCCTGGAGCGGGCCAAGTCGCGGCCAGTGCTGCAGGTAGATGAGGAAACCGTTACCGTGGGCCAGATGATCGAATTCTTCCGCCGGCGGCTGCTGATGGAAGACCGTCCTATCCGGCTCAAGCGCTTGCTGCAGCACATCACTTCGCGCCATGCGCTCATCTCATCATTTTTGGCCCTGCTCGAATTGGTGCGCCTGCAGGCCATCCTGTTGCGGCAGGAAAAAGTCTTTGGCGAGGTCCTGATCAAAAAGCACCCAATGTTCGACACCGTGATGGGTGAAGGAGTCGCGGTAAGGGATGATTGGCGGTAGGAAGCAATTAGCCATTAGTAATTGGCCGTTAGCTCAGTTAAAGCAGATCGATACTCGGGGATGGACATTTAGAGCTAAGCTAAAGAGCTAAAAGCCAAGAGCCGTAAGACCAGAGCTGTTTGCTAAAACATGTCCATCAAAGCCCAACTCGAAGCACTTATTTACGCAGCGGAGGATCCAATCACGCTGGACCAGATGGCTGCGCTGCTGAAAGACGATCTACTTGCCCTGAAGACCGCTCCCAAACCGGAGCCGCAGCCTCCAGGCGATTCGGGAGAGCCGGAGCAGGCGCAGCCGGACCAGGCAGAAACGCATCTGGGCGCCGTGGAAGACACGACCGTCAACCCGCCCGAAGGGCCGGCGGTCAAACGCGGCAAAGAAAAATCTGAAAAGGCCGAGCTACGCGGTCTGTTGCGTCCGTATCTGGAAGAGCTGATCGCGGACTACAACAACCCGGACCACGGCATCGAAATTCGCGAAGTGGCCAGCGGCTATCGCATGTCCACCAAGCCTGAGCACCACGACGTGGTGCGCGGCTTTTCCAAGAGCCTGAAGCCGCCGATCCGCTTGTCTCTGCAGGCGCTGGAAACGCTGGCGGTGATCGCGTACAAGCAGCCGGTTACGGTTCCTGAAATCAGCGAGATTCGTGGCGTAGACGCGGCAGGAGTAATCGGCACGCTGCTGGAGCGCAAGCTCATCACCACCGCCGGACGCAAAGCCGTAGTTGGCCGGCCGATGCTGTACAAGACCACAAAAGATTTCCTTCTTCGCTTTGGCCTGCGCGACATCACCGAGCTTCCCAGCCTGGAAGAGTTTGAAAAACTGGCGGCGGGCGAAATGCAGGATGAGCTGTTTGCTCCAGGTGAAGGCGGCATCGCCGATGCCACGGGTACACCAGACGACGATGGCGGCATCGAGCAGATGGCTGAAGACAAAGCAGCGGTCCCGCAGAACGTCACCGAACCAACCGTCTCTTCCGACCCGGAACATGATCAGGCAGACGAACAGGCCGCCGGGCAGATCGCCGCTGAAAGCACGGGAGGCTGAGCGTGCCTCCGCAACGATTGCAGAAAATCATTGCCGCAGCCGGGATCGCCTCGCGCCGCAAGGCGGAAGAACTGATCACCCAGGGCCGGGTCAGCGTCAACGGCCAGACCGTCACGGAACTGGGCAGCAAAGCCGACCTTGAAAATGACCACATCAAGGTGGATGGCAAGATGTTGCAAGGCCCGGAACGCCACGTTTATCTTCTCCTGAACAAACCCAAAGGTTATGTGACCACGGTTTCAGACCCAGAAGGCCGCCCAACTGTAATGGATCTGGTTAAGCATGCGCGCGCACGCATCTATCCGGTGGGACGGCTGGATTGGTCAAGCGAAGGCCTGCTGCTTTTGACCAACGATGGCGACCTGGCAGCCCGGCTCACACGCGCGGCTTCGCATGTTCCGAAAACTTATTTGGTGAAGGTAGCCGGACGGGCGACTGATGAGAGCCTGGATAAACTCCGCCGGGGAATCCGCCTTGGGGCAAAGCCCGGGCCGCAGCGGTTGCAGCCGATCCATACCGCGCCAGCGCAAATTCGCTTGATGAAAGACGCCGCTAATCCGTGGTATGAGGTCACGCTGATCGAGGGCAAGAATCGGCAGATCCGGCGCATGTTTGAGGAAGTGGGCCACCACGTGGAGAAGATCAAACGAGTACGTTACGGCCCGCTCACGCTCGACGTTCAGCCCGGAGAAACGCGTGAACTTACGTCCGGCGAGGTAAACATACTTCGCAAAGCCGTTCGGGAGAAAGCTTCGCTGCCCGCACAACGCAAGAGAGTTAATACGAACAGCACCGCCACAAATGGAAAAAGAACGAGACATCGGCGAGCCTAAGTAATTGCGCGAAATATAAAACAGTTCTGAACGCAGCGCTTGAGAATTGTGATACAAACTTCTGTTGTCCCTCCGATGAAAAAAACTCTGCTTGATCAAATCCCGGAGCACATACGTGCGCTGGCGGGGTACGTTCCAGGTAAGCCAATGCGGCAGGCGCAACGCGAATCCAGCGTGCCCATGATCAAGCTGGCATCAAATGAGAACCCGTTTGGGCCATCTCCCCTGGCGCTTGAAGCAATTCGCACCGCTGCGGCCGAGGTCAATCTTTATCCCGACAACGACGCCAGCGAACTGCGCGCGGCGTTGGCGGCGCGCCACCAGCTATCGTTGGAACACGTCTTTATCGCCGACGGGTCGCTGGGAATTCTGGACGTTCTAGCTCGCACCTTGCTTGTTCCCGGAACGAACTGCATCAGCAGCGAGCGTTCTTTCATCAGCTATCCGCTGGTCACGCGCACCACTGGAGCACGCTTCTTTCAAATCCCTATGCGGGATGATGCGTATGATTTGCCTGCCATCGCTGCAGCCATTGACCAGCAAACACGCGTGGTAATTCTGGCAAATCCAAACAATCCCACCGGCACCATGTTCGACGCGGATGCAACCGAGGATTTTCTTGGCCGTGTCCCCAATGACGTTCTGGTAGTGCTGGACGAAGCCTACTCCGACTTTGCCGAATACTTTGCACGCCAGCGCGGAATCATTTATTCGCGATCATTCGATTACGTACGCTCGGGCCGGCCGAACGTGCTGGTGTTGCGCACCTTCTCCAAAGCGCACGGGCTGGCCGGCATCAGGCTGGGATACGCGGGCGGCGATCCCGAACTGCTGCGCTATTTTGCCAAGGTGCGCAACTCATTCTCCGTCTCAGTGGTTGCTGAAGCAGCCGGCCTCGCGGCCATCCGCGATGAAGCGCACATCCGCAAGACGGTGGAAAATAATGCTGTGGGCGCGAGCTGGCTGATGGAGCGCTTTGCCGAGATCGGGATACGCGCCATACCTACCAGTGCAAACTTTATCTGCTTCACCGTCGACGAAGACGCCGGCGCCTTCGCCCGGCGGATGCAGGCAGAAGGCGTGATTGTGCGGTCGCTAGTGCCGTGGGGCATTCCCAATGCGATCCGCGTCAGCATCGGCACGCCGGAACAAAACGAAACGTTCGTTCGCGCGCTCAAGAAAGTGGTGCGCCAGACCGTTACTCCCTGATCCGATCTCGCAGGAATGCAGCGAAGCCAGTAAGGCGAGGCATGACCCTCGTGGGGCTTTGGGTTAGGATGGATTGGACATGGAGCTTTCCACCACCTGGAACACTGCAAGCGCCCTGGGCCGGCGCAACGTGCTGGCATCGGCCGGCATGGTGATGGTAATAATTTTTTTGGTATTTGCTTTGTTCGCGCCATGGATCGCCCCACAAAGCCCCAGCAATATCGATCTGCCCTCGCGCCTTCAGCCGCCCAGCACGGCACACTGGTTTGGCACTGACGAGCTTGGCCGAGACATCTTTTCCCGCGTTATTTACGGTGCACGCATTTCCATGCTGGTGGGCAGCAGCGTTGTTGCCGGATCGCTCTTCTTGGGGCTGGTGCTGGGATCCATCGCCGGGTACTACGGCGGATACGCCGACAAATTTTTTAACGTCATCCTGATGAATGCCTTCATGTCTTTTCCAGGCATTCTGCTGGCGATTGCCTTCGTGGCATTTCTGGGTCCGGGAATTTTCAATCTGATCCTGGCGCTGTGCATCGGAGGATGGGTAGGTTATGCTCGGCTGGTGCGCGCACAGGTTCTGGCGGTGAAAGAAAAGGAGTTCGTGGAAGCAGCACGGGCCCTGGGCGCGAGCGACTGGCGCATCGTTACCCGGCATATTCTTCCCAACATTATTCAACCTGTGATTGTGCAGGCAGCCATCGGCATGGCAGGAGCAGTACTGGCAGAAGCCACAATGAGCTTTCTGGGGCTAGGAGTCCCGCCGCCGACAGCGAGCTGGGGCTCCATGCTGAATGACGGTCGCGCTCACCTATTTGATGCGCCACACCTGGTACTCTTCCCCGCGCTGGCCGTAATGCTCGCAGTGCTCTCCTTCAACTTTATCGGCGACGCCTTGCGCGATTACATGGACCCAAGATCCCGGATTGAAGCGGGGCTTTAGCAAGCAACTCTGCGGTTGGCGATTCGCAACTAAGAGTGAAAAGCAAGATTGCTGTTCATTGCCTGCCGGCCAAACACCGATGATCGTTGGGGTACTCTCAGACACGCATGGATTGCTTCGGCCCGAAGCCATCGAACTGCTTCGCGGCTCAGAACATATTATTCATGCCGGCGATATTGGCTCTCCAAACATTGTTCCTGCACTGGAGAGGATCGCGCCGGTGACGGCGATCCGTGGCAATGTGGACGTGCAGGCATGGGCCCAGCACTTTCCTGAAACCGAAGTGGTGGAGCTGGCTGGGTTCTCCATTTACGTGATTCATGATGTGAACGCGATGGAACTCAAGCCCCAGGCTGCTGGATTCGCCGCCGTCATCAGTGGACACTCTCACCAGCCGAAGCAGGAGACAAAAGAAGGCGTGCTGTATTTCAATCCGGGAAGCGCAGGGCCACGCCGGTTTCGGTTGCCGCTCAGCGTAGGCCGGCTGGAATTGCTGGACGGCAAAATACGGGCAACGATACTGGATGTGCCGATAGCTTTCGCTGGATCGTAGAGAAGAGTTCTGGTGCATATACAAATGCCCGGTTGCTTACGAAGGTGCATGACCAACCCGCAGCCTTTGATGAAACCATTGCCGAGAATGGAACTTTTCTGGATCGCCGCTCGTATTTTCTCTCGCAAATTACATTGAACGATACTATCGTTTAGCCATTCCTATACACGAGAGCGAGGGGAAAGATGCGTCATAGCTACAGTCGGGACAATTTTGCGGGTCGAAAAGCCAAGTCTGGATGGACGAAACCCAGAACCGTGCGGCACTTTTCAATGCTGGCGGTGGCCATTGCAGCTGTTCTATTCGCTTCATCGGTCGGAGTGGCCCAGGACCCGTCCAAGGCGCCGGCGAAAAGCACACAGAGCCGGACTGCGCATACACCCTCGGCGGCCAGCAAAAAACCGGCCTCGAGCAAAACTCAAAATGAGCCGGACATGGCCTGGCTCCAGGATGCGCTCAAAAATCCCGAACTAATGACCGAGGTTAGCCATCTGCAAGAGAGGATGGTAAAAGAGCTGCAGTATCCGACGGTGAGGAACCAGAGCCGCATTTTGCCGCGGCTTCCCGAGTCCACGCTCTTCTATGGCGCGTTCCCGAATTACGGGCAAACCATGCATCAGGCCATGCAGATATGGCAGGAGGAGTTACGGCAAAGCGCGCCGCTGCGGGACTTTTTGAAGAAAAACAAGCTCGACGACTCAGAAGCCACATTCGAGCAAGGCGTACAAAAATTCTATGAGCTTTCAGATTACCTGGGTGACGAAATCGTGCTCACAGGCGGACTGAAAGGTAAAGAGCCCAGCGGAGTGATAATCGCCGAAGTGAAAAAGCCAGGGCTCAAGGCCATACTGGAAAAGATTGATCAGGAGTTGAACACGAAATCAAGCCAGCATCTGCGCATCTTTGATGCTCAGCAACTCGCGGCAGCCGCTGACCTTCCTGGCCAGGAGCCTGTAGTGCTGGTCCGTCCGGATTTTGTTGTCTTGGGCCTCAGCGTGGCAACACTGCGCGAATTCAACGCGCAGCTCGACCAAGGGGGCAGTTCTTTTGCGTCCAATACGCTGGGAAAGAGAGTAGCTCAGGCCTACCAGTCAGGAACGAATACAGTGGTGGGAGCCGATCTGCAGAGACTGATTGACCTGGTTCCACAGAATCCGCCGCAGATTCGGATGATGCTAGAGAAAAGCGGCTTCAGCGATGCTAAGTACGTGGTACTGGACAACAAGCTGTCCGGGGGAAAGTCCTCCAATCAAATGGAACTGGCCTTTACCGGGCCGCGGCGCGGAGTGGCATCCTGGATCGCTGCTCCCGGTCCGCTGGGCGCGCTGGATTTCGTTTCGGCGAAGGCCACTGTGGCAGAAGGGTTGAGGTTGAAGAGCTTGCCCCAAATTTTTGACGACATCGTGGAGATCGCCGGACCGCAGGCCTTCCAGATGCTGCCGCAAATGGAAGCACAGATGAACGTGAATCTGAAGCAAGATATCCTAAGCAAGCTGAGCGGGGAGATCGCGCTTGAACTGCACCAGCCGCCTACCGACGCCTTGCAGCAACCCACAGGCCAGGGCGGAGACTTCAAAGTCGTGCTGGGCGTATCGGATGCGGCGGCGCTGCAGCAGACCTTGAAGCGATTGCTGGCGCAGGGGCCATTTCAGACCGGAGAGGCCGTGGAAGATGGAGTAACGTTCTATACGCTCACATCTCCGTCGGCCCCAAGTTCCGCGCCCGCCCCTGAATTCAATTATTTTTTTCTGGACGGCTATCTGGTTGTAGCATCGAGC
>JBARMK010000137.1:0-6066 GCA_049802395.1 Candidatus Angelobacter sp.
GCAGCTTCACCTGGCTGCTTGTCCCCGCCGAGTGGGCTGACGCCAACAAGGAAAAGGCGTTTGTTGATTTTCTCAACTGGATGGTCGATAAAGGCCAGACGATGACCTCCGCGCTGTCATACGCACCGCTGCCTAAAGTGGTGGCGCAAAAAGTAAAAGCCCGAATCAAGGAAATCAAGGTCGCCAAAGCGAAACAATCCGCTAAGAATTAGAGATCAAAGCGGAGAGAGACCGCACGTTGCTTGGAGTACTCCTGCAACTCAAGGCTGATGGCACGCGTACAAGACTGAATTCTCTTTCCTTACTCCCTTCCCAAGCGCCGGTTTAACTTGCCGGCGCTTGTTTTTTAACAATCTATTAATAATGCTCTGCTAACTTCCAAGCATGCACACAGCTCCCGAACACAGGTCTTTGTCTAGTCCGGACGCTCCGGAAGAGCGGGAGATGACCGAACCGACTGGAACTGGCCCGGAAAAGCTCAAAACAGTGCCGAAAAAACGGATGAGCATGCGGGAAAATGTGCTCGCCGATACCGTTTTTCGCTCTATCGTGGTGTTCTGCGGTGTGGCCGTTGTTGCTATTGTAGGCCTGATCGTCTATGAGCTAGTCTCGCAATCGCAACTGTCGATGGGAAAGTTCGGCCTCAGGTTTCTGGTCAAACAGATATGGGACCCGGTGGCTGAAGACTTTGGCGCCCTGCCTTTTATTTACGGTACGGTTGTATCTTCGCTTGTGGCGCTTGCGATCGCCGTTCCCTTATCGATAGGAACAGCGCTTTTCCTCACCGAATTGTGCCCCAGGCGCATCCGCGGAATTCTCTCACTGCTGATAGAGCTGCTGGCGGCAATCCCCAGCGTGATCTATGGTCTATGGGGCATTTTTGTTCTGGCGCCGTTTCTTCGGGCGCATGTACAGCCTTTCCTGGCGACATATTTCGGCTGGACAGGCCTATTCAGCGGACCAAAATATGGGATCGGCATGTTGGCTGCCGGTGTGATTATTGCCATCATGATCTTGCCGATCATTGCTTCGATCACGCGAGAGGTGGTGACCGCTGTGCCGCGCGTACAGCGTGAAGCGGCACTAGCGCTGGGAGCAACGAAATGGGAGATGCTGCGCATAGCGGTCTTGCGCAATGCTCGCCCAGGCATTTTTGGAGCGATAATTCTCGGTCTGGGACGAGCCCTGGGTGAAACCATGGCTGTGACCATGGTGATCGGCAATCGGCCTGAAATTGCGCGCTCCCTGTTCGCTCCCGGATATACGCTCGCCAGTGCGATTGCCAACGAGTTCACTGAAGCAGTGGGCAGCGTTTATCTCAGCGCGCTGGTGGAGATGGCCCTGGTTTTGTTCGTGCTGACTCTGATTGTCAATGCGCTCGCCGGGCTGCTCGTCTGGTCCATCACTCGGGGAATGCCGGCGAGGGCCCTTGCCTAAATCTGTGCAAAACATCTCTCTGCCACGACGACTGACGAACAGTTTGGCTTTGGGTTTAATCGCTCTGGCTACGGTGATCGTAACGGTCCCTCTGTTTCTGATATTGGGCACGGTGATCTACCGCGGAGTCGGGGGACTGAATTTTGCATTTTTCACCCAGATTCCCAAACCTATCGGTGAGATAGGCGGCGGCATGGCCAATGCGATCGTGGGCTCCATCATGCTTTTGGTGGTGGCCAGTCTGATAGGCGTACCGCTGGGGATTGGCGCTGGCGTCTACCTGGCTGAATACGGCCGCAACAAGTGGGGCAATATTGTTCGCTTTACTGCCGACGTTCTGAATGGCGTACCCTCGATCGTGATTGGCTTGACGGCTTATGCTCTGGTTGTGGTCACGCAGAAGCATTTTTCACTTTTGGCCGGCAGCGTGGCCCTCGGCATCATGATGATTCCCACGATCTCCCGCACCACGGAGGAGGTCCTTCTCCTTGTGCCGCAATCGATCCGTGAGGCCGCGCTCGGCCTCGGCATCCCCAAGTGGAGGACAATCGTTTCGGTGGTGGTACGCACAGCCAGCGCCGGCATTGTTACCAGCATCATGCTCTCCTTCGCACGAATTGCCGGCGAGAGCGCGCCGCTGATGTTCACGTCGTTTGGCAACGAGTTCTGGAACTTGAATGTCAACCAGCCGATCTCAGCTATGCCGCTGCAAATCTACAAGTACGCAATCATGCCGTATGAACAGGCGCACCAGCAGGCCTGGAGTGCGGCCCTGGTGCTAATCTCAATGATTATGCTGACGGTCATCGTCTTCAGGTTTATCGCCAGCCGAGGCACCATCAAGGGGGCCAGCTGATGGATGCCGGCATTCACGTTGAAAACCTGAACGCCTGGTTCGGACCGAAACAGGCGCTCTTTAACATCGGCATGGACATGCCGGCAAAAAAAGCCACAGCCATCATTGGGCCATCCGGCTGCGGCAAATCGACCTTTGTTCGTTGCCTGAACCGTATGCATGAAACGCTGCCTGATACGCGGGTGGAAGGCAAGGTTTCAATTGGGGAGCTTGATGTCTACGGCAAGGGCGTTTCACCGGTTTGGATTCGCCGCCGGGTAGGCATGGTGTTCCAAAAAGCAAACCCATTTCCCACCATGACCATTTATGACAACGTCGCTGCGGGATTGAAGCTCAATGGCTTTAGCAACCGGCGCGCACTGGATAACGTTGTGGAGCGGTCCCTGAAGCAGGCAGCCCTCTGGGACGAGGTAAAAGATGATCTGAAAAAAAAGTCGGGGGCCAGCCTTTCTGGAGGCCAGCAGCAGCGTCTTTGCATCGCGCGTGCTTTGGCAGTGGAGCCGGAAGTCCTGCTCATGGACGAACCGGCTTCCGCCCTGGACCCGATTTCAACCGCAAAAATCGAAGACCTGATTTTCGAATTGAAAAAGGAATATACAGTCGTAATCGTCACCCATAACATGCAGCAGGCTGCACGTGTGGCCGATTTTACCGCTTTCTTTCTCATGGGAATTATGGTGGAACTCGACAAAACGGAAACCATGTTTACCAAGCCTTCCGACAAGCGTACGGAAGACTACATCACCGGGAGGTTCGGATGACACGCACGCGGTTTCACCAGGGACTTGAGGACTTGAAGCAAAAGCTGCTTGCGATGGGCGGCATGGCTGAGCAGGCGGTGGAGCGCGCAGTGCGCGCCTACCAGAGCCGCGATTTGTCCCTGTGCGAAATGGTGTTGCGCGATGAGTCCAAGATCAACGCCGCAGAACGTGAAGTGGACGAAATGTCCATCGATTTGCTGGCCATGCAACAGCCCATGGCCATTGACCTGCGCTTCATTGTGGCGTGTATCAAAATCAATGCAGATCTCGAGCGGGTAGGCGATCAGGCGGTGAACATCGCAGAACGCGTGATGGACCTGGCCGCGCGACCGGATTCAGCTCTTGACGTAGACATTCCGCGCATGGCCCAACTCAGCATCAGCATGGTCCGCGACGCATTGAATTCCTTCCTGACGGCTGACGTCGAGCGGGCCCAGGCTGTGCTGGAGCGCGACGATCTGGTGGACAACATCAACCGCGAGATCTTTGAAGCCGTGGATTCGGCCATGGGTAAGATGACCAGCAATCACCGCAATCTGCTGGACACACTGATTGTCTCCCGGAACCTGGAGCGTGTCGCCGACCATGCCACAAATATCGCTGAGGACGTCATTTTCTGGGTCCGCGGAGCCGACGTCAGGCACCACTCACAGAGTTAAGTTATCACAACCCAAAACCTTAAAGTACTACTTTATTACTGCACAGCAATGGTTTAGCTCAAAACGCTACAATGGATCTGCGGCGCAAATCGTCGGCCAACGGCTTCAAGCCAGATTCTCATGGGCGTATGAATCGATCAATATCAGACCCGTCTCTTTACATCAATCGCGAAACTTCCTGGCTGGCTTTTAATCGCCGCGTGCTGGAAGAGGCGAATGATGAGCGCAATCCGTTACTGGAGCGGGTCAAATTTCTTGCCATCTCAGCCAGCAATCTCGACGAGTTTTTTGAGGTCCGTGTAGCAGGTCTCTTGCAGCGCATTGAAGAAGGATTCATTGACTCCGGCCCCGATGCTCTCACCGCCCAACAGGAGCGCGAACTGATTGCAAAGGAAACCCATGAATTCGTGCAAGAACAGTACGAGACCTGGAACGGCAAGCTGTTGCCGGCGCTGGCGCGCGAGGGCATTCGCGTGCTGGATCTCAAAGATCTTACGCCGGAACAGGAGAGGTTCATCGATGCTTATTGTGAGGCAGAGGTCGATCCCCTGCTTACACCGGTCACAGTGGATCCAGCGCACCCATTCCCGCGCGTCCTGAACAAGGCACTGTGCATTGGGCTGCTGCTGAAACGCAAGCGCAGAGCCAGCGGGACCTATATGGGCGTCATCACCGTTCCGCGCGCGTTGCCCCGATTGGTCCGCTTGCCCTCGAGTAACGATACGGCTTTTGTCTTTCTTGCCGACCTTCTGACATATCACGCGGCGCGAATGTATCGCGGATACGAAATTGTTTCGGCTGCTTCGTTCCGCGTAACCAGAAACAGCAACCTGTATCTGGAAGAGGAAGAGACACGCAACCTGCTTGAGTCCGTGCGCACCGAACTGCACCGCAGGCGCAAGGGCGACGCGGTGCGACTGGAAATTGACGCGAATGCCAGCGCGGAAATCGCTAAACGGCTGCAGCAGACTTTTGAGCTTGAAGACTGGCAGATATTTCCTACCCAGGGCCCGGTTAACCTCTCTCGTCTTTTCAATTTTTACGATCTGCAGCGCCCAGAGTTGAAGTTTCGGAATTTTGTTCCACGCGAACTGCGCCTCCCCACCAGCAGCAACAACATCTTTGCCGAATTGCGCAAACGAGATGTGCTGCTGCATCACCCGTATGATTCCTTTGACGCGGTGGTCGACTTCATAGAGAGCGCGGCGAGCGATCCGCATGTCATCTCTTTAAAGCAGACCATCTATCGCACCAACACCGATTCCCCGATTGCAGAAGCCCTGATTTCCGCGGCGGGCGCTGAAAAGGAAGTCACGGCGGTATTGGAACTGAAAGCCAGATTTGACGAGGCGTCAAACATTCAATGGGCACGCATGCTTGAAGATGCAGGCGTACAGGTTTACCACGGCCTGGTTAGCCTGAAGACCCACTGCAAGCTATGCCTCCTGGTGCGCCATGATCCAGACGGCGTAACGCGGCGCTACGCACACATCGGAACTGGAAACTACAATCCGGTGACCTCGCGCTTTTATACCGATGTAAGCCTGCTCACGTCTTCGCCGGACATTACCGCAGCGGTGCATTCGGTCTTTAACTACCTCACAGCGTATTCTGAAGCACCCAGTTATGCTCCTTTGGCCATTTCACCGGTTAATCTTGCCGCCACTACCCTGGCGCAGATTCATCGTGAAGCAGAACATGCGGCACACGGCCGTCCGGCCCGCATTATCGCCAAGATGAATTCGCTGCTCGACAAGAACGTAATCGAAGCGCTATACCGCGCTTCCCAGGCGGGGGTAAAGATCGATCTCACCGTGCGCGGAATGTGCTCCCTGCGGCCGGGTGTTCCGGGCGTCAGCGACAACGTTGTCATACGCAGCGTGGTATATAGGTTTCTGGAGCATTCACGGATTTTCTATTTTGAAAATGGGGGCGATGATGAGGTTTACATCTCCAGCGCGGACTGGATGCCACGCAATCTCTATGAACGTGTTGAGGTGCTTTGCCCGGTGCTTGACCCAACGCTCAAACAACGCATTAAAGACGAAATCCTGGCGGCTTACCTGGCGGACAATGTAAAAGCCCGTTTCCTTGACCGTAACGGCAACTATTCGCGGATGCCGCGCCAGCGCGGACAACAAGATTTTTGCGCTCAGGATTTCCTGATCGCGGCGGCAGAGGGTACGGCCACAGCGGCCGACATACCCGATCCGGTCATGCCACGCCGCCAACGCCGAGCCGCCGGAAGGGGCAGAAAACAACTGGTACATCGATAGAAATCTATGATTATTTATTTCTTGCGCCACGCGTCCGCAGGCAAATCGATGCTAAATCCAAAGAAGGACGAGCGTCG
>JBARMK010000138.1:0-30402 GCA_049802395.1 Candidatus Angelobacter sp.
GAGTAGCCGGAAGCGCCGGCAGCGTCACAGGGGGGAGCATGGGGCAGACGACACCAACGGTAGCGGGACCTTGCAACAACACTTCCACCACCACTGGAACCAGTGGAACAACATCTTCCACCGGCACGACTTCGTCAACCACGAGTCCTTCGACTTCGACGACAAGCCCCTCGACCAGTAGTGGATCCAGCACTTCAACCACGGCCAGCGGCACTTCACGGCCGCTAGGGACCTCCGCAACCGCCGCAAACCCATGCACTCCAGGCACGGGAACGGTTCCCAGCAATCCGCCTCCGAGCAGTAACCTGCCGAACACCGTTCCAAGCAATCCTCCCCAGCGCTAAACAGGGGTAAGACTTGGGTTTAAAAGGGCCGCCATGCATGCGCGGCCCTTTTGCTTTGGCCCAGATGGGTTGCGATGTCCGGCCTGATACGCGTGAAGTGGGGAAAGAGTCTGTATCGACGATCAGCGGTGGAAATAATTCAGAACAACAAAAAAGGCGGCGAATGCGCCCGCCGCCCATTTTGCTTATTGGGAGAGAAGCTATTTCTTCTTGAGGAGAAATCCGGCGGCAAACATGGCCACCGCAGCCAGCAGCCACTCAATGCGCCATAATTGCACGGCTTGCCAATCCAGCAGAGTGGTTGCGGTAAACACAAATCCGGTGACGACCGCAGCTATCAGGCAGGCGCACCCCAGAATCAACGCCGCCAATGAAGCATTGGTCTGACCCAGAGCCTCGCGTAGCGAAGCAAAATCGATCCACGCGCGCAGGCCGCTGACACTTGCGTTCGAAAGATTAGTGTTCCGGTCCGATCCGCACACATAGCAGAACCGTGAGCCCAGAACGAAATCCGTTCCGCACTCCTGACAGACCTGTCCGGTTTCGTCGGTCGCCAGCGGTTCCGGACGGGGAGCGACCGCAGGTTTCCAGAATTCCTGACGTTCCTCGTAGTTTGGTGCCAACTGTGCCATTGCGAGACCCCTATTTCTGTTAAAGAGATAGAGGCACATTGAATGCCAAAGGCGACGACCGGTAAACTCCACGGATGCATGCACTTGCATGCACCCCATGGCCATCAGGACAATGTACCTGGCAATTCTTACGCGGTAAAAGCTTCAGGCCTCGCGCCGGCGCGGCATCCGGAGGACTTTCGGATTGTCCCTGGTCTTGCTCCAAAAGCCGAGCAGCACCAGATCGGCCTCACAAAACGTGAGGTCCTGGGGACGGGCACTCCCATCGTTGAAAATGTATTCGTCGAGGAGCGAATACAGCTCATTCAAGGGTATGTTGAGGAATCCTGCGGCTTCGGGTTCAGTATAGAACTCCTTCACCGGTTTAAGAGGTCTTGTCATAATGTTTTTGTCCGTATCCCTTTATAGGAATGCGGGGGAGCACGATTGTTGTACTGTTTCTGTGTTCCTGAAGAAATCAGGTAACTGCCCGATAGGCGTCGGCTTGACACCTTACCCCGCCCACATTTTTGGTACGGAGGTAACTACGGTTTTTGTGCCTATTAGAGTTAATAACGCAACGGTAAACAGAGCGGGACCGCGAGCAGCGCCTGGCTTTGTTCGAACTTTTGTCCCTCATCATGCGTAATAATTATTGATAAGGGCTTTGTCGGCCACGGTCCCGAATTGTGACGTTTTGAGCGTCTCGATTTCCCGAAAAAAGGCCCTGCACTGTTTCCAGGAGGAGAATTTCATGTATTGCAATTACTGCGGCAAGGTCATCCCGGATGACGCGAACCTCTGCGCTTACTGCGGAAAGCGTGTAGCGGGTGTTATCGCGCGCAAAAAGCTGGTGCGTCCCCGCAACGGCCGCAAGCTAGCCGGCGTGTGCCTGGGTTTCGCCGAGTATTTTGATCTCGACGTCACGCTGGTCCGCATTGTCTGGGCCTTATGCTCGATATTTGGCTTTTTCGGCGTGATCGCCTATTTCGCAGCGTGGATTGTAATGCCGGAAGAGCCATTGATGCTCCCTGCACCAGCCCCATCCGCGGACAAAGTGCCCAATACCTAGAACACTTTAAATCCGGTCAGAATTGAGTTGGCTTGCAGCAGTTCTCGTGGGTTACTCACACAGCGGGCGGCTAAATCCTCTTGCTTCGGCCGCCGTACGAAACTCGCTGCTATTTTCCTTTTGCCAGGAACGCCTGCGCTTGTTCCAGCATCTTGTGCGCTTCGGCACTGTTGGGATCGTGCGGCTCTTTCTGCAAATAAGACTGCAAAGCGGTCATGGCCTCAGCGTATTGCTTCATGGACAGGAGCGCATGTGCCTGCAACAGATAAATGAGAGGATACTCAGTCGGCGCCATGCTTTGTGCCCGCTGCAACTGACGCAATGCGGCCGGGTAATCGGCCTTTCCGATGTAGGCCTTGCCCATTTCAAAATGCGCTTGCCAGTAATTGGGCGCCAGCGATTCGCCGTGCTGCAGAGCGCGGAGAGCTTCATCGAATTTTGATTGCATGTTGAGCGCCGAGCCCATCACCATATAGGCCATGGCATAATTCCCGTCAGACTTGATGGCTTTGTCCAGATCGGCAATGGCCGCGTCGGGATTTTGATGATTGAGTTCAAGAATGCCGCGGAGCGTAAGAGCGTCAGCATAGCCAGGGTAGATGGCCAGTGCCTTTTCAATGTGCTTGCCGGCTTCATCCAGCTTTCCCTTCTCCATCTGGTCGCGCGCTTTGTGATATTCGTCGCGCGCTTTGCCCGGGACCTTATACTGTGCGACGGAAATAGCGCTCCCGCTTACCCCGTCGTCCGGCTTGTCATTGGTCTCAATGCGCAAACTAACGTTGCTGTTCAAACCATTTAAATCCAGGCGCTCACTCGCCTGATGCAAGCCAGCGGTTGCGACAATGCTGTAAATTCCCATGGCAACATTGGAGAATTCAAAAGTCCCGTAAGAATTTGTGTACACGGCGCTTACTACGGAACGTTTGGTGTCCACCAACTCGACCCGCACGTCTTTCAGGGGTTTATTGTTCATGTCGCGCACGGTGCCCGCAACAGACCCGTTGTCCCGCATTGAATTGCCAAATGGTGAACGCGACAATTGGTTTGGATCCAGCCCTGGTCTTTGCGCCACGCAGTGCACGCAGAACGCGAACAGTGCGATAGTAGAAAGGAGATCCCGATGTTTCTTCATCACAACCTGCTAATCTTGATTTGAGAAAGAGCAAGTTCCGGGAGAGGGGCCAGAGAACCTAATCCGGGGTTTGCCTCTTGCTGACACGCGCTGTTATACCCGTGCTGACAATGAGATGTTTATGAAATATGGGAGTTGTATTCAAATGTTGGGAGGCTACGGGATTTATTTTCGCTCTTGTGGGCAACTTTTATCCATCATCATCACGCAATGGAGCAACCCTGTTTGATCGTCCGTCCGGCAAAGAACATTCTCGGCGCGCTGCGGCTGCCCGGCGATAAATCAATCTCGCACCGTTACGCCATGCTGGCCGCGATCGCAGCCGGCACTACGCGCCTGGCTAATTTTTCTACCGGCGCTGACTGTGCCAGCACGCTTGGATGCGTACAGCAACTGGGCGGCGCCATACACAAGAACAAAGACGGCGTGCTGGAGATCGCGGGCCGCGAGCAACTGCAACAACCTGGTTCAAGTCTGGATTGCGGTAATTCCGGCTCGACCATGCGTATGCTTTCAGGAATTCTGGCGGGCCAGAATTTTGCCTGCGATCTTCATGGCGATGAGTCCCTCACGCGGCGGCCCATGGCGCGCATCATGGCCCCGTTGCGACTAATGGGCGCCGAAATCACAGCCGCAGCCGGTGACCGCCCGCCATTGCACATACAAGGACGAAAACTACGGGCCATCGAGTACAAAATGCCCATTGCCAGCGCGCAGGTGAAGTCTGCCGTGCTGTTTGCCGGATTGTTTGCGGATGGCGAAACCACGGTAGAAGAACCGTATCGAACACGCGACCATAGCGAGCAGGCGCTGCGTGCCTTTGGCGTGGAACTCTCGCGCAGCCGCAATCGCATAACATTGCGCGGCGGCCAGAAACTCAGCCCCATTGAAGCGGCGGTCCCTGGAGATATTTCTTCGGCCGCGTTCTTCCTCTGCGCCGCAGCATTGTTCCCCGATTCCAACCTGGTGATCGAGAACCTGCTGCTCAATCCCACCCGCGCTTCCCTGCTGGATGTTTTGAAAATCCTGGGCGCGCGCATCTCCGTGATCAATCTGGAAGAGCACCACGGGGAACTGGTGGGGACCGTCAAAATCGAGCATGGCAGGCTGACGGGAATTACGATTGAGGGCGCGCAGTCAGTAGCGTTGATTGATGAACTGCCGGTGCTTGCCGCCATTGCGCCTTACACACGTGACGGCATAGACATTCGCGACGCCAAAGAACTGCGCGTGAAAGAATCAGACCGCATTGCTCTGGTCGCGCGCAACCTGCGAGCCATGGGCGCGGAATGCGAAGAGCGCGAAGATGGGCTGAGAGTTCCGGGAAACCAGAAGCTGCACGGTGCGGAGATCGATTCCGGCGGCGATCATCGCATTGCTATGGCTTTTGCCGTGGCCGCGCTACGGGCAGAAGGAGACAGTTTGATTCACGGAGCAGGGTCGGCCAAGATATCATTTCCGGAGTTTTTTACGATGCTGGAAAGCGTGGCGGAAAGATAGATCTTTCTTGAAATCCCGAGCGCCCGCGAGGGATAAAAATTAGCACACCAGATTTTCCCGCGACAGTTTCAATCCGTCCAGGTTTCCCAGCACCGTGATCGCGACTTTTTCCGGATGGAAGAGACTGTTTGCCATTTCGCTCACTTCTTCCGCCGCGACTGACTCAATCTGCTCAATGGTCTCGTCCAGGCTGAAGAAGCGCTCAAAGTACATTTCCTGGCGGGCCAGATTGGACATGCGGGAGGTGCTCGACTCCAGGCTCAGCATCAGGCTGCCCTTCAACTGGTCTTTGGCGCGGCGCAGCTCGTCCACCGGAATCGCCTCTGATTTGAGTTCGCGAAACTCCGCCAGCACCGAATCCACCACCTTGCGCGTGGACTCAAGCGATGTTCCCGCGTAGATAGCCAGGCAGCCGGTATCGCGATAAGGATTGAGGTCGCTGTAAATGGAATAGACCAGACCTTGTTCTTCGCGTATCTTCTGGAAGAGACGCGAGCTCATCCCGCCTCCCAGAACGGTGTTCAGCACATAAGACACGTACCGCTTTTCATGCGAAATGGAATGCGAGGGTACTCCAAGGCAGAGCTGCACCTGTTCCAGAGACTTTTTATTCCGCGTGACTATCCTCGGCGTAACCGCCGGCGCGGCCAGATGAAAGCCGTTGGGCACGCGCTCCAGCCCGGCAAAGCGCTCTTTGATCAGTTTTACAAAGTTGTCATGGTTCAGGTTTCCCGCCGCGGAGACGATCATGTTGTTGGGCGAGAAGCGCTGGCGATAAAAATCGAGCAGCTTTTGCTGCTCAAACGAGCGTACCGTTTCCTTGGTCCCCAAAATCGGCTTGCCCAATGGATGGTCTTTCCAGAAGTTCTGGGTAAAAATCTCGTGGACGAGGTAGTCAGGATTGTCTTCGTCCATTTTGATCTCTTCCAGGATCACGCCTTTTTCCCGGAGAATATCTTTGGGATCGAAGATCGGATTCAAAACCAGGTCGCTCAGAATGTCGATGGCCACGGGAACGTGTTCATCCAGCACCTTGATGTTGAAGCAGATGGTCTCTTTGCCGGTAAAGGCGTCCATGTTGCCGCCAATGGAATCCACCTGCCGCGCAATGTCACGCGCGGTGCGGTTCTTGGTCCCTTTGAAAACCATGTGCTCGGTAAAGTGAGAGATGCCGTTGATCTCAGCCGTCTCGTCACGCGAGCCAGTCTTCATCCATATTCCAATGGCGATGGAGCGGATGTGAGGCATTTCCTCGGTTATGACGATCAGGCCGTTGGGAAGGACCTCGCGCTTGATGCTGCGGGGCTCATTCAACGGTGGACGTTTTGCGACTGCGGTTTCCATTGAGGCACTCATATGATTCTCACACACGGGAAATGGTCGCACGGGTAAATATATGTTCTTTACAATCAATGGGTTGTACGGATTACCTTAACCCAGCTCATATTCTGCCCTGGGCGTGTAGAATTCAAGTTAGAAGGCCGTATTTCTATGCCGGAGCTGCCGCAAATCGGTTTGTTAGGTCTTGATTATCAAGAGCTTAGCAGGATTGCCCAAAAACATGGTCAACCCGAATATCGGGCGCGCCAGCTTTTTGCCGCGCTCTACCCTCAACGCGTGGCCGCGCTCGATTCCATTTCCACGTTGCCCAAACAATTTCGCGCCGCCTTGCGAGAGGACGGACTGGAAATCGTCCATCCCCGCATCGAAAAAAGTTTTCAATCCACAGACGGGACCATCCGCTACCTCATCGGCATGGCCGACGGAGAAACCGTGGAGACGGTCTGGATGCCCGAAGGCGATGGCGGTGAAGCCGGTGATGGCACCGAAGCCGGCGACTCTGACTGGAAGCGGGCCACGATCTGTGTCTCCAGCCAGGTTGGCTGCGCAGTGAACTGCCAGTTCTGTCTTACGGCGCTTCTGGGCGTAAAGCGCAACTTGAGCGCCGGAGAAATCGTGGGCCAGGTGATTGCGGTGCTGAATGACCGCCAGGTTGACCTGGAGCGGCAACGCGTCAACATTGTTTTTATGGGCATGGGTGAACCCTTCTTGAACTATTCGCAATTCATCAAAGCCGCGCGGCTTCTGGGGGAGGGCGTCGGCTTTCCCGAATCGCGCATGACCGTCTCAACCTCAGGGATCATTCCCCGCATACACGATTTTGGCGCCGAGCCGATCCGCCCCAAGCTGGCCGTCTCTCTCAATGCCTCCAATGACGAGGTGCGCAACCGCATCATGCCCATCAATAAAAAATGGGGCCTGGAGATGCTGATGCAGGCAGTGCGCGACTTCCCTCTACGCAACCGCGAGCGCATCACCTTTGAATACGTGCTGCTCGACGGCGTAAACGATAGCGCCGCCCACGCGCGCGAAGTGATCGAGCTGGTGCGCGGCATTCGCTGCAAAGTGAACCTGATTGCGTTAAATCCCGGGCCGGGGATTGATTTCAACACTCCGGCTGAACAACAGGTGCTCGCTTTCCAGGATCTGTTGACGAAGGCCGGCGTTCCGGCATTTATCCGCCGCCCGCGCGGCAGAGATATTTACGCAGCCTGCGGCCAGCTCAAGCGGACCGTGGTCTAGGCAATTCTGAGGAACAAAACAAAGCGGCATTCCGTACTAAAGAGTGGGAGAATTCCGCATGGCAGACAATGAACCAGCGTTGGCGGAGTCAGTTCCTCAACCGCCGATTGAACAACAAGACACGATGACATTGGATGATCAATTTGCCGCCAGGCTGCGCGGGTTCGGGCCGATCGGCATCGTCGCCATTCTGGTCATTCTTCTCACCGGCAATGTTTTCATTGGGAAAGTCATTGTGCCGGTCGGCGCCGTTCTGGTGCTTGTTTGGATGAAATGGTCGCGCACTCCCTGGCGCAAGATTGGCTATGTGCAACCCAGAAGCTGGGTCGTGACCGTAGCTGCAGGCTGCGCTTTCGGTATCGCCCTGAAATTCCTGCTGAAAGCGATTGTCATGCCGCTGCTGGGCGCTGATCCGATCAATCACGCGTTCCACTATTGGGTGGGAAACCGCGCCATCCTCCCGGCAGCAGTGTGGATTTGTTTGGTGGCAGGCTTTGCCGAAGAAACGATCTTCCGGGGTTACGGGTTCGAGCGTATGGGCAAGCTTCTGGGTAGGAGCGCCAGGGCTAAGACCTTGATGGTGCTAGTAACCTCCGTGTTGTTTGGGCTGGCCCATTATCAGCTCCAGGGGCTCGCCGGCACGGAACAGGCCGCAATCGTCGGGCTGGTGTTTGGCAGCATCTTCGCCTGCACCGGCCAAATTTGGATGCTGATGTTTGCCCACACCGCATTCGATTTGACCGCGCTGGTGTTGATTTATTCGAATCTGGAAACCCGCGTCGCCCACCTCGTCTTCAGGTAACGCGAGCGGTCCAGCGGTCTCAAGCCTTCGCCGCATAAAAATAATAATCCGCCGTGTAGGCGCTCTTGAACTCGGCGTCGCGGTTTCCCTCAGAGCAAGTTGGGGCCGGCGCAAGCCCGCCGACCGTATGAATGCGCTGGATCGTCGTCACGCCGCTGAGCACTCCGTTGCCGGAATGCCCCGTCACGTTCAGAAGAAGCCAGGGAATCGCGCCGGCATCGGGCGCGTCAATTTTGGCGACCATTTTGGCAGTAATCTCGCTGCCATCGTGGTGCTGCCAGGTGGGACCGGCAAAATGTTTTCCGATCACATTTCCCTGCAAGTCATAGAGCTGCGCTTCAGGGGCTTTGAAAACCCGTGCTAGTTTGCCGTCCGTGTCAGGGCGGCAGGCGTAGATCTGAAAGCCGGCTGCGCGGGCGATCAGGAGAAGCTCTTCGTCCATCGGCGGCTGAAGTGGATCGGGAACGTTTGGTCTTTGCACGGCGAGATTCTAGCATCCGGCTTGGATAGGCGGCTTGAGTTAATCGGATGCGTACTCGAGGCTGGCTAGAATGTCTTCCCTTTTGAGGGATGGATATTCACGGAGAAGGTCATCCATGTTGTCACCATTGGCCAGCATGCGGACCAACTGATGCACGGGAATCCTCGTTCCTTTCACGCATGCCTGGCCGTGGCAAATACTCGGATCGATTGAGATACGATCAAATGCCATGACCATCACCTCCAATTCGTAAGTTTATCCTACGTTGGAGCAGGACGCAGTGAAGAAATCTCTCCAGAAAAGGAACCCCGCTCAGGGTTGGCCGAAGCGAGTTTTTCTTGTCAATTCGTTAACCACCTGCGCTAATTCATCAGGTATGTCAATCGGCACTTCAAGCCATGCATCGGCATCCTCAAGAACTTTACTCTGATACAACGGATACAATTCCACAATTTTTGCCGATGGGCACTGTTTACGAATAAGTAAAGCTATCGCCTTTTTCATTTTCGAAGATACGGTCTGTCCAATTACAGCCACATCGAAACCGTGTGTCGTACAGGCAGCGTCCAATTCACGTTCATTTATTGCTGTAATTACCGTGTGACCCGCCCGTTGAAGGATGAGCTTGCGGGTTTCCATTAATACCGGATTGACGCCAGTGCAAAGGACAAGAGACACGGGCGCTCCTTTGTTAGTAAGCGATGGGCCTAATTTGGCACTATTATACTCTTCTAAACGGCGGAATTTACGCGCCAATATCCTCAAAAAACCCGCCTTTTTTGGCGGGTGGAATATACAAGCCGTCAGATGCGAGACGATCTGCTGTGAACAGGCCGCCAGCGCTTGAGTGGCTTGTAATTCCCGGTTTTCCAGTCGGTTAATTCAGGAAACACGCTCACACATGGCTCAAGATCGAACGTGAGCGAGGTCTTATCCTGAAATCGAATGTCCACAGCAAAATCAGCGGGAGAGACAGACAACGCCACTTCCGCAATGATCTTGCCTTTTGCTTGCGGAAACCTGAGAACGCGGGTGAAGGGAGCGGCTTTCTTTCTGGTGCGGGAGCGGATACGCTTGAGGTCAGCCATAGGTCGCCTTTCTAAGGAAGGTGATTTGTGGTTAGGGCTGCGTTCGTGGTCACACACGGCGCGGCCCGTTTTTTGTTTATAAGACCAAGTCGGAGGGGATAGCAATTAAAAAAGAAGTGTTGTGAAAATTCCGTAAATTGTTAGGCGAGCGCAGAAGATTTTAAAGTGGGGTTGGTGGACCTTAGAAGCAGCGGAGCAGATCCCTCACCCTACGCATTGAATCTTTGCGTGGAGTGAGGAACACCGTGTGCTGCGGTCCGGGATAGACAGCGCCGATCAATTATATTTAATGCCCCAAGTTTCGGTAGTGGGTTAGTCTGGTTTTCCACAGCTCTAGAGTACTGTTACTTTCTTCTTTCGATAGCGGCTGCCTTCAATAAGTCCGCGGGATTGCTTATTAAGGCGTGTGGATTCTGTAATGCGATCCAGTGAGATTTCACTGTCTCCTGTGCCTTTTGAAGGATCCTTCTTCATATCGTGAAGATGGGAGAGGGCTGGCGGCTTGGATTTCTTCACCGCACTTTGGTTCATTGTTTTTGTGTCCGGGATTGCATCTGGATTTTATACCCCTCGACTGTTTTTCTTCCGATATATTAATGCCCCAAGTTTCGCTTGACTTTCGGGCAAAATTGAGGCAAAGTAAGAACGCGCCCTGCAGCCGTATTGAACGGTTGGCAGGTGGGCGTGTATCTAACTGAAAATACGAGATTCGAAACGGCGCAAGGCCTTCTGAGAGGTCATTGCGCCGTTTCTATTTTGGCAGCAAGTGATTGATTGCGAAAGGGTTGCAAGCACGAGCCCGATTGATATAGAGCGGTTGAATAAAGAATAAAGAAAGGCGACAGGAGGAAGACTTATGAAGACAAGGATTCAGGATTGGATGCAAGGAAGTGACATTGTGGTGAAGCCCTATGAACAGCGCATTGACGAGCTACCGAACCCGAGCACTACGGCCGAGTACAACGAGAAAGTAGTAAAGCCGTGGGAAGAGGAAAGCCGGATGGAGAATGAGATCCGGAGAAAAATGGCGGTACCACCGACCTGGGCGAATGAGGCGGAGAAGATTGAATGGCATCGCCGGCAGCTGGCGTTGCTGGAAAAGGCCAACCAGGCACCCCGGTGCGACCACGTATATTCCGACGGCACGCGGTGCAGGGCGCCCAGGGTGCGCAAAAACAAGGTTTGTTACGCCCATGCGCGGATGCTGGCGGTGCGTCCGCGAAGGTTGAATTTGCCGCCGCTGGAGGATGCCAACGCGGTGATGTTGTGGTTGATGGAGGTGTCCCGAGCGCTGCTGGAAGGCGAGATCACGGAGCGCACGGCGGGCCTGATGTTTTACGGGCTGCAACTGGCCATGGCCACGTCACGGTGGACGACGTTCGCGCAGACCAAGCCGGAAGCGATGGTGAGAACTGCTCCAGAGTTCACCGCAAAGCGCGCGAAGGGTGCAAAAGACGTTATCAGACAGAGCGCAGAGAAAAGACTGCAAGAACAACCAGAGACCGGCTTGTTAGTTGCCGCGAGGGTCGACAAGGCAACACAGCCGGGTGCGGCTGTGCCACACGAGGCTGGAGAACGCCGTAAGCCAGAGCCGGAAGCAGCGGCGCCGGAGTTGAGCGAGCGCAAGCCGGTAATGGCGGCGACAGGGCCGCAAACTGCCAGCGATGAACGCCTGCTTAAAGGCCAGCGATTCGCAAGCGAACCGCTAGACGCTGATACGCAGCGGCGGTCAGTTTCTAAACTAACCACTGCCGGGGTTGAACCGGCTAAGTCTTTAATTTTCGGGGATGAACTGGAGGGGGAGGGTGAGCGATTGGGGGAGCGAGGAATCGGGTCATCTGGTGACCGGAAACCTACGGTTCTCAGCGGCGCCACACGAGAGCCGTGATCAGAGACCGGAACTTACCACGGGATAAACACGGAAATAGCGGATCGGGGCGATCGTTACTTCTCCAGCACCTCATTTTCCTTGGTCACGTTGATCGACTGCGCGGTGTATTGCGCGCCTTCAAACGTAGCCACCACGCGGACCTCAGTCCCCACGCCCAGGCTGTTTCTGTCCGCGCGGGCGGAGGAGAAATGTATTTCGTAATTCCGGTCGTCATTGGAGTTCTGCACTGCGAGCACGCCGCGATGGAGGTCGAGATAGGTGATCTTGCCGGCAAAGGTAAAGTTCGCGCCGGGCGCGGCCAGGATGTTGATCTCACGAGCAAGGCCGCGATTAGGACGTTCGGCGGCAAAGCGCACGTGCACCAGAGTTCCCGGCAGCATGTCTTTGAACGCCGCAGGAGTCTGGCCGTTGCTGATGCGCGTCTCCGGATCAATGGCGAAGCGCACCGGGACCGAGTTGATGGTGTCACGCAGCGTCAACTCATTGTGCTTGCGGTCCACGGCGATGATCTGTCCGTCGGCATCGGCCGGCGGCGTAGCCACTCCCACGCGGATATTGCGGGCAAAAATATCGTGACGATTGTTATCAAGCTGGGTGTCAACGTAAACGCGCTCGCCTTTTTTGAGCGCCAGTTGTGTGGCCTCAGCGCCATTGCGGAAGATGTGCGTGCGCTCGTCAAAGTTAACCTTCCAATGCCCGCCGCCAAAAACTTTTACGGTCATGCGATTGCGCATGCGATCGACGCTGTCAATGGTCCCGCCAACCAGAGTTGTGGTGGTACGAGGAACAGGCGCGGCGTCAAGAATAGGATCGTGGCCGTCAGTGGTGAGAGCGCCAGAGGTGGCGGAGCTATCCAGAATGTCTGTCTTTGGTTGCGCCTGCGGCGCCGATTCAGCCGGCGCGATCAACGGTTCATCCACATTCAACTGCTGCGCAGATTGGCCAGCAGCAGACTGCTGAGCATTTGGCTTCTGCTGGTCGGGTGCTGCGGGCTGCGAGTTCGAAGAAGGCGTAGTGGTGGACGGGGTCGTGGTGGTTGGCGCCATGCTGGGAGCGGTGGTCTGCGTGCCTGGCTTGGTTTCAGTAACCGGCGTTTGCGGCAAGCCCGATCCCTGTTTTGGATCGGCCGAAGGGCTGGTCTGCGCCCAGCCCACCGAGACGGACAACAACACGAGAGCAAGCAAAGTGTTTGGGGAACGATGCATAGTTTTTCGGAACCACCTGTTTCCAACAGTTTGGATGCACCAGGCAGCAGCTCAGATGGCAAGCAGAAAGCAGGAATTCTTGCTGCCCAACCCGTGAGCGGCTTTTGCCATCCAAAAGACAAGCAGAGCTACTGCTTTACGGCGGTGTATGCCCGAGCAGGGCTGAACAACCGGCGAAGCCCGGGCGAGGACCTGACGACCATGCGTTCCCCATTGCTTACCTTATTGATGTTGGGCATCTTATCCCTGGCGATGCAGGCTGGCGCGCAGCAACTGCGGATACCCCTGCCGAAGAAGAGCAAGTTCACGCCGGTGCAGCAGCTCAATCGCGATGGCGTTGCCGCGCTCAAGAAGCACGACATTGGAAAAGCCAAGCGGCTTTTTTATAAAGCATACCTGGTCGATCCCAATGATCCTTTTACACTGAACAACCTGGGCTATGTGGCGGAGTTGGAAGGCAACCTGGATCGTGCACAACGCTACTATGACCAGGCGCAGGCCAATACTTCTGAGGCCGTGATTGATCGGTCAACCGCGCAGGAAGTTCAGGGCAAGACCGTGGCCAGCGTTGCCGGACACACGGCTGAAGGTCCTCTAAAAGTAAATGAGCTGAACAGCGAAGCGCTCGGACTGTTGAACCGTGACCGCGCGCCGGAAGCCGACGTGGTGTTGCAGCGGGCGCTCAAGATCGATCCCAGCAATCCGTTCACGCTGAACAATATGGGCTTTGCCAAGGAAAAAGAAGGCGAGATCGAGCAGGCGATCCAATATTACGAGCGCTCGGCGGCCACTGGTTCGCGCGAGCCGATCGTTATCGCCTTTAACAAAAACTGGCGCGGACGGCCCATCAGCGAAGTAGCGCAGCGCAATGCCGACGAAAGCCGCAAAGTATTGAGTAAGGCGCTGGATACCCAGGACCGCGTCGCGCGCTTGAATCTGCGCGGCGTTTCGGCGATGAATCGCAATGACCGCAAGGTCGCGCGCCAGGATTTTGAGCAGGCGTTCAAGCTTGACCCCAACAACTCTTTCACCATAAACAATATGGGTTATCTGGCGGAGTTGGAAGGCGACAAGGAAACCGCGCAGTCTTATTACGAGCAGGCGCGCCGGGCAAAACGCTCCACTGCGAAAATTGCCGTATCCACACGGCCCGAGGTTGAAGGGCATCCTGTGGGACAGATCGCGGAACAGAGCACCGCGCTGGTGGAGTCGAGCTTCAACGCGCAGGCGGAAGCCAGACGCCGTAGCGGAGCCCCGCCAGCATTGCGCACACGCGATAACCGCATCATAGTGGAACCGAAAGTCGCGCCGAAGCCAAGTTCGGAGTTCACGCCGCCGGAATATCGCGAGCCACCGCTGAGTGATCGGGAGACTCCGGCTGTGCAAAGTCCTCAGTCAGACCAGCCGCAACAGCAAGGCCGACCAGAGTTGAAAACGCGTCCGACGCAACAGCAGCCGCCAGCGCAACAGCCGCCAGATTCACAAGATCAACAGAGTGCTCAACCGTCCACGCAACCTCAGAGTGCTCAGCCGCCCAATGCACAGCCGCCGAGATAGGTTTGACGGCAATGATATTGAAGATTGCAAGCTGATATAAAGCCGTGCGCCTCGAGCATCAGCATTGCACTTCGTAAATTTGTTATTTGCTATTTGCTAATTGTCAGTTGCTCGCCGCTTCACAGTACGGGCCCAATTCCCTTCCCGATTGCGGGTGCGGTCCGGAGCAATGATTCCACATACTGTTTGGCAGCATGCGCTGCATCCGGCAGATCGCGGCCCAGCGCGAGTTCGCACGCCAACGCGGTGGAGAAAGCGCAACCGGTTCCATGAGTGGAACCGCTGGCTACTTTGTTGCCCTTCAACACCGTAATTTGCTTGCCGCCGCGGCTGAGCAGATCGACAGGGGGATCAAGATGTCCTCCAGTGATGATGACGTTGCGCGCGCCGAGTTGATGCAAGCGCATCGCGGCGATTTCCATCTCGCCGAGATTAGTCGCTGGCATTTCGCTCAGTGCTGCTGCTTCGTCGACGTTCGGCGTAATCACCCACGCCTGCGGAAGAATACGTTCTTTCATCACCTGCAAGCCTCCTTTCGAAATGAGGTCTGCGCCGAGGGAAGATTGAATGATAGGGTCCAGCACAACATATCGCATCGAGTGTCTCTTCAGAAACGCCGCCACGGCCCGCGCCGCCTCCGCCGATCCCAACATGCCGATTTTTACCGCAGCTATGTTCAGATCGTCCATCAACTGGTCCAGCGTCTCCGAGATCAGCCTGCCTTCCACGGGCTCCACGCGGGACACGCCGCGTGTGGATTGCACCGTCAGCGCCGTAATACAGGTCACGCCATAGCAGCCATGAGCGGCAATAGTTTTGATATCTGCAGTGATTCCGGCGCCGGACGATGGATCGTGGCCGGCAATAGAGAGGACCACGGGCCGTTCACTTTTTTTGCGATTCGCCATGGTTAAAAGGAAGAGAGTCTCTGTTCGGAGGTATTGTAGAACTACAGTCCCGCATAAGCCAAAAAGCAGCCGCGCCAGCCAATCCGTGGCTGCTACTTGTGCGTGCTGCCGATTGCTGCAACACTAACACCTGAAAGCCGGCAACAGGCTTACATCTGTCTTCCATGATTATTTTTGGCATACACGCCGTAGAAGAAGCGCTCTCTGCCCGCGGGCGAGGATTTGATTACGTCGCTGTCGTGCCCGGCCGCGGCGATGCCCGCATTCAGAAAATCGCCCAACTCTGCCGCGCCGCCGGCGTTCCGGTGCGCACCATGCCGCGCGACCAGCTCACACGGCTGGCCAAAGCCGCCAATCACCAGGGCGTGGTTGCGGTTACTTCAGAAAAGCAATACAGCGATCTTGATCAAGTGCTGGCTCACAAGCGCGGACAGCACACGTTTGTTCTGCTTCTTGATGGCATTGAAGACCCGCACAATCTGGGCGCGATCATTCGCACGGCCGAAGGCGCAGGCGCTGATGGCATCATCATTCCTGAGCGACGCGCCGCTGGCGTTACCGGCGCCGTTGTCAAAGTTTCCGCCGGAGCCTCTGAGCATTTACCAATCGCGCGCGTAACTAATGCCGGACGCGCATTAGAAGATTTGAAATCCCGCAATATCTGGACCGTCGGCCTGGACGAGCGTGGCAGCCAACTTTATGACCAGATCGATTACAAAATGGACTGCGCTTTGGTCCTTGGCGCTGAAGGCCACGGCTTGCATGAGCAGGTCCGCAAGAAATGCGACTTTCTGGTGAAGATACCGATGCTGGGCAAAGTGCCGTCGCTCAATGTTTCAGTAGCCGCGGGTGTGGTTATGTATGAAGTCGCACGGCAGAGGCGTTCGTAATTCTGTGGGGCAGCCGCCCTCGGCTGTGCAAAATTATTATCGTTTTTCGGGCCTCTTCTTCGCCTTGATCACAATCGCCAGGTCGCCATTCCTGGTATTGGTGAAGCGCAGCTTGATGCGTCCTTCTTCATCCAGCATTATTACGGCAGGCGTATTGACGGCTATCAGCATCCAGCCCGCCGGCAGTGTAACGTAATTTAGCGGACGTCCCAGCGTACGCGTCCAGATTAATTCGCCGTCTTGCACAACGTAGCCTACAGGATCGGTGTATGTCTCCTGCACTCGTACTCGGGTTGACTGCCCTTCGCCTACCGGATGCTCAAGGTTGCCTTGCACTGCCACCGATTCCGGATCCACTGCCTCGGGATAATAGCCTAGCGCATTCACGTCCTTACCGCTGACAGTCGATGTCTTGAGCGGCTTGCCGGTATCCAAGTCAGTCATCTTCGCGTCCGGCGAAACCACACTGCCTTTGCGTACAAAGCTGTGCACCGACTTCTGCCCGACACGCGTCACCGTGAAATCATGCGAGATGCGAAACTGATGCGTCGAGGGCTCCAGCAGCCAATAGCTGATCTCTCGGTCCTGCTCTGCGCGATGGAAAGACTCTTGCTGCGCCCCCAGCACCGCAGCCATTAGGACGAGCCAGACGGTCGCGAACTTCTTCATGGCAGCCTCCGTGCAACAATCTTTACTGGCAGTTGATCGTCGCGATCATTCAAAAAGCTCACACGAACGCGGTCGTCAGCGTCAGTGGAGACAATCCCGGGTGACGCGCATTCAATCAGCTCCCATCCTTTGGGCAGCACCACCAGGTTGCGCTTGATTCCCAGCGGCCTCGTAAACACCAGCTGTCCGTCGGTGAGCGTGTAGGAAGCAGCGTCAGTATAGGTCTTGAAGATGCGGATGCGTGTCTCGCCTCCCTTGGGAACCGGCCCGGGCAGATGGACCCTGATGAACTCGGCTTTGTCTGGTGTCTCTGCCGGGACCAGCCCTGTGAGTTTCGCATCTTTACCGGTCACAACCTCAAACTGCAGCGGTTTGCCGGTGCTGCGCTCAATCACGCGCTCCTTAGTCGCAACCGAGCCGGGACGAATGGGATTGAAGAAAAATTGTGCTCCTTCGCGCGTGGCCGTCACGTCATATGTAATAGCGAACTGGTGGCTTTCCGGCGCGAGCAATTCGTAGAGCGTAAATTCATCGGCGGCAATGAGCGGCGTGCTCAATAGCCAGAGCAGTGCAACGATTCTTGGCAACATGGCGGGCGGAGTGTATCACATCGACTATGCCAGCCGCGGAAAATCAAAATTGCATATTGCGATGTTTGCTCTTTTGGTGTCTGCACCCGCCGCGGTTATTACAAATCTGCAATCTTGCATTCTGCTTATAATTAAAGATGCATGGCTCCCAACCAAGTCTGGCAGAAAATGAAGTGGCTTCTGGCAGTTGTCTGCCTGGGCCTGCTTGCGCATGCCGAGCCCATTCAACAACTCAAACCCACTGGTTACGTCAATGACTTTGCCGGTGTTATCGACCCCGCGTCATCTGAGGCGATGCGCAGAATCGGCGAGCAGGTTGATCAGAAAGCCAAAGCGCAGATCGCCGTAGTTACCGTCCACTCGCTCGACGGGTCTGATATTGAAAGTTACGCGGCCAATCTCTATAAATCCTGGGGAATCGGCCCAAAGTCCAGCAATCGCGGCGTGCTGATTCTGTTGGCGATCAATGACCGCCAGCGGCGCATTGAAGTGGGTTACGGGCTGGAGCCGATCCTGCCCGATGGAAAAGTCGGGGGTTTTGGTCGCGAAGCTGTGCCTTTGCTCAAACAGAATCAATACGGTCCTGCTCTGCTCCTGATGACGCAACGCGTTGCAGGTGTTATTGCCGCGGATGCCGGAGTCCAGATTGATGGTGCGGCAGCGCCACGCTCTCCTCCGGACTACCAGCCGGACACCCCACTCCCTCTAGGCAGGATCCTTTGGGGCATTGTTCTTGCTATGGTCGTATTGTCTTTCCTCTTTCGAGGATTTGGCGGCGGCCTCTGGAACATTCTCGCATTGATCTTCTTGTCCAACAGCGGACGCGGCGGCGGGTCCTGGGGTGGGGGCGGCAGCAGTTGGGGTGGCGGTGGCGGCTTCGGTGGTGGAGGCGGTTTCGGCGGTTTTGGCGGAGGCAGTTCAGGAGGAGGCGGCGCCAGCGGCAGTTGGTAGAGGCGCAACATATC
This sequence comes from Candidatus Angelobacter sp., assembly GCA_049802395.1. Classification (GTDB taxonomy): domain Bacteria; phylum Acidobacteriota; class Terriglobia; order Terriglobales; family Acidobacteriaceae; genus Angelobacter. The sequence continues at coordinate 18,289 of JBARMK010000138.1, forward strand.
TATGCAGGCAGAAAAGAAAATCGCAGAATTTGTGGATCGTCTCAAGCGGGCAGCCGGTTCGAACCTGGAGTGCATCGCGCTCTTCGGATCGGCGGCAGGCGGCGAATTTCATCCTGATTTTTCTGACGTCAACATTCTTTGCGTGCTGGGTGAGATCTCCGCGTCAACGCTCGCCGCGCTGGCGCCGCCGATCAACGCATGGACGAATAACCAGTTTCCGGCTCCGCTCCTGTTCTCGCGGTCGGAACTGGAGCACTCGGCCGACGTTTTTGCCATTGAGATGCTCGACATCCGCCAGCGCCATCGCATCCTGCACGGAGAAGATATCTTTACTAGCCTGCAAGTGCCCATGAATTTGCATCGTGTCCAACTGGAGCATAACCTGCGCACCAAGCTTCTTACTTTGCGGCAAATGTATATCCAGGCCGCGGGCGATGAAAAGCGCGTCCGGCGGCTGATGCTCGATTCCGTTTCCAATTTCAGCACGCTGTTCCGGCACACGCTTATAGCCATGGGAAAACAGCCCGCCACCAACAAGGCGGATAACATCCGGAAACTGGCGGAGAGGCTCCAGTTCGATCCGGCCATTTTCCTGCAACTGCTGCGGGTGCGCGAGCGCTCCGCCAATGCAAGCGAAATTGAGGAGACTGCCGGCTTTGCTAAATACCTGGAAGGAATTGACAGGGTAGTTCAGGCGGTGGACGCCCTGTAATGCCGTTCATGTTGGAACCGCGAGAATCAGACGGAGGAGAAGATGAAGGTTTGGATAGCAATTGGAGTCATCGCTTTGCTGCTGTTGGTGGGATTCAGCAGCTACGTCGGCGCCAAGAACCAGATGGTAACGAAAAATGAGACCGTGAAAGCTGCATGGTCGCAGGTGGATATTGTGCTGCAGCGCCGTGCTGACCTGATCCCTAATCTGGTGGAAACGGTGAAAGGCTTTGCTCAGCAGGAACAAACTGTCTTTGGCGACATCGCCAAGGCCCGTTCACGGCTGCTTTCCGCCAATACCCCTACGGACAAGATTGCCGCTAACCAGCAACTGGATGGTGCGATTGGACGCCTGTTGGTGGTGGTAGAAAACTATCCCCAGCTCAAATCGAACGAAAATTTCCTCCGCTTGCAGGATGAACTCGCGGGAACGGAAAACCGCATAGCCGTTGAACGCAAGCGTTACAACGACTCTTTGCAGGACTACAACACTTACATAGGCCTCTTCCCTAACAGCTTTTGGGCCGGGATCGCCGGCTTCAAGCGCAATGATGCCTACTTTGCCGCCAGTGAGGGCTCGCGCACGGTGCCGAAAGTTGATTTCGGCGCAAAGCCCACTCCGCCAGTGCAAGCAACGCCACAGCCGGTGCACTAAACTTCGTTGGGCCGAAGCCTCGGCATTCGGCCCAGCGTATGTTCCAGGGCTATGAGCGGCTCATCGTTCGCGTCCTTGAATGGCTGTCACGTCAGTCCAATCCGCCGCAGCAGGTCCTGAAACCTGGGATCGGAGCGAATTTCGTCAAGCATGGGCTCCACATTCAGCCATGTCAGGCCGTCGGCCCGTTCTGCAAATGCCCTTTTCAGCCACATCAGCGCCTTGTCCCGGTCACCAAGTCCGGCAAAGAGCATGCCAAAATAAGTCGGTGGAATGTAGCGCTTCTTGGCTGCGGACTTGAACGTCTCAGCCAGCTTCATGGTCTGCTCTTTTTTTCCGCTGACGCTATAGGCAAGCCCCAATGCAGCGTCCATTAACGGCATCTCTCCGCTCGTCTGCGCCGACTTCAGGTGCGCAATCGCTTTGGCATACTCACCCAGTCGCATATATGCCCGCCCCGCGATGAAATGAAGCATGAAGTATTCCGGGTCCAGTTGCTTGGCTTTCTCGCACTCGTCCACGGCGCGCTGGTATTCGCGCCCAAAGTAATAAGCGGCTGCCCGCGTCGTATGAACAGCCACCAGGCGGTGCGGATCAGTTTCCTGCACGATGCTCATCGTCTGCTCAATCTCATCGAATGCGGCATCGCGCTTGCCCAGCGCCAGCAGAAGCCATGAGTACCAAAGATGCGTATCGGCGTGATCGGGGTTCAGCTCGATGGCCTGCTCATAGCCGGCCTCGGCTTCTTTCCACTTCCAATGGTAATGATGATTCACCAGGGCCAGCGCAGTGTGTGCCTCGGAGAAAGAACTATCGAGTTCCAGTGCTTTACGTGCCGCTTTCTCTGCCTTCGGCATGGCTTCGTGCGGCGGCAGAAAATCAAACGGCGCAATGGCCAGCAACGCATAGGCGCTGGCTAGCCCGGCATATGCCGGGGCGTAATGTGGATCGCTCTGGATCGCCCGCTCAAAATCTTCAATGCTTTTGCTGATCCCTGAGGGAGTCATCTGGTGCAGGTTAAAGCGGGCCTTTAGATATGCATCGTAAGCTGCTGGCTGCACGCGGGGTTGTGCTTTTTGCAAGTCGGAAAGGCGCGCGCGTTCCGACAAGTTCAAAGCCAGGTTGATTTCCCGCGCAATGGCCTGCGCGATGTCGGCCTGTACGCTGAGAACGTCACTTAGATCGCGCTCATAGGTTTCCGCCCAAACCTGTGTCTGTTCTTTCAGGTGAATAAGCTGGGCTGTAATCCGCACCCGATTGCCGCCGCGCCTCACGCGGCCTTCCAGGACATAGCCCACGCCCAGGTCCTTCTTTAATTGCTCCAGCGATTTGCTGTTGGAGCTGTAATGCTCGGCTGTAGTACGGGCGATCACGGCCAGCTCCGGCGCCTGCAGTCGCGTGATCTGCGTGATCATTTCTTCGGTTAGGCCGTCGCTGAAGTAATCGTCTTCCGCGGCGCCGCTCAGATTTCCGAAGCGCAGGACCGCCAGCTTGATCTTTTCCCCCTGCCCATTTTGCCCGCCCAAAGGCGTTCCCGGTCCCGCTTGCTGGCGCGCATTAAACCACTCCGTCAATTCTTTGCGATAGGCGTAGATCGATCCTAGCTTGTCATGCAGGTGGCGATGGACCGGGAGACCTTCCTTTTTTTCCCAGCGCTGGACGGTGCGGACATCGCGCCGCAGGTAGGCTGCAATCTCTTTCCACGAATCAAGACGGTCAGCCGGATTGCCGGTGCTCATGGTTTGCGTTCCGCCGTTCCTTTCGCGATATCCAAATCTTACTTCACGACATTCAGCGGCATGTTCCTGTGCCGCGCCTTGCCGCTTGAGAGCCAATTCTACCGGGAGATAGAGTCATATTCGTAGTGAAAAGAGAGAAGCCATGATGATGAAGCTTGCTTCGAAGAAGAGTTCCCTGCTCGTTGCCGCGATGTTGTTTGCCAAACTTGCTTCCGCGCAAGCCGTGCCCTGGTTTGACGATCCGCCGGCACTGAGCAGTCCGGCAACCGGTATGTCACTGGAGGAAACGCGAGCTCTTGAAACTATGGCCCCGCAGGCCGCAACCACGACCGCTCCTTCCACGGTGACCATACCCGCCGGGACCCGGGTGTTGATGGTCCTGAAGAGCCCGCTGCATACCACATCGGGAACAGCGGGCTCCGGTCTTTACCTGGAAACGCTTTATCCCGTGGTCCAGAACAATCGCGTTGTGATTCCTGCCCACACTCAGGTACAGGGCGTAGTTGAAGCCAATGAGCGTCCCGGACATGTTAAACGTGCATCTGAGTTCCGTTTTCGCTTTACTAGCTTGATTTTCGCCAACAATTTTGTTGCGCCGATAAATGGCGTGCTGCAAAGCATCCCTGGGGCCAAGAACATTCGTACGCATGATAAAGATGGGACTCTGAAGCCGGTGGACCAGACAGAAAAAGTAATTACGCCGGCGGCAGCAAGTGCCGTTGGCGGTGCGATTATTGGCGCGCATCGCGGCTTTGGCATCGGCTTATTACCCGGAGCTGGTTTGGGCGCGGCATTGGGCCTTGGTGCGGTTCTGCTGAAGCGCGGTGATGAGATCAACCTACCGCGAGGGACCAGCGTAGAGATGGTCCTGCAAGCTCCGTTTAACCTGGAGCAGAGCCAGATTACCCAGAACACGCGCTACGTTCGCCCGTCGCAAGCAGTGAACGATACGCAGCAGGCTGCGAATGTCGATGAGGGCGCGAAACGCAGGAGACACCAACGCAGCTCATTCGGAACGATCAACCCATTCAATGTCCTTGTTCCGCAATAATTCAACGCCTAAGCAAACCTTCCAGATCTTTCACCGGGACATTCGGGGGCCTGCAGTATGAACTTATGAACCAAAGAAAGGAACTAAACAATGAAAGCATGCCGCCTCGCAATAATCCTTGTTGCGACCCTCAGCGCAGTGAATGCCCTCGCCCTGCGGGCCACTTCCAACAACTCTTGCAGCGATTGTGATAACCAGCCGCCGCATTTCGAGCTGGGAGTGGCTGCGACCGGGATACATCTTTCAGACAACAACAATTTTGGCGTCGGTACACGCGCTGTCTTCAATCTCAATTCGTTTTTTTCGCTCGAAGGCGAAGGAAATTTCTTCCTCAACAATGCATCACCAAAACTTTTCAGCGGCGGACGCTCGATTGAAGGACTGTTCGGTCCCAAGATTGGCCTCAGAACGAAAAATGTAGGGATCTTTGCCAAAGTGCGCCCCGGAGTCATCAGCTTTTCCAACACGATCCAGGGAGTCACCATCAATCCCACGCCTCCCTTTTCGTTTTCAATCCAGATGGGCCGTCTGACCGAGCCGGCGCTCGACTTGGGAACGGTGGTTGAGTTTTATCCAGCCAGACATTGGGCATGGCGTACTGACATTGGTGACACGATGGTGTTTTATCGTGGATCTTCCTTCTTAGGAATTCGGGTTCCGGGAACCACAAAAAGCAATTTTCAGTTCAATACGGGCCTTCAGTATCGTTTTTAAACGCAAAAAGGCCCGCTTCGCGCAGGCCTTGCATTGTCCTCTTTAAGGGAAAAAGTCTATTCGTAACGTAGGGCGATCATTGGATCTACCTTCGATGCGCGATAAGCAGGTATGTAGCATGCCAGAAGGGAGACTATCGTGACCAGGGCGATTACGACCCCCAGCGTCAAACCATCGGTCGGTTTAATGCCGAACAACAGACTGCTGAATGAGGTAGCCAGCCGCGTCGCGATCAATGAAAGCACTACTCCACATATCACGCCGATGCTCGTGAGCTGCAGGCCTGACCGGAGCACCATCTTCACTACGTTGGCGCGCGTCGCGCCCAACGTGATGCGGACACCGATCTCGTGCGTGCGTTGCGCCACGGCATACGCAATCACGCCATAGAGTCCGATGCCAGTGAGCAGCAGCGCCAATCCCGCAAAAGCTTCCAGCAACATGGAATGAAAACGCGGGGTGGCGAGCGTAGCTGAGAGATAGTCGTCCATGGTCTTGATGTCGTAGAGAGGAAGATCGTGATCCATGGACGAAACAACGTTGCGCACTGCCGAGGTAATGCTGTGCGGATCAACACTGGTGCGCAGGCAAACCGTCATCGCGCCAAAGTTGAGCTGGGTGTAAGGAACGTAATATTCAGGCAAGTCCTGGACGTCGAGCCGCCGGCCTTTTACATTGGCAATCACACCGATAATTTCCCGCGGTTGCGGTTTGCCATGATTGGCTGCGCCAGGGGTGATCCGCTTGCCCAGAACGTTCTCATTCGGAAAAAAACGCTGCGCGAAAGCCTGATTGACGATGACCACCCCTGGGGCATTAAGGTCATCGCGTTCATTGAAATCGCGCCCGCTCAGCTGCGGGATATTGAGCGTGTGAAAGTATGCCGGCGTCGCAACCTTAATGTCGGCTGAGGGCGACTCCGACTTGGGCACAGGATGGCCTTCAATTTGAAAGCTGATAATTGCGCCGTTCCCGCTGAGCGGCAGCGGCGTCACAGCCGCGGCTGAGACCACGCCCGGTAATGTTTCCAACCGGGTCAGGAGCCGCTTGTAGAAATCAGCCTGTTGCTGTTCGGAATACTTCTTCTCCGGCAGATCGAAGGTAAGAGTCAACACATTGCGTGGGTTCAGGCCCGGATCCACGGCGAGGATGCGATGAAAGCTGCGTATCACCAGTCCCGCGACTACCAGCAGCGCCAGGCCAAGAGTGGTCTCCGCCACCACCAATGTGGCGCGTAGGCGCTGATGCGAGCTACCTGCGGTTGTTCCGCGGCCCTCTTTCATGAACTGCGTAAGGTTGGGATTCGACGCTCGCAAGGCGGGTACCAGGCCAAAAACAATGCTCGTCACCACGGCCACCGCAACGGTGAATGCCAACACAGTGCCGTCGAGCCCGGCGCTCTGTATGCGCGGCATTTTATCGGCATTCAGGCTGATAAATACTTTCAACGCCCACATCGCCAGTGGGACCCCGAGCACCGCGCCGCCGAGTCCCAGAACAACGCTTTCCGTGAGCATCTGCCCAATCACGCGGCTGCGCTTCGCGCCCAGGGCAGCGCGCACCGCGATCTCGCGGTTGCGTTTGCTGGCCCGCACCAGCAGCAGATTGGCTACGTTGAGGCAGGCAATCAGCAACACCACCGCAACCGATACCACAAGAATCAACAGGCGCGTGCGATTGTCGCCCACCAGGTACTCCAGTTCGCTGGTAACAGTGACCGCGGGAAATTTTTTGTTGGTATCAGGATACCGCTCCGCGAGATTTCGGCTGATCAGGTTCATCTCTTCTCGCGCGCTCTCAATCGATCCTCCCGGGCCGACCCTGGCGATACCTTGCAGGAAATGCGCGCCACGCTGTGACGTTGCTGGAGGATCTTTAGGGTCGGTGGTTTCAGCTTCGACTGCGAACGTCCGCCAGAGCCGGGGCGGATCATTGTCAAGCGGAAAGACAAAGCCCGCGGGCATGACTCCGACTACGGTATAACTCTGCTTGTCCATGGTGATGGGTTGGCCAACGATGTTGCGGTCGCCGTGAAAGGCGGTTTGCCACAGCTCATGGCTCAGCACCACCACATGCGTGCCCGGTTTTTCCTCGTCGCGTGTGAAGCCGCGCCCCAGAAAAGGCGTCGTGCCCAGAATAGAGAAGAAATCTGCGGAAACCGTGGCTCCGGTCACGTGCAATGGCTGCTCCAGGCCAGTGAGAGTAAAACTGTCGCCGTGATAGCTGGCCATGCCGCTGAATGACTTCGCTGTCGCGCGCCAGTCAAGAAAATCAGGATAGGAAATTGCGAAAGGCTGCGAGACGTCCTTCTGGGGTGAAAAAGCGGAGCTCACATACACGAGCCGGTCAGACTCCGGAAAAGGCAACGGTTTTAGCAGCACCGCATTCACAATGCTGAAAATGGCGGTATTCGCGCCGATCCCCAGTGCCAGCGTGATCAAGGCAATAACGGTAAATCCCGGTGATTTGCGCAGCATGCGCAAACCATAGCGAATATCTTGAAGCAGTGTAGTCACACTTCACCCTTGGAATGAAAAAAATCATCCGGAAAAGAAATCAGTTTTCGACGTTGACCCGCTTTTAGGCCAGTTCGGCAGCCTGCTGCGCCGCTTCTGTCTCCTCGACCACCTTACCGTCAAAGAGATGAATGGTCCGCTCAGCGTGCTTGGCAAAACGGGCGTCATGGGTCACCATGCAGATAGTTGCGCCTTCGCGGTGCAAACTTTGCAGGAGCTCCATTACCGCCTCGCCATTGCGCGAGTCCAGGTTTCCAGTTGGTTCGTCCGCCAGCAGGATGGAAGGCGATCCGCCCAGGGCGCGGGCCACGGCCACACGCTGCTGCTGACCGCCTGAGAGTTGTGATGGATAGTGCCGCATGCGATGCGCCATGCCAACTTTTTCCAGCGCCTCCTGCACGCGCTTCTTGCGCTCCGGAGAAGACATGGAACGATACGTCAGCGGGAGTTCGACATTTTCATAGACCGTAAGATCGCCAATCAGATTAAAGCTCTGGAAGATGAAACCAATTTCCTGGTTGCGGATGCGCGCCCGGTCAGAGAAGTCCAGTCCCTGCACCGCTCTGCTGTTGAGCACATACGAGCCGTCTGTGGGAGAATCCAGTAAGCCAATGATGGAAAGCAGCGTTGATTTGCCGCAGCCAGAAGGTCCGGCAATGGCGACGTATTCGCCCTTTTTGATATCCAAATGGATGCCGGAGAGCGCATGCGTCTCGACTTCGTCAGTATAGAAAACCTTGGTAACATTCTCCAGGTTGATCAAAGTTTGTCCACTAGCCACGTTGTACTCTCCTCTAAAAATTGAAATGCCTTATCTTTCCAGCTTGATATAGTTCTGATTATCATAGCGCGACATGTCGGAAAGGATTACCTGATCCCCCTCCTTCAATCCGCGCACAATCTCGATCGTGTTCACTGAGCTGCGTCCCATCTCCACCGGAACGCGAGCGGCAGTCTTCCCGTCTTGATCGATCTTGAACATGCTGACCGTGCTCTTTTCCTGTCCGAATGCCGGTCGGCCAACGTAGAGAACGTTATCCAGCCGCTCCAGTGTGATGGTTCCATCCACGCTCAGGTCAGGGCGCGCATCTTTGGGAGGCGGACCATCAAGGCTCACGTCAACAGTAACCGTGCCCGCCGTCACTCCAGGGTCGATACGGGAAACCGTCCCTTGAACCACGCCATTGTGAGTATCAATATCGGCCTTCAGGCCCCGGGTAATATCCTTGGCCTGGGTTTCAGGAATCTTCAACTCCGCCTGCAGGTGTTCTGGCTGTACAACCTTGGCCAGGATCGTCCCTTGCGCTAAGCGTTGCCCAACCTGGACTGGCACTTCCATTAGAACTCCATCAATACCGGCCCGGACCCGCAATGCATCCTTCTGCCGGTGCTTAAGCTGAGCCAAGGCCCTTTTTTGGTCGATGGTCGCCTGCTGCACGGCAAGCTGGGTCTCAATAGCTTTGGTGCTCTCGGCAATCCGGTCTTCCTCAATTTTTCTGCGCGTCGCCAGTTCGCGCTCCTTGCTCAATGAAGCATCCAGCGTCGCTTTGGAAAGCACTCCAATCTTGTTCAGCTCCCGGTTAGCGTCCGCGTCGCGCTTAGCATTCTCATAGTCGGCGTTTACTGTTGCCGCCCCCGAGCGCAAGCTCATGAGGTCGCTATCGATCTTTGCTTTGGTGTTTTGATATTCCGCCTCAGCCGACCGCAAATCCAGGTCCGCGCTCACGGCTTCCTGCTCTACCTGCGGGTTCGAAAGCTCCATGATGACCGTGTCCCGCTTCACGGGAATTCCCGCCAAAACCAGGATGCGTTCAACATGAACATCCGTCTCCGCTGGAATTAGACGGACGTCGTCAGGAATTGGCACCAAAGATCCCAGCCCGCGCACCTGCCGCAGCATGGATCCCCGCTTAACCGTGTCCGGCCAAATCGTACCCATATCAACACTTTGCAGTGCCGGCTTCAGCTTGGAAACGCCCAAGGTAACGCCCAGAACCGCAATAACAGCAGCCACGATCATGGCGGTCTGTTTACGGCGCTTTTTCTTCTTTACCGATTCGTCGCGGACTATATCCATATCACTAAAGGTATATGCACAAGGCCTGCCAAAATGTATTATAGCTCATCTTATTGATTAATAAGGGCCTAATCCCACTTGGGAGCCTTGCTGCTGCCGGCCTTATGTCCATTCCTGAAAGCCAGTGTTCGGAAACGCACACCTAACTCATCAAGATCCAAAGCTGCTCCCGGACCAAAACCGCTCTCCTTTAATATATAGACCAGAGACTGCTCTTTTGGTTATGCAGAAATCCGCTCCTTACCCCCGGCTCTTTTCCACAGATCAATACCAGATTACGCTTCCGGAAGGGCATAAGTTCCCTGTTCGCAAGTACGGTATGCTGCGCCGGCTCATTGAAGATGCGCAGCTTTATCAGGTTGAGCAGGCTCCCTTGGCTGAACCGGAAGTCGTCAGTCTGGCTCACCATCCTGACTATGTCGCGCAATTTGCGGCGGGAATTCTGCCCGCCACAGCCATGCGCCGCATCGGGCTTCCCTGGTCCCAAGTTTTGGTGCAGCGGGCCTTCGCTTCCGTAGGTGGAACCGTCAGCGCTTCCCTTGAAGCCCTGCAACACGGATGGGGCGCTACTCTTGGTGGAGGAACACACCATGCTTTTCACTCTGAAGGCGCCGGGTTCTGCGTATTCAACGATATAGCGGTGGCCATACAGTTCTTGCGGCTGCGTGGACTAATCCGCCGCGCCGCTGTCATCGATCTCGATGTGCACCAGGGCGACGGCACTGCGGAGATTTTTCAAAACGATCCAGATGTCTTCACGCTATCCGTTCATTGTGAAAGCAATTTTCCTTTTCGCAAGAAGCAAAGCCGGCTTGATGTGGCCCTACCCGACAAAATAGAGGATGCGGAATATCTGAGAAAGCTCGATGAGGTGTTGCCCGCGGCATTTGCTTTTAAGCCGGAGATCATCTTCTATCAGTCTGGTGTCGACCCGCTGGCTTCTGATGTTCTTGGACGGCTTTCCCTGACACACCAGGGTCTGATTGAGCGCGATAAAAAAGTTATGCTGGCCGCACGGGCTTACGGCGCTCCGTTTGTTCTTACTTCCGGCGGCGGCTATTCCCGGCCCATCGAACTCAGCGCTGAAGCCCATGCCAATACTTATCGGACAGCATGGCAAGTGTTCGCGCAGGATTGACGTAAGCCGCGACGCCTTTGGTAATCATTGCCAGGATCAAGCCTTTTTTCTTCTTCGCGCAGCAGTGATATTCTGCTTACGATGCCATCCTCGCCAATTCGCTCGGGAAATGATTTGACGCAGCTTGAACTGGCTTCGGCTAGCCAGGCAGTGCAGAAGAAAGAAGTATCTCCGGTCGATCTTACTCAGGCATGTCTGATTGCAATCGAGCGCCTCAATCCGGAGCTGAATGCTTTCATTACAGTAACCGGCGAATCCGCGCTGGCAGAGGCCCGCAAAGCTGAAAGCGAAATTGCGCGCGGCGAATGGAAGGGGCCTCTGCACGGCATTCCCCTGGCCGTGAAAGATTTGGTTGAAACTGCCGGCGTAAAGACAACGGCGGCAAGTTCCGTCCTGAAGGATTATGTGCCAACTGCCGACGCGGAAGTGGTACGCAGGCTCAAGGCAGCAGGAGCTGTTCTTTTAGGCAAGCTGAACCTGCATGAGTTTGCTTATGGAGGCAGCGGAATCATTGGCCACTTCGGCGTGGCGAGCAATCCATGGAACAAGGCGCATGTTACCGGAGGATCTTCGTCCGGTTCAGCAGCCGCTGTTGCCGCCGGGCTCTGTTACGGCGCAATCGGCACCGACACGGCGGGATCAATCCGGCTGCCCGCGGCTTGCTGCGGAATTACCGGTCTCAAGCCGACCTACGGTCTGGTAAGCGCGCGTGGAATCATTCCGCTTTCATGGTCAATGGACCACGTTGGTCCCATGGCGCGCACCGCCGCCGATACCGCGCTTATGCTTCAGGCCATCGCGCACTACGATCCTCAGGACATCAACTGCCGGCGCTTCCCTCCTGTTTTTTATCCGTCCGCCATGGAAGAAAGCACTACAGCTTTGCGTGTGGGCCTGGCCCGCGATTTCTGGAGCGCGGTGAATGAAGAAATACGGGATTCGGTTGACACCGCTGTGGACGTGATCGCCAAACTCGTCACTGACGTAAAGGAAATCGCCCTCTCCACGGATGCTGACCGCGACGTGGTCCGCTGCGAGGCTTTTGCCTATCACCAGAAATATTTGTCCGAACACGAAAACGATTACCATCCAGAAACTCTAAAGCGCATTCGCGGCGGCGCCGACGTGACCGCTACCCAGTATATTCAGGCGCATCGAAATCTTTTGCGGCAGCGACGCGAGATCCTGTCGCTCTTCCATCAGGTAGACATTGTGCTTGCACCCACCACGCCGCTTCTGCCGCCTTCTCTGGCAGAACTTCAGTCTGTGCCCGAGCAGCTACGCAATAAAGAGTTGGTCATGCTGCGCAATACTCGTCCATTCAATGTCCTCGGATTGCCGGCTATCTCGGTATGTTGCGGCTTCTCTAAATCCGGCCTGCCTATCGGGCTACAGATCGCAAGCTCGCCCGGAGCAGACGGCGTCGTTCTTGCTCTTGCGCACTCCTACCAGAAGCAAACTGACTGGCATAAGAGACGTCCGCCAATCAGTGCCTAGGCTTCCGCACGCGACT
>JBARMK010000139.1:0-23146 GCA_049802395.1 Candidatus Angelobacter sp.
GCTTACGCCAGCGCCTTCTGTATTCCTGCTACTTCAGGTATTTTTCCGGCAGAGAATGCGCCGGATCTTCTTGCTGCCAATAAACCGAGAGGATCCACCAGCGGCTGCCGTCGTTGAAGAGTTGAAAGCTATTTATGCCTCGCGCGAAAGGCTTTTCGCCTTTCGCGTGGTGGGACTCGTATGTGCTCCACACATGGGCGATGTTGCCCCAAGATTCCACGTGGTTAGCCACCGAGTTTTCAAAGAATCCTTCTTTATTAAAGAAATCCTGCGCTCTCTTGGCATAGTCTTCGGGCGTAACCACTCTTGCCGTGATGGCGCCTTTGTCGTCGCGGCGCGTAGGAATCATGCGTGCACCGGCATAGTAAAGACTGTTGAAACGGTCCCAATCGCGCTGTCCCGGCGGACCGGAGATCACGTCATAAACTGAGGCAATGATGTGATCGATGCTGTCGACGTCACCGGGCCGCGCGGAAACTGCAGTCGCAGTGCTGGGCGCCGCGGGTGTTGCCTGCGGTGAAGATTGTGGTTTCTGGGCTGCGGCATAGATAAAGACGACAAGCAGGAAAGCTGTCGTAATGGTGGTTGAGACCAATGTTTTCATGCCGAGTACTTTACAGTTACCGGCTGGAAACGTAAACCGCCGCCGCGGAGGACAATATTCTCAGATTCCCTGGCTCATGGGCGCCTCTTCCTTGGGATGCTGGCGCTTCCACCACTGCAGGTAATGCAAATTACTGCAGAATGCGAGCGGGGCACTCTCCATTGTGGGAATAGAGATGCCGTCTGCAATTGCGTTTCCGCATTCGCTACAGACACCGCATGAGACCGATTCGGGTTCTACGGCTCCATGCCAAGGAATCCGCCGGTAGCCACCGGCGTAGAGTCCTGAGGCGTAGATTGGGCCGATGGGGCCTCGCGACCTGGAGTGCCAGTTCTGACAGTAAGTCCAGTGCTCGATGAGAACGGGAACGCCGCGAATCTCACAAAATGGCAGCTCACTCTCATCGGGCGCTGGATTTCTCCAGATGCCTTTGTTGCGACGGTTGAACCCACACGTGCTGCAATTGTCCGGTCCGCCGTTTGGCATTGATGCTCTGTGACCTCAGGTGTTAAGCGCGCCAGCACTCTAGCAGAAAATTCATTGCGATGCGAAAGCGCCCCGATTTAATCTTCTACAAGGAGAACAAGCGAGTGTTATACCCGGGCGAAACCGTACGCATCTTGCAGGGGATGCCCGAGCACGGATTGCCGCAATATTCTGAGGGTCGCGTCGCAGGTATGCGGCGCGATGAGGAAGACGCGTTCACCGCTGTGGAAGTCGAGTTTTATCGGGATTCGCGCGTGCTAAAGGTTGACGTGCCCCTGGATGCGGTTGAGATGGTAGTCTCCAGCTCCGGACTGGATCGTACCGCCGTGATGTGGGCCGTGCCGGAAACTCCGGAGAGGGTGGTTGAGTGCGCGATGCATGCGATGCTGAACCACGGCTTTCTTATGCGCGACGGCCTGAATGTCGCGCGGCTCTATTATGACCGCCATGAACGCTGGTGGAAGTGGGGAGATAAGCACATTGATGCGACTGGCGCCCACGTTGTGACTGCAGCTCCGGCATGGGATGGCTGCGTCGTCGCTTTTTCCGGACCGCAACGCTATCACCTTGAATTCCGCCTACAGGGACGCGGCGAAGCCTCGGTACTGCTGCATGAAAGAGAGACTGCCTTTGCCGAGCAGTCCCAGACCGCGGAGTCCGCGATGTCACTGACCCGCGTGCTGATGAATTTATGGGAAGCCATTGGAGCACGCTATTGCGCGTTTCCTGTCGCCACGCCCTGGCTTTGGGATGAAGACTGGCAGTCGCTTTTGCGACCACCGCTTTATCCGGATTTCTTCCTGCTTCCGCAAAAAGACATGTTAAAGAGCGACTCCGGATCGTATCGTGCCATCAATCTCGTTAATGACCGCGCAATGATGACCGTATTGCCCGTCAAATCGGCGCCTCACGATGTTGGCTTCGAGCGAAGTGAGCACGATTTGAAACTGGATCATCTGCGCAGGTGCAAGGCTTTGGGCGAGAAATATTATGACCAGTTGTATGAGACGCGTCTGGGAACCACCGGCCTCTACAGCAATGCGAAAGACGCGTTTAATGATGCAATCTTTGCAGCCAATGAACTGGGGTTGAAAGAAGAAGCCGATGAACTTTCCAAACGGCTGGACCACATTAAAGCAGTCTTTCGCAGCCAGTTTTCCTGACCCTTCTTGCGACTGAAATTTACGATTCGAGATAAATGGTCTTTCGAACCTACGGCGCCGGGGGCAGGTCTCGCGTAGACCGGCGGATCAATTCTCTTTGCTTGTCCGTGGCATGCAAAAACTTGAAGCCGTATTGAAAGCCCTGGCGATACCGGACCTCCGACTTCAGGATTAAAGGCCCGTTGCCCACGGGAAGTTGGAACTCCAAGTCAACAACTTCTCCTATATTGATACTGCCGGGTATAGTTGCTCCCAAGCCACCCTCACCCAGGTCTTTTGTGCGGCCGTATAACGTTTCTTTGCCCCGAATAACAATTCGGATGTCGAGCAGGAAGCGCGGGAATGATCGAGGAGTCGTCCATTGTTGCTGCTCTTTTTTTGAACCGGGCATACGTTTTGAGAAACCTTATCATACTGCGACATACGGCGAGAAATACCGGGAAGCTACTCTTTCCTCAGTTTCGTGAGAGCCCATTCGGCGTGTTCGGCCAGTACAGGATCAGGGTCGGCGGCAATTTCTTGTAAGTCTGCAGTAAAGCCCTTGTTCCCGCTGTTTCCCATAGCGATGGCCACGTTGCGCTTAAGACCGGCATACTTGGCCCGCTTTACGGGTGAGCCGCGAAAACTGCGCCGGTAGGCTTCCTCATCCATCTGCGCCAACCGGCGCAACTCGGGATGGAAAAGCTGCTCCTGGGGTTGAAATTCCGGAAGGGAAGTTGGAAGGGCATTGCCGGCTTTGTTGTTCCATGGGCAGACATCCTGGCAAATATCGCAGCCAAAAATGTGATGTCCCATGACCGGGCGAAGCTCTTCAGGAATTGCTCCGCGCTTCTCAATGGTCAGATAGGCAATGCACAGCCGGGCATCCAGCTTTCCGGGAGCGACGATGGCCTGAGTGGGACAGGCATCAATGCAGCGGGTGCAGCTTCCACACCGATCGGCTGCAGGGGTGTCCGACGGCAGTTCCAGAGAAGTCAGGATGACACCGAGGAAGAGCCACGAGCCCATCTTCTGATGAATAATGCATGTGTTTTTGCCGATCCATCCGATGCCGGCGTGCCTGGCATAAACTCGCTCCAGGATTGGGCCTGTGTCGACATAGCTCCGAGTTTCCATCTTAATCCCATGCTCGTGCGCGAGCCGGTTGATTTCCGCTTCAACCTGCTTCAGCCGCGGCAGTAACGCATCATGGTAGTCCTTAAAACCCCAAGCGTAGCGGGAAATCCATCCCCGTTCAGGATCGTCGGCCTGGATTGAATAAGGTTTATCCGCGCTGTAGTTCAAGGCGCAAACCACCATGGACCGCACCCAGGGCGCCGCGTTCCTGGCTGATGAGCGTCGCAGATCGCCCGCCTCGGTGCGCGTCTCCAGATATTTCATCTCACCCGCACAGCCTTCATTCACCCACTGGACAAACGCGCTTAGCTCCGGGAGGTCCTCTTCCCGCACGGGAGCAATGCCTGCCAGGTCAAACCCCGCCTTTAGTGCTGCTGCTTTGGCAGCTTGAGCGATTTCCTCTGCGAACTGCATATCGATTTATTATCCCTCATCGAGCAGCGCATATACACTTACTGCATAATTTATGACGTAAAGATATCCCTTGCATGTAGCTGTCAGCGTGTGACTTGCGCGGCAGTTTCTGCTTGACCGGCTCTCAGAAAAGACAGGCTTAAGGTAACAATCCACTTGCAGCTTATTGGCCGAAAGCGTCATCCTAATAACTGAGCTGCTGTTTGGGTAGGAGTGTCTCAGCCGGCACTTAAGAGGAGTCTGGCCCTGATGCAATGCGCTTTTTGTGGAACTGAAAACCGGGCAGAATTTAAATTTTGCGGCATGTGCGGTGTCCGGCTCGACCGCCGCCATGAGGAGAGACGTGTGTCCAATGCCGGACTCAGCACAAAATGCACTTTGTGCGGCCACATGAATGAACCGGGCCTGAAATTCTGTGGAATGTGTGGGACACGGACTGAACGCCGTCTGCAGGAGCGGCGCGCTGGTGAAGGTGAACAGGGACGTGCTGTGGCTATTGCGAATGCCCAGCTACCGCCGCCTGAGGGTGCGGTGCGGACTAAGACCGAGCCGATATCGAGCGCGGCGGCGCCGAATCCTTCGCCAGATATTCCGCCAGCTGGTGCTCGCCGCGAGCCTGCGATCTTTCGCAATGATCCACCCCGCAATCAGCCATCCAATGCTGGGCACGTAAGTGGACCTTCATTCCTTGGGTTGAACTCGCAACCGGCGGGCGATGGCGAATATCTTCTGGAAGACGAACCTACGGGTGGCGGTTTGCGGAAACTTGTTCTTCTGGTCATCATAGCGGCCATCCTGGGATTGGTCTTTGTACAATGGCGTTCCAGTTTCAAAGCCAACCCAAAACCGGCGCCAACGAAATCGGAGCCTGCTCCCGCTCCAGCTCCTCAAGGAAGCAGCCAGCCTCCAGCTACCACCACTGGCGACCAGCCTTCCAAAGACGCTTCCATTGCCCAACCGCAAAACGATGCGACAACGGTAAAGGACGTGAAGAGCGAAAAGGAAAATCCGATAGCGTCAGACCCAGCCGACTCGTCACCTTCTTCGAATGATTCGGCGGATGCTAAGGATAGAAAGCCGTCTGAGGCGGACAGCGGACAGCCGAGCGCAGTCGCTAAGCCCTCAGAAACAACTACGCTTCCCGATCATAAGCCCAGTGCCTCGCTGCTGCGTGCGCAACAGTATTTGCAGGGTCGCGGAGTACCGCAAAATTGCGAGCAGGGCCTGCTCTATTTGAAGGCAGCTACGGACAAGAATGATCCTGGCGCCGCGATCCAGATGGCTGCGCTTTACGCCAGCGGGCATTGCGTGAAGCAGGACCACGTGATGGCATATCGCTGGTTTAACTCAGCGCATGAACTTGAGCCGGCGAATATGTGGATACAGAAAAATATGGACCAGTTGTGGGCCCAGATGTCGTCACAGGAACGCCGACTGGCAGGCTACTGACGCGCAGGGATTCGCGTAGATTCAAATACCCAGTTTCTTGACTTCCTCGTTGTAATACTTGCGGTAGAGAATGTCCCATTCCTGAGTGCCTTCAGTGATGGTGCGTCGTTGATTTTCAATTTTCTGCCGTGCCGCGAGATCAATCTTCTCTTCAGCCGTCAGTAATTCCTCAAGAATTCGACGTGCTTCCATCCGAATGGTGTTCGGATCTTCAATGAACTCGACGTCATCCAGCGCGGTCAACGCGTCTGCGACGCTATGTGCCAGGCGGTTTACTTTGTCGCGCGACAGTCTCACAGCACCGCCTTGTATTTGCGCACCAATTCGCCTTTGACTTTCTTGAACATCTCCTGATAACTGGCGCCGGCGCGCTGCATTTCGTCCTGATACTGTTCCAGGATCAGACGCACTTCATCGTTGATGCGGTCTTCGAGTTGAAGCTCCTCTAGTAAGGCGGCGTTTAGCGCCTCCGACACAGGAACTACATGTTCGACCTCTATGAATTCGCCCGCGATCAATTTTTGGGTCACTTGACGGGCCAGATACCCGACATATTCTTTGGAAAGGAGCATGCTTGTTTAAGGTGTATGTGGTTGAAAAGAATAGTGTAGCATATCGCGGGCTGGCGCCGCTGCGGGTATGCCCAGAAAGCTCATTTTGTGTGCTGTTTCGCCGGTGGTCTTATGAGCTTGACTGCCATATAAAATGCACTAGCGCACAACACTGCTGGCACGGCTACGCCAACCAGTCCTCCCGCGATATTGCCTTTGGAGAATTTGAGGAACTCAATTCCCTCAAGCGTGTATCCCAGAGCGACAATGCCGCCCAGCGCGGACAGTATTCCGAATAGAATTGAGATCACACGTCCGATCACTCGCAAATCTGTGTCCTCTCAAGTTTCAGCAGAAATCAGAAGATCACTTCTTCATAAACGGAATGTGTAGTTTGTGCGCGATCCTGACGATCTCAGGATGAAACTCATCTGCCAGATTGCTGGTAAGGAAACCGCTCAAGGCCAGAGCGCTGCGGTTATACGCGTGCGACGCATCATTGTATCCGTCAGGCAAATAAGCGCCGCCAACGAAGCCACCCGCCGCTGCTCCAGCAAAATTCGCAAGCGCAAAGCGGTTCTTCCCGGAATCCGAATGGTCAATGAATACAAAGCGGAGCGCGTGCAGGCTTCGGGGCAGCAGGCCAGCGCGTGTGGAGCGCACGTATCGCGGATCTTCATGCGTGGCCGCAGCCACTACAAACTTTCCGCCCTGGACGGCCGTCCAACTGGCCATGAAATCGCCATAATTTCGCGCAAAGCCGGCCACACCCTGCCGCCACTCCGGCGGATAAGCCTTGGGAGGAAGCGCCATCTCTATCCCGGTATAAACTCCCGCCACCGCCCACACTCCGGGACGAAACGATTCATTCGCGAAATAGCGGAATTTGCCGCCGACCGTGAGCTTCTCGGGCAGGGAAGGTGTTGGTTTTGGCGCAGACGTTGGCGCGCTGCCGGTAGGCGGTGCGCTCTGCGATTGCGCGTTCAACGCAGCGCTGGTTAAGACGCAAGCAAAAAGAATGAGCGCGCAGATATATTTCATCAAGCCGGCTTCCTGTAAGGTAGTGAACAGCTCTTGTCTACTTTACAGGAAGCCGCAATACAGCATCGCTGGAATAGTCACGTCCCGCCTAGAACCTCCAGATCACGCCTCCTGAATAGCGCAAGCTGTTCTGGTGGTTGCCGGTGCTGCTGGAGAGTCCCGAAGCGAGCGCGTCGGTGGCATTGAAGTTTGTCCGCAGGTAGTCAAGTTGTGCGGCGCGGACGGCGAAATGCCGGCTCAACCCAATGTCAACGCCGCCGCCGAATGCCATGGCAAAAGCATTGGCGCTGGTGAGAGGCGCAGAGATGCCGCCGATGATCGGCACGCTTATACCTGCCGATAAGCTGCTGTGTGCTTCGCCAAACAACGCGTGTCCGAAGACCGAGCTCTTGCCGAAGTAAGCGGTGGCGGTGGGACCAAACAGGAAGTTATACAAATGCTGCTGCGTTCCAGCTGAGAAACCTAGAAATGAAATGCCAGCAGGCTGTCTGGAGTTACCGCTGAAATCGGCGGTAACGCCAAAATGTTTGGTGAAATTGAAAGTGCTCTGTGCATCCCAGCCGTTGAAATTATTGCTGTTGTTATTCGCCAGGGAATATCCGCCAAAGACGGTTCCTCGTGTAGCCACATTGTCATTGCTTTCCCTGCCTTGGGCCAGGGCCAGGAAGGGTAAACACATAAAGACACACATTGAGATCGCTAGTCTGCGCATTCTTTCTCCTATAGAAAAGGTGGGCTCGTGATAGATAAAACGCGGTGGGAAGCGCGTAGTTGCGGGAGAGTGGGTAAAGAACTGTATGTCATCAGAGAGAGGCTACGTTAAGACTTGTTAGCGAAGGGAAGAAGCCGGCTATGGCGGCGCGTTTCGGCGCCCTTCGTTCAAGAAGACACGATGGAGATTGACTTACGCGATTGCAGCCAGGAGATCTTTGGGGCTGGCGTTGTCGCCGAAGGTCTGGCTCACGTGTACGAAAAGATCCTTGTTGCCGGGAGCGAAGACAAAGCTGCCGCCGAGTTGAAAAGGGTCTTTGCCGAGTTTGTGCTGTTTGTGGCCGGCAGCCTGAGCGCGCCGGCGGGCCTGCATGTTATCGCGACGCAGGAGATGAAGCAAAGACGCATTGCGTAATTCAATGGCTTTGTAGGCTTCACGCTTTTCGTCGACCAGAAGAGGGAAATCGATGCCGGTTTTCTCACGGAAGAACTTAGCGTAGCTGAATTCGCCCAGGCCGATTGCGGCCATGCGGACGCCTTGCTTGCGGAACTCTTCTTCGAATTCGCGCAACTGCGCGACGTGCTCGCCACAGAAAATTCAACCGTAGTGACGAAGAAAGACCACAACGGCCGGCCCATCAGCCCATAGCGATCCCAGGCGCACGACCTTCCCATCGACGTCAGGCAAAGAAATGTCGGCAAGCTTGCTGCTGAAGGAGGCGGCCATGGGGGACATTCTCGCGGCCAACTGCCGCGATGTCAAGCCTGCCAGGAGAAGCTCCAATAGAGGGAGAGCAGTGAGGAAGAGACTTTCAAATTCGAAATTTTAAATTTGATATTTAAAGCTCTCCGGTTATCCTTTTTCCTCATGCATGAGATTCGTGGCGCTGTTGCAATTATAACCGGAGCAGGTTCCGGGATCGGCCGGGCCCTGGCCCGGGATCTGGCAAAACGCGGCGCACAACTCGCCCTGGCTGATGTGAACTCCACCGGCCTTGAGGAAACGCGTCGTCTTTTGGGTGATGCGGTAGCGCGCACTTATACCGTGGATGTCGCCAAAGCCTCCTCCGTGGAGGACTTTGCGCGGCGGGTGCAACAGGATTTTGGCCGCGCCTCGCTGCTGGTGAATAACGCCGGGGTAGCGTTGATGGGGACCTTTGCGGAAGTGTCATTGGAAGACATGGAATGGCTGATGCAGATCAATTTCTGGGGCGTGGTGTACGGCTGCAAATTTTTTCTGCCGCTGCTGCAGCGCGAACCTGATGCGCATATCGTGAACGTCTCCAGCATCTTCGGTTTGATCGGGCCTCCGGGCCAGACGGCATATGCTTCCAGCAAATTCGCCGTGCGCGGCTTCAGCGAAGCGCTGCGGGAAGAATTGCGCCCCAGCGCTTCGATCAAGGTTACTACGGTGCATCCGGCAGGTATCGCCACGCCGATTGCTGAGAACGCGCGGGCAGGTCAGGGGTCGCAAGCCGAGGCGCGAGCGCAGGCCCGGAAGCAGTTCCAGAAAGTTGCCATTATCAGGCCGGAAGAAGCCGCCCGCGTTATCGTGAAAGGAATTCTCGGTAACAAGACCCGTGTTCTGATTGGGACTGATGCCTATCGGATTGACCGGCTCCAACGGTTGTTTCCCGCGCGGGCCAGCACCATGTTTGCCGATTGGCTGGCCAAAAGAGCCGGTGCTGAAAAGGCGCGGCGTGGCACCAGTACCGGTACGTAATCCCCCGATCGCTCCCACTACACGGAATAATGATCGGCAGACCATGGCTTTGACAATTTGGCTGCCACAGGGCATAATTCCTCGCCATTTTATGGATATCTTGTGACGTTCGCCGGTTCCGGCAGTCTGAGTAACCGATGACGGCGGGATTTTTTCGGCAACCTTACGACGGATGAAGGATATTCTCCGCTGTCTGACAAGGTATACAAAAGGTTAAGAGAGAATCAGACGATTATTGCAATGATGTGGGATAATACTCGGCCAGTGAAGGCAATTAATCCCATTCATGTCATGAATGAAGGCTCATTCACGTTTTTGTTTGCGCTTGCCCGATTAGGACGCGCACATGAGCCCATGGGGCCACGCTTCGCCACAGCCATCTTGGAGGGTATATGAGGTCGATCAATCTGTTGAGAATTTTGCTTGCCTGTTTGCTGCTTACCGGCATGATGTTCGCCCAGGGCGTCGGCGCCTCAGGCGATATCAGGGGAACGGTCACTGATCCTTCCGGAGCCGTTGTCTCAAACGCCACGGTTACTGCAACAGACATTGACAAGGGAATAAAACATACCGTCACAACGGATGGCAATGGCCAGTTCCATTTAACCGGATTGCCGCCTGCGAATTACAGCCTGAGCGTGACCAAGTCAGGCTTCCAGCCGGAAATCGCTAAGAGCGTCGTGGTGAACATCGGCCAGACCAACAACGTCGATTTCCCCATGAAGGTATCGCAGGTGTCCGAGCAGATAGAAGTGACCACGGAGCCTCCGGTGGTGGAGACGGAACGAGGCGCACAGGCGAACGTCGTCAATGAGGAGACCATCCGCGATTTGCCTATCAACCGACGCGACTACCTGACCTTTACGCTGCTGGCGCCCGCGGTGTCCGATTCCACCCGGCTCGCCGGTGACCAGGATTTCCGAGTAAAGCAGACGCCCCAGAGCGGTCTCTCTTTTTATGGCAGCAACGGCCGTGGCAACAGCGTAACCGTCGACGGCGGAGAGGTGAATGACGATGCTGGCGGCGTGCGCTTAAATATGGGCCAGGATGCGGTACAGGAATTCCAGATCAATCGAAGCAACTACGGAGCCGATCTTGGCGGAGCCAGCGGCGCAACGATTAACATCGTCACAAAATCCGGCGGCAACGATGTTCACGGCAGCCTCTTCGGCTATTTTCGCAACGATGCTCTGGATGCGGCGAATCCATTCTCCATTAGCCAGGCGCTCGCACCGGGAGCCACTTTTAATCCCGCCGGGCCGGACATTCAGGGAACGCATGTTAAAGATACGTTGACCCGCGAGCAATTCGGCGGCGCTGTCGGCTTCCCCATCAGGAAAGATAAGACGTTCCTGTACAGCTCATTTGAAGGCCTGATGGGCGACGCACAAAACGCAGTTCCGCTGCTGACCAACACCAATATCTTCCGGCCCAGTACGACCCCGCAGAATAATCAGGCGGCAATTCTGAGCGGTTTGGCAGCAGAAGGCGCCACTCCCGTACCTTGTCTGACCGGACAGCCCGCGCTTCCCGCTGCAACCTGTGCTGGCATTCTTACCACCGGACTTACAGTTAGCCCTGTAACCGGTCTGAGCGCGGGACAAATCGCGGCGAACAAGTTCATCATTGGGCAATTCGAAAATAACGGTGGCCTTTTTCCGTACACGAATCGTCTCTACCTGGCATCCACCCGCCTAGACCACCAGTTCAGTGACCGGAACCAGATAGCGTTGCGCTACAGCTTTGGTCATGACCTTGAGCAGAACCCTGACGTGACTTCGCTTACCGGATTTTCCCGTGGCAGCGCCGTCAAGGCTTTTGACCATACCCTGCTGGGCTCATGGTTCCACCAGTTCAGCGGAAGAACGCAGAATGAAGCACGTGTCCAATGGAACTATTCCAATTTCGACGTGGTTCCAAACGTCCCCGGCCAGGTAGGCCTTGATATCCCAGGTTTTGCCAACATAGGCACGCAAATATTCCTGCCCAGCTTCACTATCATGCGGCGCTATGAGGTCGCCGACAACGTGAGCCTGGTGCGAGGTAAGCACACGATCAAGTTCGGCGGTTACGAGCTCTATCGCGGAAACCACTCTGAGTCTCACACCTTCTTCCCCGGGCGTTTTGTTTTTGGCAACCTGCCCGGCGGAATTCTTAGCCCCTGTCTCCAGGTTCCGGCGGCTTGCGGTCTTACAGCTTCGCCCGCCTCGCTCAACTCGATCCAATCGGTCTCTCTGGGCCTGCCGCAGTTCTATCAGCAAGGCTTTGGAAATCCGATCTACAACTATCCGCGTCCTTTCACTGCGGCCTTTGTCCAGGACCAATGGGCAGTGACGCCTAATTTCACCTTCAATATTGGCGTGCGGTATGAACTCGACTCCCAATATGGGGCCTTGCCAACGGACAAGGATAATTTTGCCCCCCGTGCTTCCTTTGCCTGGGATCCGTTCAAGGACCACAAGACTGTCATTCGGGCCGGTTATGGAATTTTCTATTCGCCGATCTATGGTCAGATTGCTGACGTAGTACAGACTCTGGGATTGGTCAACGGTATTCGTCCAATTGCTCAGACCTTTGTTCCTCTTACAGGAGTTCCGGGAGCGCCGCCGGCTTTGACCTCGGCTGCAATCTTCCAGACATTGTTTGCCCAGGGCTTAATCCAGTGCACAACGCCGGCTGCCGGCAACGCCGCTTGCATCACACCAGCCAACCTGACTCAGTTCGGCATCAACATCACCAACTCCGGGCCGGTTCCTCCGTTGAGCGTGCTTTTCAGCGGGCAGCCTGGTTATCAGAATCCCTACTCGCAACAGGCGGAAGTCGGTATTGAACGCGAGATTGCTGCTGGCTGGGCGGTATCTCTCAGCGGGATTTATGTGCACACCACACGGCTTCCTGTTGCCATTGACGTCAACGCCCTTCGCACGGCGCCAATCACCAATCTTCCTATCGGTCTGAGCGGCTTGCCACCAGGGACGACGGTCCCGGTGCATAACTGGGCGGGTCCGCAATGTGCCGGAGCGGGAATACTCACATGCTTTGCGAACCCCTTGCTGCTTCAGGGTGATCAGTATTCATCGCAAGGTTCCGCCCTTTATGAAGGCACGATCCTGGAAGTGAAAAAGCGCTTCAGCACTCACTTCTCGATGTTGGCGAACTACACTCTAAGTAAAGCCTTTGATACCACGACAGATTTCAATAGCGATTTTGGACCGGTGGACAACACTAACCTGGCAGGAGAACGTGGGCTTTCTAACTTTGATCAGCGCCACAAAGTCGTGCTTGCGGTGATTGCCGATACCGGCAACAGGGGCGGACGGATATTCTCCGGCTTCCAACTCGCGCCGGTCTTCCGTTACAACAGCGGCCATCCCTTCGATCTACTCGCGGGAGCTGACTTGAATGGCGACCGGCACTCCACGAATGACCGTCCCATCGGGGCTGCCCGTAATACCGGGCAGGGCCCGGATTTCATGTCGGTTGACATGCGTATCACGCGCCGATTCAAGATGGGAGAGCGGGCGAACCTGCAACTACTGGCTGAAGGCTTTAACCTGGCGAACCGTACCAACTATGCCAGCGTAAACAACATTGTCGGTCCAGTGGTGACTGGAACAACCTTCAACGTAAGCGGCAGCGCTGCCATTTCACCCAGCGCGCCTCTGGGCTTCACCTCGGCTTACGCGATGCGTCAACTGCAGCTTGGTATTCGTATCGGGTTCTAGCTCATGATCTGACGACGGAGGTGAATTTGCCTCCGTCGTCTTTTTGTTTTTGGAATAGCCGCTAAGTGATCTTCATTTCTGTTAGCCTGCGGTAGCTTTCTTTTTGAAAATGTCCGCCGCCCCACATTCAACGTCAACCGCAGGCCAGATCACGGGCGCACAGGCCGTGATTGCGTCTTTATTGCGACATGGTATTACCTGCGGCTTCGGCATTCCCAGCATCCATAACATCGCGCTCTATGAGGTGCTGCGGCAAACGCCTCAATTCCATCACTGGGTGGTTCGCCACGAACAGGCCGCGGGCTTTGCCGCAGACGGCTACTATCGTCGCAGTGGACACATTGCCGCAATCTTTGCTTCCACTGGGCCTGGCAATCTCTTTACTCTGGTTCCTCTGCTGGAAAGTTTGCAGACCAGCACGCCCGTCCTGCTGATCGGGACGAACATAGCTTCACCGCTGCTTGCCCAGGCCGGCGGCGCGCTGCATGAGACTCCGCAGCAATTGGAAATCATCCGGCCGCTAACGCGCTTTGCCAGGCGCGTTAGCAGCCCTGGTGAAATTGTTGAAGTGATTCGACTGGCAGCGGAAATGCTTCATGGTCCAATGCCCGGGCCCGCCTTCATCGAGATTCCACATGATTTGTTTCATGCTTTGATGGGCGCTAATTTATTGGAGATCGAAGAGCCAGCCAGGAAGAAACAAGTCTTTCCTGAAGAAGAAACAAAAAATGCGAAGCAGCGGATTCTGGAAAGCCGTAAGCCGATAATTCTTCTCGGCGCCAGTGCGGGCAAAGGCTCAGCCCAGGTCCGCGAGTTTGCCGAACTGCTCCAGTGTCCAGTCTTCACCAGCACGAGCGGCAAAGGAATGTTTCCCGCTGACCACCCGCTATCTTTGGGTTGCATTTCCCGCCAGGGCGCCGTTCAGGATGTCTTTTTGGAAAGCGATTTACTCATCTCGTTCGGGACGCGCCTGACTGAATTCGATATGGGGCAGTTCCGGCTGAGGCTTCCTCCACAGCACATTCAGGTAGTGGAAGACGCCGGTTACTCTGGCGAGCGCATCCCTTCAACCCGTTTGGTTGGCGACATTTCCGTGGTCGCGCAGGCATTTGCCCAGGATGCTGCTGCGCGGGAAGCCTGGTGCGATATCGCCGGTATCAAGGCACACGAAGAGGAACGCCTTGAAGCGCTGGGCCAGGAAAGCTACACCGCGCTGAAATCGCTGCGCGCGGCCATGCGGCGCGATGATGTGCTGGTGAATGACCAGTCCATCCTTAATTATTGGGCGTCGGCGTTCTTTCCCGTGCTGGAGCCGGGAACATTCCTGTATCCTCTGGGGTCAGGCACGCTGGGATACGGCTTGCCGGCTGCCATTGGCGCTGCGTGCGCTATTCAACAATCGGGCGAGACGCGAAGGATTGTCTGCATTGCCGGGGACGGCGGTTTCCAATACACCCAGCACGAACTGGCGACGCTGGCGCAATATGGCCTGCCGGTGAAGATACTGCTGGTCAATGACGAGTCCTATGGCGTGATCGCGTTTCTCCAGCGCACCATGTTTGGGCAGACGCACGAGATCGCGTTAAAGAACCCCGATTTTTGCCGCGTGGCTGAAGCGTATGGTATTCGCGCGGAACGCGTTACCAGCATTGAACGCCTGCGTCAGCGTTTGCCGGATTGGCTGGAAGCCCCGGGCCCAGCATTGCTGGAGTGGCGCACCGTATTGAAAGCGCCATGGGAGGCGGGCGCTATTCCACGGCCCACGCTGCCAGCACAGAAAGTTTAAACACTTCGCAGAGGAGATGTATTGTCAATGCCTGCCAGGGAAATGTCGAAGACCGTAAAACAACTTTTCGATTTGAGTGGACGTGTCGCCATCATTACAGGTGGATCAATTGGTCTGGGCCGGCAGATGGCGGAGGCCCTCGCGGAAATGGGGGCAAATCTGGCGTTGTGTGCGCGAAAGAAAGAACGCTGCGAAGAAGCGGCCCATGAGATGGAAAAGCTGGGCGTCCGCGTGCTGGCGCTGGCCTGTGATGTGAAAGACCCGGCGAACGTGCAGCAGATGGTGGATGCCACGATGGCACAGTTTGGCCGCGTGGATATTTTGATCAACAACGCCGGTATCTCATGGGGCGCGCCTACAGACAAGATGACTCTGGCCGAGTGGAACAAGGTAATCGAAACCAATCTAACCGGAACTTTTTTGTGCGCGCAGGCTGCCGGCAGAATCATGCTGAAGCAGGAAAGCGGTAAGATCATCAACATGGCTTCCGTAGCCGGGATCAGGGGCGCTCCGCCGGAATCGGTAGAGGCCATCGCATATCACGCCAGCAAGGGCGGCGTTATTTCGTTTACTCATGATCTTGCGGTGAAATGGGCGCGGCACAATATCCAGGTCAATGCCATTGCTCCTGGATGGTTCCCCACCCATATGTCAGAAAAGCTGATTGAACGAAAGAAGGATTATCTGCTGGGCCACATTCCCGCGCGCCGTTTTGGCACTGACTACGATCTGAAAGGCGCGGCCATCTTCCTGGCGTCTGACGCATCCTCATACGTCAACGGGCACGTTTTAGTGGTGGATGGAGGCCAGTCGACATGAGCATGTTGAGGGCATCATGAATATTCCGCTCACGCCGTTGCGTTTTTTGCGCTACTCCAGCCGGCAATATCCTGGGCTTACCGCCGTCGTCTGCGGCGACCAGCGCTTCACCTATGCGCAGTTCTCTGACCGTACGGCACGCCAAGCTGGAGGATTGCTTTCGCTCGGCGTGAAGCCCGGCGATCGGGTGGCTTTCCTCGGAGCCAACTGCCATCGCCTGCTTGAGGGCTACTATGGCGTGCTCGAAGCCGGCGGCGTTCTACTACCGCTCAATATCAGATTGGCATCGCAGGAACTGGCGTATATCCTGAATGACTCTGAAGCCACAGTCCTTCTGTTTGAGGAGCAGTTCATTCCTTTGGTCGAGTCTTTTCGTCCGGAGCTCCTTTCGGTGAAGTCTTTTGTTCCGCTCGACTTCAAGCCCAATGCCCCATGGATGGCAGCCCGGAACTATGAAGACATGCTGGCCGCGGCCACGCCACATCGCGCGGACGTTATGCAGATCGACGAGAACGCTTTGGCAGAACTCTTCTATACCAGCGGCACCAGCGCAAACCCTAAAGGCGTGATGCTCACGCATCGCAACATCTATTTGCATGCGCTTAACGTGGCGATCAACTTTGCCACCAATAGCCGATCTGTCGAGCTGCATACCATTCCGCTCTTCCACGCCAATGGCTGGGGCGTGGCCCATTCTTTGACCTACGTCGGCGGCAAGCATGTGATGATGCGGAAGTTCGAAACCACTGAGGTATTCCGCATGATTGAGCGCGAAGGCGCGCAGTCTCTGAGTGTGGTGCCGGCCATGGCCACGGCGTTGGTCAATTGCCCGGAGCGTCCTAAGTTCAATCTAAGCAGCCTGGAACGCATCAGCATCGGTGGAGCTGCCTCATCCCCTACCTTAGTGCGCGAGGTGGAAGAAAAGCTAGGCTGCGCCTGCTACTCCGGTTACGGACTCACCGAAACTGCGCCCGTGCTCACGACGGCCCGCATGAAAATGGGGCTCGAGTGGCAGGGCGGCGAGCGCTTTGAAAAACAGGCAAGCACCGGTTATCCGGTGCCGGGTGTTGAGATCCGCGTTGTCGATCCGGAAGGGAATGATGTTCCGCACGACGGCAAGAGCATTGGCGAGATTGTGGCACGCAGCGACGGTGTGATGGCCGGCTACTGGAAGCAGCCCGAAGCTACCGCCGAGGTCATGCGCGGCGGCTGGTTCCATACCGGCGACATGGCTACCATGGACGAAAATGGTTACGCCCTGATTGTCGATCGCAAGAAAGATATCATCGTGAGCGGTGGGGAAAACATTTCATCGTTGGAAGTCGAAAAAGCCATGCTTGCGCATCCCGGCGTCTATGAAGTCGCGGTGATTCCGGTTCCCGATCCCCGCTGGGGAGAAGTGCCGAAAGCCCTCGTGGTGATGAAGCCTGGCGTGCAGGCCACAGAACAAGAGTTGCTGGAATTTTGCCGTGACCGTTTGACGCATTACAAGTGCCCGCGCTCGGTGGAATTTCTGGAAGCGCTGCCGCGTACTGGTACCGGCAAGGTTCTGAAAAAGGAACTGCGTAAAAAGTACTGGTCCGGCGCGGAGAGCATCCGTCCGGAATTTGCAACGAAGAAATAATATTTACCGCGAAGGGCGGAAAGGACGCGAGAGCTAAGGAACCCATGCCCAAACGCATCCTTGATTCTCCGGATTCACTCAAAGATCTGGCCGGCCAGGAGATCGCCGTCACCGACTGGTTCACTGTGACACAGGAACGAATCCAGCAGTTTGCTGATGCCACACTCGACCATCAGTGGATCCACGTGGATGTTGAGCGGGCCCGCCTGGAATCGCCGTTCAAAGCGCCAATCGCACATGGCTTCCTCACACTCTCACTGCTGCCGCATTTCATGCAAGAGGCGCTCCAGATCAAGCAAGGTGTTCGCCTGGGAGTGAATTACGGGCTGAATCGCGTTCGCTTCGTCTCTCCGGTGCGCGGGGGATCTAACATTCGCGCACGCATTGTGCTGCAGTCGCTCAAAGACGTTTCGCCGGACGGGATAGAAGTTGTGTTCAATGCGACGGTCGAGGTGGAAGGCGGCGAGAAGCCATGCTGCGTGGCGGAATGGATCGCGCGGTATTACCGTTGATCGAAGCGTCAGACACCGCGACTGAAGATTTATAACCCAGTTCTCCCTGCGGCGTTCAAGCCCACTCTCATCAGTGTACGGGCCACCTCGCCCAGCCCCGCGAAGCGCTCGTCTTTCGTCAGGCCGTGAAAATAGCGGTAGTAAATCTGCTGGATGATCACGGCGACTTTGAACATCGCGAAAGCATAATAAAAAACGATGTGAGAAAGATCGCTTCCGGTTTGCGCAGCGTAGCGCTCGGCAAGTTGGGCGCGGCTGAGCATGCCAGGAACGATTGTGGGACCCCAGCGCACCGTCTGCATTTCCGCCGGATCGTTGGGGTCAATCCAATATGCCAGCGCCGTGCCCAGGTCAGTGAGCGGATCGCCCAGCGTGCACATCTCCCAATCCAGCACGGCTTTTACGCGCGTAATGTCACTAGGATCAAGCACCATGTTGTCGTATTTATAGTCATTGTGGATCAGCGTGCCTGCGCCCGGCGGCGGCATGTGCTCCCGCAGCCACGCCGAGAGCGGTTCCACCTCAGGCAGGTCATGCGTCTTCGAGCCGC
Organism: Candidatus Angelobacter sp.; assembly: GCA_049802395.1. Classification (GTDB taxonomy): domain Bacteria; phylum Acidobacteriota; class Terriglobia; order Terriglobales; family Acidobacteriaceae; genus Angelobacter. Next base: position 18,275 of record JBARMK010000139.1, read on the forward strand.
GGTAGCGCTCCATCCAGCCGCGCACCTGCCGTTCCAGATAGCCCTGGGGCTTTCCCAGATCGCCCAGCCCAAGCTCTGTGTAATTCAGCCGATGCAGGGCGGCAAGATTATCGATAAATGACGCACTCAGCTTTTGCGCGGTCTCCGGCTTCAGATCGAACCCTGAGGGCAGGTTTCGCCGCAAGATCAAACCGCGCACACGCTCCATGACGTAGAAGGGCGCTCCCAGAATCGACTCGTCGGTGCAGTGCAAGAGAGGCTGCGGTGTGGGATAGGCTGAATGCAGTTTTGACAAAACGCTGTACTCGCGCCCCATATCATGGGCCGATTTCACCTTGCTGCCGAACGGCGGCCGCCGCAATACCATTTCTTTTTCGCCCAACGAGACGGAATATGTCAGGTTGGAGTGCCCACTAGGAAATTGCTTTACGATGAGCATTCTGCCAAGGTCCGGGAAATGCCCGCGAAGGTATGGCTCCAGCCGCTCGAGATCGAGTTCCTCTCCGGCGCGGATCGCACGGGAGCCATCCTGTAGCGCTTCAGGGACGGGAACGTTTTGTGCCGCGTCAGTTGCCATGCCTTGTCGGCCTCTAATTAGTGCTGAATCGAAAAGCGCGTCACGCCCAGTCTGCTCCCCTGCTTTACTCACCGGTAGGTGACGAAATCGGGATCAGTAAAGTGCGGAGTAGCATTATACGAGCTTAAAGTGAACCGCTCGGCCGAGAATACGAACTCGCTGAACGAGCAGTTCCTTACCATCCAGGCCGCTTTCAGTGTCGCCTCAGTGGAGAGATTGAGCGCGCGCTGCATGGCTACGCCCACAGGTCCACCGGAGCTGAAGATGGCGATTTGCTGTCCGCCATTTGTATTCGAGGAAAGCTGCGCCAGCCCACCTTGCACGCGCGTACAAAACTCCGGCCACGGTTCAATTCCATCGAGCGGAATCCTGCCATCCGCCCAGCGGCCGATCACCACCTCAAAAAGCCGCTGGAAGGTTTTGAACTGCTCGGGACGAGTATCCGATTCCTTAAATGCCTGGTGCATTTTACGGATAGCGGCGTCCGATTCAATCAGGCCAGGCAAACATTTCTCGATGACCATCTCGGCTTGAAATTCATCGAACGTATCCAACACGACCGGTTCGGGCCAGGCAAGGCCGGCATTTTTGTAGGCCTTACCGGCGATCCGGGCAGTTTCTCTTTGGCGTTCACGCGGGCCGCAATAGACAAAGTCGAAACGGAGATTCAATCCGGCCCAGTATTCACCCAGCATGCGGCTCTGCGCTTCTCCTTTGGGAGAGAGCTTGTCGTAATCGCGCTCAAGAAACGAAGCTTGACCGTGTCGAACCAGAAAAAGGAGGCTCATTCGGAATCAGATGGCGAAGGCAGAGGATATCACGCGTGCCGGTTTCGCGCGACCACAGGCAGAGATACGGCGTGGAGCATAGGCATTGCGTCAAGACACAGACGGAAAACACGCAGCCTATACCACGAACTCAGTGCTGGGCCGGCGGCGCGGGAAGATGAAACTCAACACCATTCGCGGCATTTGCCTGCTCGGTGGCGGCAGCATCAAGGTCGGCCAGCGAAATCTTGCGCGCAGCGTGTTCGTCAAAAATCCACAGCGTCTGTCCGGCCAGGGCATAGTTCTTGGCGGAGATGCGGTGTCCATCAAGGAAGACAAAAATAGTTGCAACTGCCGGTTCCTTAGCAGAGAGTGAGGAGTTGGGATTGGCTGACGGACGGTCATCGCGAGCGCGGGTATCTTCATTCCGCAGATCTTCAACTTCGGCCGAAAGGCGCCCTACCTCATTGGCCAGGTCAACATTGCTGCTATTGTCACTGTTTACAACTACAGGCTGGGACGGCGGAGGGCCGTAATAATCTCCGGGGAACGACGAATAGAAATAAGGATCGCCGATAAATCCTGTGCCAAAGAAGAAGGGAGAGGCACAGCCAAAGCATCCGGGAAAGAAGAAGCTATTACGGAAAAAGAACCTGTCGTGGAAGCGATGGAACCCAAATCGCCTGTCAGGGAAGAAGCTGCGCCGTACAGGCGAGAAACCACGCGTGACAACGCCGCTTCTTAGGGCAAATGTCCTAGGGCCGCTGGGGCCAGAAGAAAACCTCCTGGGAGCTGACGAAAACATTCCCGGGCTGGATGGGCGGGCCGGGGCGAATGACCGCATTCCTCCCGAACCACCGGAGCGGAATCCAGAGCTGACGTGGGGAGAGCCCCCACCGCTGCGGCCACCCATACCGCCGCGCTGAGCGTGAAGTGATAAGGGAACGAGGAAGGCGAGCGCAATCGCGGTAATGGGAAGCAGACGTTTCATAACACTATTTTAGTCCTCTTGAGAACTTGTTAGATGCAAGTATTTCTCCAATGTTTTCAATCATCTGCTGTGGTTTGACAGCTCGAAGGCTGGGAAGATACTACAATTTCGCCAGAGTGCATCAGACTTTGCGCGTGACTCCCGCGATGGAAGCTGGGCTTGCAGATCGCGTCATGACGATTGAAGAAATTTGTGCGCTGGTAAAAGTCAAAAAGCCCGTATCCTCAGCGAAGCGCGAGAATGCAATGGTTCTCAAGGCTTTGGGCTTGATGAATCAGGCTGTGGAAAACTAAAGAGGCCCATTACCAAAAAGAGCCGTGGAGACATTGGCTTTGCGCCAACGGTAGCGGAATCATGCGGAAAGCGCGTAAGAGAGCGCGGCAACATCCCTATCAATCTTGGAGCGCAGGTGGTCTCGTCTATGTTCGTTGATGTCGCGCAGTCCGGCGGTCTTCGGCGGGGGTTCGATTCGGCGCGATGACCTCGACCACAGTAAGAATGGCCGACGTTACAACCCCGCCAAATTTGTGTCATATTGTGTTCAATGGATTCACCATCCCCTGTCCGCACGTTCGGCTTTCCTCCCCAACTCACCCAGGCGGAGATTAAGACCCTTGGAGTGCGCGAATCTTTTACCTGGGGACCGCAGGCCCTCTGGCTGCTCTGCGGGCTGATCTGGATCTTCTATGTCATGGTGCGTGACATTCCAGAGTTGGCCCGGAACACTGCTCTTATCGGCGCAGGCGCAACGCTGCTGGCCATGCTAGGGGTGGCATATCAGATGCGCCGGCGCAAACGGCAAACTGTCTTATACCCGCTGGGAGGCTGGGTTGGTCTCTACCGCGGAAACGTGTTCCAGTACAGCTTTGTTCCGGCAGAAATGTTACGGGTACGCCTGGACTTCTTTGGCTGGATCATGGTTGTGCTCAAGCTCCTGCTGCCCATGCTGATGCTCATGGTGATCGTTGGGGTCGTGATGTATGACGGGATGAAGCATTCCGGTGCTCAAGACACGCAGGGCATGGTTTTATTTGGCTATCTCATGCTGTTCGCGCTCTTCGGCTTTGTAGCTTTCTATCGCTCGCACATCGCACTGGCATTTTTCTGGGTTCCTAACGGCAAAGGAAAGACCGACAAACCTTTGCATCTGCACACCAGAGAATTGCAAAAGATGGTGGATGGCGATGCCAGAGCGATACGATAAGTCTAAAGAAGTCCCAAGGCATTAATGTCAATGTACCCTTGCACGTTCAATGCAGGGGCCTGCTGCACCCTGTTATCTAAAAGGCTAGACAATTTTGGTGGAGGACGCCTGCTCAAGCGCAGGCCGGACTTCCGGGCCAGAGTTCCCAGGCGCAAACTTCTCGATGATGGCGAACAGCTCTTTTGCTTGCAGCGGTTTCGTGAGATAGCCATCCATACCGCCAGCCAGGCAGCGTTCTTCGTCGCCTTTCATGGCGTGGGCCGTCAACGCGATAATTGGCAGATGATGTCCGCTGGCCCGCTCCTTTTCCCGGATTGACTGTGTGGTTTCGAAACCATCCATTTCCGGCATCTGCACGTCCATTAGTGCGATATCGAAGGTCTGGGTTTCCAGTGCGGCCATTGCCTCCCGCCCATTGTTGGCCACTACGACTGTATGTCCTCTTCGCTCCAGCAAGCGTGTTGCCAGTACTTGATTCACAGGATTGTCTTCTGCCAGCAGGATGCGCAGGCGCTGGTCCGTTTCACGCAGGGAATGGCGAGTCACCAATTTCTGGCTGGCCTTATCGCTCTTCTCCATTCGGAGAGCGGCTTCAATGGCCCGTCGCAGGTCTGCTGGCGTGATCGGTTTGGTCAGGTACGCCTTCACGCCCAGTTGCCGGCAGCGGTAGCCGTCGCCCCGTTCCCCCACGGAGGTCAACATCATGATCGTGGCTTCGGCCAGCGCGGGATTTTGTTTGATTCGCTCCACCAAACCAAATCCGTCCATTACCGGCATCTGCATATCGGTCAATACCAGAGCAAACGGGGTTCCCGCTTTCTGCGCGTGTTCCAGGATCGCGAGCGCCTCGTGACCGCCTTCCGCTGTAGTTGCTCTCATGCCCCACTGCAGCATTATTTCTTTCAGGAACCGGCGGTTCGTCTGGTTGTCATCTACCACCATCACCGAAAGATTGTGCAGGTCCATAGGCTCTAATGCGGGCATTACCAGGTGCTGAGTCTGGCCTGGGTCGAAATTGCTGGTGAAATGGAACGTGCTGCCTTGGCCGGATTCACTCTCCACCCAAATGCGTCCTCCCATCAGCTTCACCAATTGCGACGTAATGGTAAGACCCAACCCTGTTCCTCCGTATTTTCGCGTGGTGGAGCTGTCAGCTTGCGTAAAAGCATCGAAGATGGAACTCTGTCTTTCCGCGGGGATTCCGATGCCGGTATCCCGCACTGAAAAATGAAGCCCCACGTGACCGTCGGCGTGTTCTTGCCGTTCCACGCGCAGAACCACTTCACCGATCTTAGTAAATTTGATTGCGTTCCCCAAGAGGTTGAAGAGGACC
>JBARMK010000140.1:0-6710 GCA_049802395.1 Candidatus Angelobacter sp.
CACTACCCGCTTCTCTTTGGGGATGGACGCGATAGCAGTTTCATACGTCGCTTTGGTGCCCTGCGGGAGATGAAGATTAAACGGCTGGTCTTTGGGTGTCGTGCGGCGCAGCAGGCTGGGGTTCAGATCGATCAATTGTTCCACCGGGGTATCCACGCATTCGGCCACCAGGCGCAGGTCCACCGGATAATCGACTGTGACCACATCGTATTTCAGGGGCGGATCCGGCTCCACAGCGTCCAGGCCATATTGCGCCGGATTCTTGGACATGATGGTCATAGCCAGAATAATGGGAACGTAATTTTTTGTTTCTCCGGGAAGCACGTTGCGCCGGTAAAGCTCCCAGAAATCCGCATAGCCGGTCCGCTTGACCGCTTGCTGCACATTGCCCGGTCCTGAGTTGTAGGCGGCCATGGCCAGGTACCAGTCTCCAAATTGGTTATAGAGATCTTTTAAGTGCCTGGCTGCGGCCCGCGTAGCTTTTTCAGGGTCCTGTCGATCATCAACCCACCACGTCCGGCGCAGACCATAGCCCACGCCGCGGCTGGCCATGAATTGCCACATTCCACGTGCTCTGGCGCGTGAGAGGGCCATGGGTTTGAATCCAGACTCCGCCTGGGCCATGTAGATCAGATCTTGGGGAACGCCTTCTTCTTTGAAAACGCGAAAAATCATCTCCCGATACCGGCCGGAGCGCGTCCATGCGCCTTCAAAAACGCCTCGTCCGCGAGTCGAAAAATAATTGATATAGCCGGCCACATAATCGTTGATCATCAACGGCAGATCAGATTGGGTGTGTTTCAGGTCCGCTTCGGCTTTAGCTTTCAGATTGGGATCGGCGGGGAATGTTACCTGATTGGCTTCATCAATCGGCGCAGGTTCTGCCTGTTGCTCGGTAAAACCATCGCCTTCCTTGAAGGCGACCATCTCCAGCTTGTTGATTTCTTCGGTGATCTTGTCGAATTCCTGTTGCAGACGGTCATCGGACTTCACGTCCACCGGACCCTGCATCAGAATGTCCACGGCGTGGTTGAAATCCGCTTTTGCGGCATCCAGATGACCAGCCTTGTAATCCGCCTGGCCAGCCTCATAAGCCTTCTCCGCCTCAGCAATCATGCTCGGAGCCGCATCGGCTTTTTCTGGCTGTGGCGTAGGGGCTTCTTGTGCCTTTTTGGCTGGCGCTTCCGGCGGCGTGGAAGCGGGCAATTGCGGCGCGGAGGTTTGCTGAATCGTGGGGGCCATGGCCTGCGGGATTGGTCGCGCAGACTTCCTGGCCTCTTCGCTGGTGCACGACGCCAGCAACAAAATTGCGGCGCCTAAAATAATTATGCTCAAACGCTTCACGCGGAACTCCATAAAGAAGCAGCTCTCTTCTCATCATACCTTTATCTTTGGACGAGCTTGACAGCCGAAGGGCAGCTCACAAATCCAGGAAGATGAATTCTGCCATTTTGACATGAATAAAAAGAATAGGCTCCGGAAACCGCCGGAGCCTATGGTTACTTTCGGGAACTTACCAGCTCAAACGCAAACCGAACTGGAACTGGCGTGGATCGAAAGCGGCGGTTGGTGTGCCGGCCGAGGTGTATAGGGTGTTCACATCAGCCACGTTGAAGCGGTTGATGAAATTAAACGCGTCTACGATTCCCTGCAGCTTTACTCGCTCGGTAAAGCTGACGGTTTTGGCTACACGCATGTCAGTAAAGATGGTCATGGGCCTGGTGCCGGCATTGCGGCCTAGATTGCCGTTAAGCGTACCAGTGAATGACCCATCCAGCGGATTGGAATCGATGAAGCACGGTATCTGGAACGCCCCCGTGGGAGAAGCTTTTGCAGCCACCGTGGGGAAGCCGCAGGCATTGGTCGGAGTGCCCGGCGCGACCGCATTCGGGCGGTCAGTTGAAGTACTGAAGTTAAAGTTCTGGTCCGTTGCCGTCACAATATTGAATGGACGGCCGGAGCTGAACTCGATGATCGGTGCCAGGGTCCAATCGCTAAAGAACTTGCCCCAGAAGCTGGAGCCGGCTCTACCGCTCTGATAAATTCCGCTGAACACGAAGCGGTGGCGCTGGTCAAAGGTGGAGTTTGCCCGCTCCTGCTCCGGATGCAAGTCGTCCTGGGGTGAGAGCAGTGTTTGGAGATCGGTAGAATCGTCAATCGCATGCGACCACGTGTACGACGCCAGCAACTCATAATGGTTTTTCATGCGCTTGCGGACATTCAGCGTCATCCCGTTATAAACCGAGCTGCCGTTGGAGAAGTTACCCACCATGTCGCTGAACGGCACTGTGGTCCCAAGTCCCAGGCGGTATTGCCCCGCTACCAGAGCGGCCAGTCCTGCACAAGGCGCGAAAACCGACGTAAGTGATGGATTGATTCCTGAAGGGCGGAAGAAGCTCAGAAGCGCCGGCGGTACAAAAGCGCCCGCTGGTCCCACGTTGCAGGTGGCGATGGTGAGCGGGTTGGTGAACAGCGGTTGACCGTTGGCTACCGCCCATGAATTGGCCCGCTCCCAGTTCTCCACAAGGGCCTTGGGGTTTGCCGGATTTACGTTGATAGGACGATTGAGATGATGGCCTCCGGTGAAGTTGTACGTGGCAGTAACCGCAAATTCGTGGCCCAGATCGTGTTCGATCGAGAGCCCTGCCTGCTCCGCGTAGCCGTATTGGAAGTTCTTGCCCGTGGGGAAGCCGAACGGTTGTGAGATCAAGGGCACACCCGCCGCCAAGTAAGCCTGGTTAGTGAAGACTGAGGGAGCATTGGGTGTGGGGTTGAAACGCTGCTGGGAGTCGATGAAGTTGGCGGCGCTTGCCAGCCCCGGCGGTAGACAGTTGCCTACTCCAAGCAGTCCCTGGAAGGCATTGGTTGCATTCAGGTTCAGGGCTGCCGCAGGCGAGGGTGGCGCAGCCGGATTGCAGGGTGAGCCGCCGAACAGGATGAACTGCGGTGCCTGGCTGCCATCGGCCACATCAGAATCAAACGCCAGCGCCAGCAGCGGATGGTCATAAAACATACCGTAGGATGAGCGGATTACCGTCTTTCCATCGCCCTTGGGGTCCCAGGCAAGGCCAACGCGGGGCGCAACATTATTCGCATCGCGCGGAATGCCCTGCGTGATGTTGAGCGCGTCCTGGGCCGCTTGCGAGAGCGAGTTCACGGCGGAGAAAGTTGGTGTCAGTTCATAGTCGTAGCGTACCCCATAGTTAAGCGTGAGGTTGTTGCGGATCCGCCACGCATCCTGGGCAAAGAATCCCATCGAGGTAAGACTGAAGGAATCATGTGGGTTGCCGATGCCCTGGATGAAGACCTGCGGAATGCCCAACCCATAGGCCTGTACCGCGGAGAAATTCGGGAAGGTGGCAAATGCCGGACTGATAGACGACCCGCTCAGCTCGCTGAAGTTGTATATTCCGCCGAAGTTGACGGTGAAGTCCGCTGTGACTGGCAGATGATTTACGTCAGCGCCGAACTTGAAGCTGTGGCGGCCTTTGATGAGGGAGAAGTTGTCGCTGATCTGGTGCCGCTGCTCTACGCGGTCCACAAACGAAAATGGCTCGCGGCCAAAAAATGCGACGCCGGGAATGTTCACCGCTACGTCGCCGCCCCCGGGGCCGCGGGAGAAGTTGTACAGCAGCCCGCGCCGCGAGTATTGATACCGTGCTTCATTGATCTTGTTGTCGCCCAGGATCCATGTGTCCTGCACGCCGATGCTGCCATCATGATAATTCTGCGTCGAGGTGCGCGAAAACGCGTTCTGGCCGAAGTCCTGGTTCTGCGCGTTTACCTGAATGCCGGTCTGGTCGCTTGGGCTAAGACCGCCGCGCAGCATGAGCGAATTGTTGGCGCTGAATTTGTGGTCGAGGCGCAGCGAATAAAGGTCTGTCTTTTCCGAAACCGGATAATTACCCGTTTGGCTGACCAGGTTGTGAAATGAAGCTGGCAGCGGCGCGCCGGTGGTGGGAAAGAATCCGAGCGCAGTGAGAGCTCCCGGTGTCCCGAGCAGCGACACCGCCGAGCCTCCACCTGCAAGTTGCGCATAGGCAACCGTTAGAGGATTGAGCGGCGCGCTCGCCAGAAACTGTGCCTGGGCCGGCGTAACCAGCGAGCCTGCGGGAAGACCAAAGCTCGCAGCATTCGCCAGGGGAACTAATCCGAAATTGTTAGCGCCGATGGTGGAAAATCCTGTCTCCTGCCGCCGCGTGGTCTCAAAGGAGAAGTAATAGAATGTGCGGTCCTTCTTGAGCGAGCCACCGAACGCCAGACCCGCCTGCACGCGCGTGTATGCCGGATCGGGGGTATTGGTAAAGGGGTTCTGCGCCTGGAAATTGCGGTTACGCAGGTAGCCGAACACGCTGCCATGTAAATCATTGGTACCCGACTTGGTGATGATATTCACCACGCCGCCAGAGGCGCGCCCGTACTCCGCCTCATAGCCGTTGGTGATGATCTGAAATTCCTGCACACCTTCCTGTGACAGGGTTGAGCGTATGCCGTTCACGCCATTGTCTACCGCGTCCATGCCATCAACGTTGACGGCGTTCGAGCGCGCGCGCTGGCCGCCAAAGTTCAATCCAGACGTGGGGGCCGCGCCGATGCTGGGGGCCACGTCGCGCTGGACCTGCGAATTCGTAAGCGAGAAGTTCACGTAATTGCGGCCGTTAATGGGCAGGTTTTCAATCCGCTGTTGGCCAATGGTGGTGCTGGTTGAAGTCTTGGCCGTCTCCACCAGCAGCGGCTCGCCTGTCACCAGGACCTCAGTTTCCGCGGTCGGCAATTGCATGGTTACGGGATAATCGGCAGCCTGGCCTACGGTGAGACCCACGTCCTTGGCAACCAGTTTGGCAAACCCTTTGGCGGTGACGGTCAATAGGTAGTGGCCCGGAGGGAGCGAAAGCAGCGTAAAGTAGCCGGTTTCATTGGTCTGAACGGAACGTTCGAAATTCCTTGCTTCGTCGCGCACGGTGACAGTGGCGCCCTGAATAACCGCGCCATTGGGATCTTTCACGGTGCCGCGCAGGTCGGCCGTGGCGGCCGTCTGGCCGATTGCTGAGGCAGCCATAGAGAGCACGAGCAACGCAATTGCCAGTCGCTGAATAATGTTCATTGGATATCGCCCCCTTGTCCGTTTGTGGCACAAGATAATGGTTCTCATGCAACGGGCGGATGGTGCGATTTTTTATCATCGCCGGAGCACAAAGGCAAGCGACTATTTGCTCCTAAGGCTTTTCTGGTGCTCAAGTCCCGGCATTTTTGACTGATTCCCCGGAGCAACGGGGGTATAATGTGCCGCATTGGCGGCTGCTCGCCGGAGGTACGTATGCGCAAGTATGCGATGCTGGCACTTTCTGCGTTAGTCTTTTGCCTGCTGGCCTTCTCCTGGGGAGAGCAGAGACGGCCGGCGCCGCTGGAGAATCCCCGCCTTCCCAACCAGCCGCAGGCTTCCCCGGAACAGCACAAGGCCGTCACGCGCCGTGTCTTTGAGGATTTATTTAATCGCGGCCGTTATGAGGCCATTCCTGAGATCTACTCGAGAGACTGCATCGTTCATCATGCCGGCAAAACCATGCGGCTGGATGACGCGGTGGCGGAAGGCAAAGGATGGCGCTCCGCCGCTCCCGATCTTCAGATGACGCCTGAGGAGGTGAACGTCCAGGGCGATATCGTAACCGTTTCCTGGAGTGCCCGGGGCACTCACACCGGCAAGGGCAATGGGCTGATGCGCCCTACCGGAAAGCGCATACAGATGCGCGGGGTGAGCCGTTTCCGCATAGTCAACGGCAAGATCGCCGAAGTGTGGAACGACTATGACCGCAATGAGATATTCCGGCAGCTCGGCGTCTCTCCCACCGCTGCCTACTTATTTGACAAGGCAGAAGACCTCAAGCTGGCCTTCAATCGCGTATTCTCCAACGGCTCGTCTGCTTATTTTGATCGCTAGGCCATACGGCTTTGCGCGCCCCGGATGCACGTTAGAAACTCGAAATGACAAGCCGCGCCCCGGCTCCGCAGGACCCATCATCGGACAAGACTGGCCTGGACCGGGCCTACGTTGAGAGCCTGGGCCGGACGTTTTTCCATTTCTTCTCGAAATATTACTGGCGCATTGAGACGAAGGGCCTGAAACACGTTCCCCGTCAGGGCCGGGCGGTTTTAGCGGGGACGCATCGCGGCTTCATGCCCTGGGACGCCATCATGGCTCTGCACCTGATCGTGCAGAACACTGGCCGCATCCCGCGCTTCCTGTGCCATCCCGGCCTGCTGAAATTCCGGCCTGTCTCCAATTTCATCACCCGGCTTGGCGGGGTGCTGGCCTGCCGCGAAAATGCGGACCGGATACTCGACGCGGACGAACTTTTGGGTATCCTGCCGGAGGGCGTGGAGGGCGCATTCTCTCTTTATCGCGACGCCTACAAACTCGCCGGCTTCGGCCGGAACGACTTCGTCAAAATGGCCCTGCGCCACCGCGCTCCTATCGTCCCTTTTGTCATCGTAGGCAGTGCTGAAGCCTTGCCTACGTTCGCCCGCATAAAATCCCGCTGGTGGACAAAGCATCTTGACTGGCCCTACCTGCCCATCTCTACTTTCCCCTGGCTACCCGCGCCGCTGCCTTCAAAATGGCACGTGCAGTTTCTCCCACCCATGCACGTCCACCAAAATTACCCGCCGGAATCGTCTCGCGACCGATCAGCGGTCATGGCCATCAGCCTGGA
>JBARMK010000141.1:0-3680 GCA_049802395.1 Candidatus Angelobacter sp.
CATGGGCAATGATACGTTTGAAGTTTTTTTGCAGGGTAAGCCCGAACCTCTCTCAATCAGTCGGCGGTACGCATTGGCCCTGAAGCACCGGCTCCGCTGAAAAACATGCGGACCTAGCAACGCCAACAAAAAGGCCGGCTCACTTACGAGCCGGCCTCTAGTCTTCTTTACCTGCGAGCTGAAAATTACTTTCCTGGCTTCGGAGTAACCTTGTGGGGGGTGTGCTTGCCCTTTTCAGCTGGGATGTCTTCGGGATTCACTTTGGCTTTGTCCCAGTGGAGCATGAAGGCAGGATCCGGATCATAGCTGGCGAGCGTGCCGCTGAAGCGCACGCCATCATCTTTTTGCAAACGTGCTGCTTCCGGCTGGCCGACAACCTTTACGTCAAGATTCGCTGTAGTGGCCTTCTCAATTTCCTCCGGAGTAGCCCCGGTTGCCAATTTCAATTCCATAGAATCGGTTCCGGGTACGACTTCAATGACCTTGCCGACGACTTCCGGAAATTCGGCGCCGCAAATTGCCAGCCAAGTCATTTTGGCTTTATCGCCGCCGCCTTTCAGATCCGTCAGCACGGTGAGAATGTTGCTCGAGGTCTGGATCTTCTTCAAATCATCGGCGCTGGGAATCGTGTAAGTAGCCGGTCGATCAGGAGCGTTGGCTGACAGCTGCAGCAACTCGCTGAACTGCGCATCCACGAGTGAATCGCAACCGGGCTGCTCGTACGCAAGAATTTGCTTACGCAGATAATCCTTCACCTTCGCGTCGTCCGGAATTTTCTGATTGACGGCCCGCGCCAGGTACCAGAAACCATCGAGCGGCTGCGGAGGAGTGGATTGCAGATAGGCAAGTCCGAGACGATAGTTTGTTATCGCGTCGGTCGGGTTCACGGCTAACGCCGCCTTGAAATACTTAATGGCGCCCGGGAAGTCCTTCAACATGAAGGAGGCCGAACCGGCGGTGTAATTGAATAAAACGGTAGGGCCTTTTTTCTGCTCGGCGAACTGGTCATCGGTGAGGTTCGCGGGCTTGGGAATGGTGCTCAGAATTTTCAGCCCTTCACCAGCCGCGGTTCGAGCCTTATTGAGCCCATCCGGGTCGGCAGCCTTGTCGCTAAACGCGTAGTTGAACGCGAGCGAGCGGGTGTAAAACGCTTGCAAACGCGTCCCCGCATCCACTTTATCGCCTAGCGCAACAAGCTTATCGGCGTAATCGATGGTCTTCGGATAGTTCTTCAACTCATTGTAGCTTTGCACGTAGAGCTGGAGGACGTAGGGCATCAATGTGGAGTTGGGAAATTTTGAGACAAAATCGTCAAGGCACTTGACCCGCATTTGGGCGTTGGTTTCCGCATGGCAAGCCTGAAAACCGTTATATTCCGGCATGGTATAAGCGGGGGCCTTGTTTGGATCCGCCTGGTCCTGGGCAGCTGCCGGCTGCGCAGATAAGCTAAGCGCTATGAGGATGCCGAGCGCCCCTATAATGCCGAGAAACTTTCGCATAATCTTAACCGCCTCCTGACCAGAATTACTTCGGAAGAATCGAACCAGGCCTGCTACCCGCACAGAAAAAACGGGGTAACGAATCAACGAATTATAGGGAAAGCCATTCACGCGTGCAAGGTGAATCCCACTCTGGTGTTCGATTTGGTGGTTCCCTGAACGACACCGTCCCAATGTTATGATGTTCAATGTGGGTAAATAGTCGCCTCGATGGAGTTTGCCGATGACCAACGGAAAAAATTTGGAAGGGAAAGTTGCCTTAATTACAGGCGCAAGCCGAGGAATTGGGTTGGCTGTTGCTCGCAAGCTGGGAAGTATGGGAGCGAAGTTGAGCTTGTGTGCGCGGCAGGTGGATAAGCTTGAAAGCGTGGCGGACGAGTTAAGAAGCGCAGGCGCTGCAATCTTCTTCACCGCCGCTGATGTTACACGTCCGGGTGATATCGAGTCGCTGGTGCAAAAAACAAAACAGGCGTTGGGAGCAATCGATATTTTGGTGAACAACGCAGGCATTGGATACTTCGGTCCCTTCCATGAGGCGAACGAGGCAAATTGGGACTCCGTATTAGACACCAATTTGAAATCGGTGTTCCTGCTGTGTAAGGCGGTGGCAAAAGAAATGATCGAGCGGCGCACTGGACACATCATTAACATCGCGTCGTTAGCGGGCAAAAACGCTTTTGCGGGCGGGGCCATATACTGCGCGTCGAAATGGGGACTCTTGGGAATGACCGAATGCATGGCGGAAGACCTGAGAGCTTATGGCATCAGGGTCAGCGCGATCTGCCCCGGAACGGTGGCCACGGATTTTTCGCCACACGCCGGAAAAGATCCCAGCAAGATGTTGCAATCCGATGACATAGCTCACGTGGTGGAGATGATCGTGACGCAGGCACCCCAGAGTTTCATCAGCGAAGTCCTGCTGCGACCGACGCAAAAGCCATAGGCCATTTTGCCTCGCTGATCTGCCAGGCTGTGAAAATAAGAGGCGAACCTCAATTTATAATTTGCCTTTCTAGTCCCAGTTAGACAGTGCTACGTCGGGTAGTCAACAACTCCGCTTCGGCGAGCGGAAGAGATACTTACAAGTCGCGAAGAATATTCAGCTTGCCATTTCAAGGCGGGCGAGGACATAATCCGCCACCGCTGAGGCGAAAACCGCGCCGAGGCTAAAATCAAGGAGAAAATACATGAAGCGTATTCTGTTGCTGCTGACTGCTCTTGCACTCTCGGCTGTCGTGTCCGCGCCGTTGATGGCGCAGGAGAGTCCTTTTGTTGGATCTTGGAAACTGAACACCGAAAAATCGAAATACACCGGCGTACCCATGCCAAAGAGCCTCGACCGTACAGTCGCAGCCGAAGGTAAGGGCGCGAAGTATACCTATAAGGGAACCAACGGCGAAGGAAAGCCCATCGATTACACATTCTCCACAATGCTCGACGGCAAGGCTTCTCCCATTACAGGTACGGGAGCACCCGGTGGCGCCGACAGCATCGCTATCAAGCGCGTCAACGCCAGCAAGACCACCGGTGTGTTCTTCAAGGGCGGGAAGGAACTGGGGACGTCCACGGCAGAGGTATCAAAGGACGGAAAGGTTACGACTGTCACAGGATCGGGAAAGACAGCGGATGGCAAGGACTATAGCACCACAGCGGTGTTCGACAAGCAGTAACAGCGCGTCGGGGGCGGTAACGCGCGCAGTTCGGATATTTTCAGCTCGCGGCTAAGCGCGGCCGCCTCTGACCAGCTTTTATCCTCAAGCTATACCGCCGCTGACCAATTAGCTGGAGATTTCCAGAGTATCTGAGTTGCTTGGCCCACCCGAAAGGCGTAACACCTTGCGCGGCCATCCGCCGGAGTGAGTATAAACAGGACGCTAAGTTGATCAAGGACGTTGACCCAGATACAAGCCAGGCCGGGTCCCGCCGGCCCCAAAGTAGGTCAGAGGCAGGTGGCCAGGATGCGGGCGCCTTCGCGGATTTGGGTGGGGTCGGTGCCGCCGTAGCCAAGGATCAAGCCGCCGCGTTTCGGTGATTTCGCATAGCACGAAGACAATGGCACGGCGGAGATGCCGCGCTTGGCGGCTTTCACCGAAACCGCTACGTCGCTGACGCCAGGCGGCAGCAGCGCCACCAGATGCATGCCCGCTTGCTCGCCGAGCACTTCGAGCTGGTCGCCCATTT
>JBARMK010000142.1:0-13529 GCA_049802395.1 Candidatus Angelobacter sp.
ACTCTCGGCGTTACGGAAAAATGGCAAGGGAGTTGTTGCCGTTACTGCCACGGCAAAATGCCCTGCGATTGTGCAATTATCCCCTAAAGGTCTGGTTCCCAGAAGTAACGTAGGTTCAGTGGAGACACGCACGGTCGGCGCTGGTTGATTAACGCACGGTACTGTGCAGTTGCCAATCGCAAGCGAAAATCATTGTGTAAGCGCGTGCGAATTCAGCATTCCGAAAGCAGACCATAAAAGCAGATTCGAGATTAGAACGGAATATCCTCATCGGTAATCTCGGCCGGCGGCTGAGAATGGTCATCGGAATGATGCGCACGCTGATCGAATGATGAAGCCGCTGACGCACCGCGCGCGGGGCGTCCTTCATGTTCGCCAGTGTCTCCGCGGCCGCCCAGCAGGACCAGATCGCTCGCGACGACTTCAGTCTTGTACTTCTTCTCGCCGCTCTGTTTGTCTTCCCAACTTGAGGTTTGCAGCCGGCCCTCGATATAAAGCTTTGAGCCTTTCTTGACGTATTCTCCAACGATCTCAGCCAGCCGCTGCCAGACCACAATGTTGTGCCACTCGGTGCGGTCCTGCCATTCACCGGCCTTGTCCTTGAACCGTTCATTCGTAGCCAGGCTGAACTTGGCAACGGGAACGCCACTGGGCGTGTATTTCACTTCCGGGTCTTTTCCCAGATTTCCCACCAGAATCACTTTGTTTACGCTTTTTGCCATGGGAGAGAATTTTCCTTTACGAATTTTGGTAAATATACCAGCCCGCCGCGATTTCTTAAAGTAGCTTCGTCCGGACTACTAAGCGTTTTGCCGCCGCTCCGGCGTCACGCGTGCGCGCCATAAATTTGGTACAGCATTATATATACGACCACGCCGGTAATGGACACATAAAGCCAAACCGGAAAAGTCCAGCGTGAGATCCTGCGATGGCGGTCAAAGCGCGAGCGCAATCCGTAATTGAGTGATAGCAAGACCAGCGGTACCACGGCCGCTGCCAGGAGCGTATGTGAAATCAAAATCGCGAAATAGAGTGGTCGCACCCAGCCCTGGCCAGGGAAGGGGACGGAACCTACATGCGCGTGATAGTACAAATAACTGACCAGGAAGACGCTGGAGGTAGTAACTGCTGCGATCATGCAGGCACGATGCAGGTGGACCTTCTTGCGGCCGATAAGTGCCCGGCCTGTCCCGATCAGGATCGCGCTGGTACCGTTCAACGTGGCATTCAAAACGGGAAAGATACTGTAATCGGTCATGATTATCACACCGACGCGGTCAACGCGAACGCCGCCAGGCGTATCCCTTCCACGCGAATCACGGCGGAAGCTTCATTTCTTAGGTCCACCGCTGATCTGTTTTGCTGGGCCGTCGCCATACTCTTACAAATGCACCACGTTGAACATCATTAAAGCAAAGAGGAGTGGCAGATAGAGCACGCTTGCTTGCAGCAACTGGCGGGCAAATCTGCGAGAGTCTGGCGACGTGGTGGGCAATTTGGTGCGCGCCAGCCGCAAAACAAACCATAGAAAAGCCAATCCCAGCGCCAGCGCGCCGAAGAGATAAATTTTGCCGGTCATGTGCAGCAGCGAGGGCACCAGGCTTACCGAAATCAAAGTCGAGCAGTAGGTAAGCATCTGCCGGATTACGCTATGCCCGGCCTTGTCCACTACAGGAAGCATCTTTATGCCGGCGGCTTCATAATCGTCGCGATACATCCACGCAATGGCCTGAAAGTGGGGGAACTGCCAGAAGAAGACGATCAAGAACAGAAAGACGGCTTCTACTTCCAACTTACCGCGGACGGCGGTCCAGCCCAGCAGCGGCGGCATGGCGCCCGGAAACGCTCCCACAAATGTGGATATCGGCGATATGCGCTTCAGCGGCGTGTAGAACGCCAAATAAATTATGGCAGTCGCCAGGGCCAGAACTCCGGTCAGCACATTCGTCGTCAAAGCAAGGAATACCGAGCCACAAACCGTTGCCAGGATGCCGGCGGTCAGACCTGTTGCCAGGCTCATTCTCCCCGCTGGCAGCGGACGGTTGCGCGTACGCCGCATCAAAGCGTCAATCTTGTGCTCCAGAACTTCGTTTAATGCTGCCGAGCCCGCGCAGGTCATTCCAATTCCCACCAGAGCATTCAACAGCGTCCATCGCAGCGACGACACGCCACTCTTGGCCGCGCCCATGTAGAAGCCGGCCCAGGCCGTCATCACGATCAGCGATGTCACGCGGACTTTGAATAGCTGCAGATAGTCGCCGAGCAAGGAGCCCTTCTTCAGCACTACCGGCGTTGCCGGAGACTCTACTTTGCTATCCACAATGCGCGCGGTGCTGCTCATGCCGTTGCGACCTCACGTTGGCGATCGAACGGGATTATTGCGGCGGATTCTCCGCTGTGCCGGTAACCCTGGATCGTCAGGACGAAAGCTATTGCCAGGATCAGCGCACCCACGGCCAGGTGCGCGACTGTCACGACCACCAACGACATGGTTGGCTGCGCCTCATTGATTCCTTGCACCACCCGCACCACATACGCGCTCACACCCAGCAAAAGCTGCAAAATGAGTAGCAACAATAGGGATAAAGCCGGACGCCGCAGGTGCTGGATATTCGAATGTTTGATCAACGCACGCAAACTCACGTACAAAATCAGCCCACTGACCAGCAGTGCATTCAGGATGTGAGGATAAAGGAATGCATGCACGATTTTCTGGACTGGCCAGTGGTTCGATCCGTTCGGGCCCCACTTAGTCCAGACATGGCGGAAAGCGGCTCCCAGGATCAGTTGCAGATAGAGAAAGCCAATCAGCATCCAGCAATGGCGCAGCAGCAATCGGGCATCTTTCCTGGGAATCTTCTCTGTTGGCTCTTCGAGCCAGCTTCGGCTGGTAAATACCGCGATTGCGGCGAGCACGCAGAACATTGTCTGCCCAACCGTGGCATGCGCCGTGGAGATTGCCGGTGGAAGAAAATTCAACACCGTCAATCCACCCAGCACTCCCTGGACAATCACGCCGGCGACGGCGCCCAGCGTCAGCGCGCGCATCCAGCGGCGCTTGTCCACTCGCCATGTCCAAATGGCGACAATGATAGTCAACAGTCCGACCAGTTCGGCGATCATGCGATGTCCGTGCTCAAACTTTACCCCGCCGATCATCTTTGGGATCTTGAACAGATGGCCGAAGCTCGTCGGCCAGTCCGGCACGGCCAGACCGGCATTATTACTGGTGACAAGCCCGCCAGCCACGATCAGCAGGAATGCCAGCGCGGCAACAAAGACGGTGAAGCGATGTTGAGCGGCGTTATACGTGGAAGAGGTCAGAACTGCTCCCTGAAGTACTGAGTATTTTAACACTGCACTTTCTGAAATCTCGAGCGTAGCGAGAGATCGCTATCGCCATGAATCTGCATTACTGAGCCGCAAAAACAAACGCTGCCCTGGCGTTCTCCTTTGGCCCCACCTTAATCTTGACCGTCTGCTCGCCGAATTTCTCATGCACTGCCGCCAGTGTGTATTCCCCTGGAGGCAGATTCTTGATCTCAAAGCTTCCGTCCGGCGCGCTCACTGCAAAATACGGGTGCCACATCACGTTGATATACGCTCGCATCCACGGATGCTGGTTGCACTGGACTGGAACCATCATCTCCGGGCTGGCAAAAGTCTTAATGACTGGCTTGTCGGTCGGCATCTGCGACTCATTGAATGCTTGGTTGTTGCTCGGCATGTCGTGAATGTTGTGGTCAGCCGTATCGGTGTTTGTGATCTTTAGCGGCTGGCCTGCCATGATTCCCAGAACGTGGGGAATGTAGCGGCAGCCCTTCTGGTCAAGTACCACCGGTTCGGTGGGAACCGAAAACGTTCCCTGCGGCAGGCCTTCTTTCACGTAGACAAAAATATTCGCCAGCTTTCCGTTGTTCACTGTTACAACCTCGGACGGCTGCGGCTGTGAGGGGCAGCCTGGGTCCTGCGTCATGTCGAGAGGCTTCATCTTTGGCGGCGTGCCCTTAAAGCTCACAACTCCGGTGATCGCGCCGACGGTAGCTGAGTCTACAGAAATTGTTGCAGGTTTGGCTGACGGGGAAGGCGTCTCCGAAGCAGGTTGCGATTTGCCGCAGCCGGCCAGCGCGCCCAAGACAATCAGCGCCGCGGCAAAGAAAACTCTTGGCTGACGCGAAGCCTCAGGCCGTTCTCGAACGCGTTCCACTTCATTCAGATCAGTGCGAATCAGTGTCATCAGTGTTATCCGTGGTAAGGGTTTGCTCGGTTTCATCCGTGGTGAGATTTTAATCGCCGGTGGCTACAGCCACGCTCTGCATATTGGCAATTACCGCGTCAGCAAACTCACTGGTGCCGGCCGTGCCGCCGACATCGCGCGTGAGATGCAGCTTTTCTTTGTAGGTCTTCTCCAGCGCCGCGTAGACGCGGTCCGCGGCTTCCACCTGGCCCATGTGACGCAGCATCAGTATGGCCGACTGCAGCACCGCCGTCGGATTAGCGATATCTTTACCCGCAATGTCAGGCGCTGATCCGTGTACGGCTTCAAAGACAGCGCAGCGCGTGCCGATGTTCGCTCCCGGCACCAGTCCCAGCCCACCGACAAAGGCGGCGCAAAGATCGGAGATGATGTCGCCATAAAGATTTTCCATCACCAGCACATCGTATTGATATGGGTTCATCACCAACTGCATACAGGTATTGTCGATGATGTGCTCCCCGTAAGTGATTTCCGGGTATTCCTTCGCCACGTCGCGGCAGCAGCGAAGGAACAGCCCATCGCTTAACTTCATGATGTTGGCTTTGTGGATGGCATGCACCCGTTTGCGCTTTTCCCGCCGTGCATAGTCGAATGCGAAGCGCGCAATGCGTGTTGACGCTTTTTCCGTAATGATCTTCAGCGATTCCACCACGCCCGGCACCACTTCATGTTCAATGCCGGAATACTGCCCTTCAGTGTTTTCGCGGCAGATGGCCAGATCCACGCTGGGATATCGAGTGGGCAGGGAGGGCAAATTCCTGATTGGCCGGAAGTTGGCGAAAAGTTCGAACTGCTTGCGCAGCGCCACGTTGATGCTGGAAAAGCCGCCGCCGATCGGCGTGGTAATAGGTCCCTTCAACCCCAACCCGGTCCGCTCAATGGACTGTGTGAGCTCCTTGGGAATGTACTCTCCATATTTGGCAAACGCCTCTGAACCAGCGGCAAATGTCTCCCATTCAATTTTGACGCCTGAAGCGTCCACGATCCGTACCGCCGCGCGAGTAACCTCCGGCCCAATGCCGTCGCCTGGAATCAACGTGACCTTGTGTGCCATATCTCCCGCTTATTTTGCGCTGGTTTTTGCCTTGGGCGGTTTGGGTTTGTCCTCTTTGGAGTTGAGCAACTGCTCAAGTTCGGAGTGGAACTCACCCACGTCCTTGAAGTCGCGATACACGGAAGCAAAGCGGATATAGGCTACCTTGTCGATCTGCTTCAGGTTATTCATGATCTGCTCGCCCAGTTCGCTGGCGGTACGCTCACGCTCAGGTGAATCAATCACGTATTGCTCCACTTCATTCACGATCTGCTCCATTTTTCCCATGGAGATGGGGCGCTTCTCGCAGGCCCGTAGCAGGCCGGAGAGGATCTTCTGGCGCTCAAATTTCTCCCGGCGGCCGTCTTTCTTCACGACCATGTAGGGAATTTCGTCGATGCGCTCATAGGTGGTGAAGCGCTTCTCGCATTTCATGCACTCGCGGCGCCGGCGAATGGATTCGCCTTCTTTGCTCTCACGCGAGTCCACGACCTTGTCATTTTCGAACCCGCAAAACGGACATTTCATCGTGTCTAAACCGCAACTCTAAATGGGATGTTAGCTCGATTGTAACAGGCGATTTATAAATGGTCTTAATCCAGAGGCTCGCGATCTCCCCGCTCACTTGATTTCCGGATCAACCGATTCCTCTTCCAGAGCCTTTTCCTCTTCCTCCAGGCTCTCCTCTTCCATCTGGGTAAGCGATACATGCTCCGAATGCGCCATGGCCAGCCCTGCCGGAGTTACCGACATGAAAGTCACCAGCCACAGCATGATTCCACAACTGGTGGCCAGCTCAGGGGAGAGACCAAATACGCCGCGCAACATGCCGATTGTCGCCAGTTGCGAGCCGCCGCCCACTACCGGCAGTTGCAGCACGCCGCCCACAACGCTGGCAGCGGTGAGCAGAAACACGCTGGAAAGTGTCATCTGTGAGAGACGATGGATGGAATAGGCGTGGGTCACCGCCATGTAAGCAAAACCAATGACGATCCAGATCAGCACCGATAGCCCGCTGAGCTGAAAGAAGGAGGTCAGGTCTTTGACAGTGTTCAACCCTTCTCCGAAAGCATGGACGCGCTTGCCTACAGCGTGACCTGCTTTTGGCGAGATCCGTCCAAACAGCCGGGCAAAAACCCTCGATGCCGTAGAAGGGTTCTGCCGTACCTTGAACGCGACGAGGGCCACCAGTCCCACTCCTGCCAGCAATCCAATGGCGAAAGCTTCAAAGAACACAAACGATGAGATTTCATGGCCAAGAAAGTGGCGTCTGGCAGCAAACCCGGGGAGCTTGCTGAGGTGATCCCTTGACCACAGAATATTGACTGCCATGATCAGCGCGAACGCGCCAGCGTCAAAGATCCTTTCCACCGTCCACACCGCCATCTGCGATGCCATGCTCAAGTTTTCTTTGCGGGCAATCAGGAACGGGCGAATAAATTCTCCTGGGCGCCCCAGCAGCGCGAGTCCGGCAAAGCCGATGAAGGTCGGCGCGACCAGGTCCGCCGTCTTGGCGTCACACACTGGCCGAAGCATAATCTTCCAGCGCACCGCGCGAAGGAAGTAATCGAAGTAGACCAGCGCCACGGCCGAAACCAAATAAAATTTGTTGGTGTTGTGGGTCGCGGCCCAGAAGCGGTGCCAGTCAAACTTCTTCCATGTCCTCACCTGGAGATAGACCAGCGCGGCCAGCACAACCAGCACCAGGGCGGTGACAATGAATCGTTTTCTGCTCATGGAGTATGGGCCGTATCCACAGCCGCTACAAAAAAAGCGCCCCTGCCGGCAGGACGCGATCTACTGTTCTATCACTTTGAGGTCACGCAGGGCTAGCGGGCTTGGTGATGCTGGCTTGCTGCGGCTTGGTTCTTTTTGAGGCTTTGGAATTTACGGGCTTGGCTGACGCGCCGGCCGGCTTGGCCGAAGCATTCACCTTGGACGCTGCTCCGGTCTTCATCTGTGCCCGCTTTTTGGCGTTGAAGTCGCGAATAATCTTTGAAATGTAGGTACGCGTCTCGCGATACGGAGGCACACCGTGGTATTGCTTCACTCGGTGAGCGCCGGCGTTGTAGGCCGCCAGAGCCTTGATGGGATCATCGTGATACTGGTCCAGCAGTGCGCTCAGGTGCGCCGTGCCCGCTTCCACGTTGGCCCTGGGATCAAAAGGATCGGCAACCCCGAGCTGTGCTGCCGTACCCGGCATCAGTTGCATCAGTCCCTGTGCGCCCTTTTTTGATACCGCTCTGGTTTTGAAGTTGCTTTCTGCCTTGATTACACTGCTGACAAAATCCGGATCGAGCCGGTGATGGCTGCTTGCCTCGCGAACTAACTGATCCAGGTCCACATTCGTGGCTGGTGTAGCTGACTTAATGGGAGTCACCGTGTTGTTGGTCGCGGTTTGCGGATTTGCCATGGACAGAAGATCTGCCGGTTTCGATGCTGCAGGCTGCTGCTTTGGCGCTGTGCTTTCCTGTGGCACCGCTGACTGTGGGGCTGGAGCAACAGGGGCTTCCTCGGTCTCAAACGACGCGATCTGGTCGCTGGCTACATCCAGGTAGCCAGTATCGGTGTATAGCCGTGTGAGATTCCCGGTCTGCTCTTTCCGCTCAAAGCGGATGGAAAAACCATTGTGCAATACGGCAATTTCCGCCCCAAAGGCGGTAAGCTGGCCCAGGAGCAGAGCCGTTCCGATCATAACTGGCCGCAAAAGTTTCATATCAGCGCAAGATAGCTATTCTCGCCCAATTAGCTGCTGAAAGCCAGCCCCAAAATCTCTTCCAGGGCCCGGGCTACGCCATTTTCAGCGTTGCTGGCCGTTACCTTCCAGCCGCTCTGCTTCAGATCATAAGATGCATTTCCCATGACTACGGCAACCCCTGCATATTCAAGCATTTCCACGTCATTGTAGTTGTCCCCGATGGCCATCACCTGCTCCCGAGGAATGCCGCGTTCTTCCACCCATCGGCGCAGCGCGTGGCCCTTGGAACATGCGCGGTTCAAAATATCCAGGATACACAGATCGCGGTGGTCATACTGTGTTTTCATAATCGTGATTTCGTCGAGAAAATCGGCCTGGCTGAGCCTCTTCCGCGCTTCTTCCATCCGCGCAACGGTGCCGCCGAACATGGCCTGGATAGGATCTTCCGTCAGGGCTAGTTCCAACGGCGAAACGTATTGAATGTAGGGTGAATTCATCTCGATCCAGCGTGAAATGCTCTGGTTCAGCTCTTCGAATCCTTCAAGGATCAGCGCGTCATTGCCTTGCCGGTCGAACGTGAGTACGGCATTGCCGCGGAAGGCGTCCATGTGACGTAGCAGCTTCCTCGCAGTTGCTGCAGGCAGCCGATCGCAATGAAAAGTTTCGCCGGCGCTGGAACGAATCACCGCGCCGTTGGAGCTGATGAGCCATGCGGGAACGCCGATCTCCTCGGCGATAGGAAGGGCATAGTCGTGGCGACGGCCCGTCGCCAGCACGATTTCTATACCGGCGGCATGCGCCGTCCGCAATGCCAGGAGATTCTGCGAACTGACCTTGAACTGTGGATCCAGGAGGGTACCATCAATATCCAGGGCAAGAAGTTGTATGCGCGGGTGCTTCACTCTGCTCCATAATACCGTTTTAGTGCCGATGACCACACTCAACCGCTTGCTGCCATCAACGGAACCTCTCTCGCGCTTTCTGGGTACTCGACTGGCGTCAGCTGTCGGCGAGCTTTTCGTCTTTGGCTTCAAACAGGCTGCGGCTTGTGTCTTTGCCGGATCCTTCCTGTTTTTACTGGCCATCTCAGGCCACATCTCCATCCCCGGCCTTGCCCGCTATGACTTTTTGTTTCTGAGCGCGATCGCCATCCAGATTGTGCTTGTGGCCGTTCGCCTGGAAAACTGGCGCGAGGTTGCGGTGCTCTCTTTGTTCCATCTGATCGGTATGGGCCTGGAGCTTTATAAGACTTCGCCATCCATCAGGTCATGGAGTTATCCGGAACCGGCGTTCTTCCACTTGAAAACCGTTCCTCTTTACAGTGGGTTCATGTATGCCTCGGTCGCCAGCTACATCATGCAGTCATGGCGGCTGATGCAACTTAAAATTACGGAATTTCCGCCCTTCTCGCTGGCAGTGGGCCTTTGCGCCGCTATCTATGCCAACTTTTTTACCAATCACTACATGGTCGATTTGCGCTGGCCTCTGGCCGCAGCCGTGTTATTACTGTTCCGCCGCACGCAAGTCCATTTCATTGTGATAAGAAAAGAAAGGCGCATGCCCCTGGCTTTGGCCTTTCTGCTGATTGGTTTCTTCATCTGGGTAGCGGAAAATATCGCTACCTATTTTGGCGCATGGCAATATCCCTACCAGAAGCGGCAATGGGCCATTGTTGGGCCCACCAAGATCAGCTCCTGGATGCTGCTGGTAATCATCAGCTTCATTATTGTCGCGGCATTGAAAGAACTGTTTCCCAAGAGACAGGTAGTATTTTCTACCAAAGAGGAACCCTCACCTGCGATCGTCGCCACTCCCGACTAAGCAATAAACTTGGCGGCTGGGAAGCAGCGCTCTAAAAGTCGCGGTTACATGATATTTGTTAGAGATGGATGACCTCGATCGCCTCGCCGCTGATCCGCGTGTCACCGTCCGTCGCACGGGCCGCCCTGGTCCGGAAGGCAAGTGTGTTGTTTACTGGATGCAGCGCTCGCAGAGAGCGCTTGACAATCCTGCACTTGAGGTCGCAGTGAAGGCGGCGAACCTGCTGCGCAGACCGTGTGTCGTCTTCTTTGCTCCTGTCCCGTTTTATCCCCATGCCAACTTGCGTCATTACCGTTTTCTGGGCCAGGGAATCGGCTCGATTGCCGAAGGACTCAAGAAACGCGGCATCGGTTTTGTCCTGCGGCGCTTTCCCGATCATTCTCTTGTGGAGTTCTGTGCGGAAGTGCGGCCGGCGCTCGTGGTTGGCGATGAAAATCCCATGCGTGAGCTGGAATCATGGCGCCAAACAGTCGCAAAGAAAGTGCGTGTGCCATTCTGGACTGTGGATTCAGATGTGATTGTGCCGTCGAAGCTGCTGATGAAAGAGCAGTATGGCGCCTATACGGCGCGGCCTGTGATTCGTCGCCTGCTGCCGGAGTTTCTGAAGCTGGTCGGGAATACGCGCGCTAGGACTCCATGGCGAGCCCCCAAGGGTCTGAAATCTCTTCCGATTGATATGGATATCAGCGAAGGTTGGTCGCTTGATCGTACAGTAGCACCGGTAAACTCCTGCGCCGGCGGAACAGATCAGGCACTGAAAAGGCTGAAAAGATTTATCAGGGATGATCTTACGCGCTATCCCGTAGAGCGTAACAAACCGGAGCTGGATTCAACCAGTCACCTGTCAGCCTACCTGCACTTCGGGCATATCAGCCCGCACACGGTGGCTCTGGCCGTGCAA
Organism: Candidatus Angelobacter sp.; assembly: GCA_049802395.1. GTDB lineage: Bacteria > Acidobacteriota > Terriglobia > Terriglobales > Acidobacteriaceae > Angelobacter. The sequence continues at coordinate 10,712 of JBARMK010000142.1, forward strand.
AAAGCCAGCGCACCCAAGGCGGCGAAGGAGGCCTTCATGGAACAGCTGATTGTCCGGCGCGAGCTGGCGGTGAACTTCGTGCGCTTCAATCATGACTACGACAACTTTGAGTCGGGCACGTCTTGGGCGCACAAGAGCCTGGCCGAACATGCCAGCGATCCCCGAAAAATCTACAGCGAATGCCAGTTGGAAAACGCGCAGACGCATGATCCGCTGTGGAATGCCTCGGAGCGACAGATGGTGATAACCGGCTTTATGCACAATTACATGCGCATGTACTGGGCCAAAAAGATCCTGGAATGGAGCAAGACCCCGGCCCGCGCCTACCAGACCGCGGTTTATCTGAACGACAAATATGAGCTTGATGGTCGCGACCCCAATGGATATGCGGGGATAGCATGGGCCATTGTCGGCAAGCACGATCGCCCCTGGTTTGAGCGGCCGGTCTTCGGCAAGATCCGGTACATGTCATTCAACAGCACGTCAAAGAAGTTCGACAGCAAACGATACATTGCGGAGATAGATTCCCTGGCGCCATGAAAGCCTCCGCATCGGTTTAAGGGAGTTGTTTGATCATTCTGATTTTGCCGTGGATATCACGATTGAGCCTCCAAGTTGCTCACCGCAGACAGTTGGCGCTCTACATGAAGACTCGCTACTACTATGACTTAGCAGGGTGTCTGAGTCGCACTTCATTTTAAATGCTTTTTCCACAGCCTGAAATCAAGGGGCTCCGGACGGCAATCAGATGATGTACCGCGCTGTTCACGCTTGCCTGTGTGCCGTTCGCCGGTGGTGTCCTATGACTGTGTTGCTCACTGAATTAAGGGCGGCTTTGGAAAATCTAACAAGGTTTCAGCTTGTCCCAATAAAACTGCTTGCGCCGCTTTCCTTAAGGGGGCGAACTGCTGAAGGGCTTCGGAACTGCCAGAGCCAGCCTTCATCTGAATATCCAAATGCTGTCTCCAGTTATCTGCATGAAGATGATCCAGAAAAGCACAAAGGATAAGACACTTTTGTAGAAGTTCTTGGTATCCATTGAGCAGATGGTTTACGAGGATGCTAGTTGGCGCGTCATCGGGAATCATAGGACGATCATGTTAGATTGCCCTAAGCAATTCGACAATGTTCCACACGTGATCTGTAATCCCCGCTTCCATGCAGGGTGTGACTCTCAAGGTTTTATGAACACGGCAGAAATTGTAATATGCAAAATGCAAGGCGATAGCGGCTTTCAGGTTGTCCAACTTCTTAGAGAAAGCATTGGTCAGCCTGGTAAACCGTCTCATGGCCATCCGCATGGTCAAATTCTGCCGTTCGACGTATGACGTGCTGATATGTTCCTCATCCGGGTTCCCCTGTATGACCTTGGATATGCACTCCATGACTGGGCTTGGGGGGTATTTGGCCGCGTGGTCATGCTGGCCGTAATCGCCGTACAGCTTCACAAGCTGAGCAAAATCCACGTCTGCCCCAAACTCTCTTTCGATGGCATGGACATAAAACCGGAATCCGTCCGTAGTGATCTGGACGCGATTAGTGAGCCTCTGCCCCAAGTCGCTAATGAGAGAATCGGTTGTCCCTCTGGTACGTTTGCCAATGGCGAACGAGGGAACGAGTTTGGTTTCCGCATCAATCGCCACAAACACCCATTGGTCGCCAAACTCATCCGGGTCGTCTTTGCGGACGCGCTTTTGCTTCTTAAAACAGAACGTCCAAATTTCATCACACTGAATGAAGCTGCATTTCAGGTTCCGCATTCTCTCATCCATGAGCTTAGAACAGCGTTCTCCGGCGAGAGTAAGCAAACTCATAATCGTGTCACGATGCAGCCCTGTAAGGCGTTCTGTAGAGCGAATAGAGCACCCTTCAAGCAAGCATTGAATCGCCTGGATTGCTTTGGCTTCATCAATCCGCATGGTTCCGAGGGAGCTAACGGGCTTGGGGTCAGAAAAGGTTGTAGAGCAGGAAATACAGCGGTAACGCTGGATTCTGTGCCGTCCGTAACGGCCAAACTTTTTAACGGTGGAATGCTGGCATTTTATGCATGTCATTTTCGGCCTTGCCTTTCGCAGCGGAGAAGGCCGATAATGTGATTGTAGGTCGGCATTGCGGCTTGCTCCGCGATGTTGATTTAGGCCCTGTTTTCGGTTGCACCCGAGATCAGGGCCGTTCTTTTACTGAAGAAAGTATACGTAACCCCCTCTGGTATAGTCAAGAGAAATATTCTTGTATTTCGTAACCGGGTAACGTATTATCGGGGTCATGCCAAGAAACGTAATGCCGGAATCCGTAAGAGAGTACTTCGTGAAGATGGGCCGTAAGGGCGGGCGCATAGGCGGAAAGATACGGGCCGAAAACCTTACCAGCGAACAGCGCAGCGAATCTGCTCGTAAGGCAGTTCAAGCACGATGGGCAAGGGCAAAGAAAAAAGGGTAGTGGACTTAATTTCTGCTTGCTTAGTGAGGGCTGTGCTATGGATATGCCAGAATTTGAGCATTTTAAAGAGACTATGCGTAAACTCTGTACCGAGCTTGAGAACCTTTCGATAGAGAATAGCGTCTACTTTGATTTAATCCTTGAGGCGCGCATCATTTCTTATGAGGAACTGAAGGAGACTGCGGCGAAGGCGCTTCTTGATCCTGAGAGGAGGGCAGAAGCTCATCAAAATTATTCTGACATGTGGAAGGCTGTCGATGAAGCCTCATCTGGCGCTGCTTTTGAAGAGATGCTAAACAGCCTTCCGCCCACCGATAAGCCAAATTAGCGATTGCTTCCGAGGTTTCCTTGCTCCGGGTAGACATATTTCAACTCCTGC
>JBARMK010000143.1:0-7890 GCA_049802395.1 Candidatus Angelobacter sp.
GTCCCCAAAGCGGTCTCGTCCGCCTCTTCCCCGGCGGCGACGTCCGCGCCATCGGCGCGCGCCTTCGCGTTCAGGCTCCTGCTGGCCGGTGTTTTCGCTTGACGCATCTTCCGCCGGTTCTTCTTCCGCATCATCGCCTTCTGCTCCGGCCTCGACCGCAGGGAAGGTCTCCTGCGCCTCAATGGGTCCCTGATGACCTTCTGCGCCTCGCACCTCAATCACGGGCGATTCATTGCGTGAACGCGCTACCACTTCGCCAATAGCATCCGCGTCCTCATCTTCTTCCAGCAGGAAGTCGGAAACATAAAGGAAAGCGTCGCGCTCCAGGCCGACGTTCACAAAGGCCGACTGCATGCCGGGAAGCACTCGCGTAACCCGGCCCTTGTAGATGGAGCCTGCCAGCGTGTACTCGTTTTCCCGCTCGTAATAAATTTCTGTTAACTGGTCGTCTTCCACAATCGCAACTTTGGTTTCATGCGGGGTGGAAGAGACAAATAGTTCTTTCGCCATGGATTCTTCTCCGGTTTCTACCGGCAGGAAGAAGTAGGAGGGTTCAGAATGTCAGAAGGCCAGCGTTGGCAACGCGGGCTGACTGAGATCCAGTGCTCGGAGATTCAATCTGATCTTATGCAGGAAATACAAATCGGCTGCGGCGAGTAAACCTGTCCGCGCAACCTGTGCAATCTGCGTATGACTGTTTTGAAAAATCGGTGCACCTTTGCACTCCGGGGTTGTGGCCACCCAGCGGTTCCCGAGCGAGCGCTGCGGTCGCGCTTGCTTGGTAAGTTTTCCGCGGGGCCGTTACCTGCCCGGCAATGCTTTCTGATACTCTCCCGGCCTCTTCTACGTGCCGGCGCCCTCTTTAACGTAAGGGCGTCACGTTCAATTCTTAAAAAATCTCGTTTCTTTCGCCACCAGGGCGATCCTCAAATTCAGTTCACGAAGCGGCGCATTCTGATATTCATCACAATCCCCAGCGCCAGAAACATGAACAACACTGATGAGCCGCCATAGCTCATCAGCGGCAAAGGAATTCCGGTGACGGGCATATACCCAACCACCATTCCAGCGTTTACCAGGATATGGAAGAGTAAGACTGCCACCACACCCATCACCACAAAGCCACCCGCGCTGTCCGGCGCGGTCTGGGCATTATGGATCAAACGCATTAACACCATGAAGTATAACAGTAGTAAGGCGACTGCGCCCACAAAGCCATGCTCTTCTGACCAGGCCGCAAAAATGAAGTCGGTATGCGGTTCGGGAAGGAAAGAGCCCTGTGTTTGCGTGCCTTTCCGCACACCTTTGCCCCAAATTCCGCCCGAACCCACGGCGATTTTGGATTGCTCAAGTTGATACCCCGTCTTCTGCGAATCCGCTTCAGGATGCAAAAAACTGGTAAGCCGCTCCTTCTGGTAGGGCTTTAGGCCGTAGTGCCACACCCCCGGCATCAATACCCCGGCAACTACCAGAATAATGGCCGCGTGCCGGAACTGCATCCCACCCAGGAACAAACCCATCAGAGCTACCGGAACGTAAGTCAGCGCGGTGCCAAGATCGGGCTGTTTCAGCACCAAAAGCATAGGCACGCCCGCGATCAGGGCCGCCTTCATCATGTCACCGAACGTGGCTTCACGCTCGCCTTCTCCGCTGAAGTATTTGGCCAGCATCAGGATCAGGACAAGTTTGACCCACTCTGAAGGCTGAAAGTGCTGCCCTCCAGGAAGCTGGATCCACCGCCGTGCTCCCAGATATTTTTTGCCGAAGAGGGCCACTGCCAGGAGAGAGGCCACGGAAGCAAAGTAAAACCAGTGCGCGTGTTCCAGCAGCACCTGATAGTTGATAAGGCTGACGGCCAGCATCATGGCCAGCCCGGCCATGATCCAATAAATCTGCCGGACGTGAGCTCCCGCGAACTTAGTGCCATAGGTGGTGCTGTAAATTTCCAGGACGCCCAGCGCACAAATCAGCAGCACGAAGGTGAGCAGCAGCCAGTCAAAATCGCGAAAAGAGATCAGCCGCCGCATCAGTCTTTTCCCGCCAACCCCAGTAGTGGAGATCGAAAAGGCTTTTGAATCGTCGTCCTTTTTACCGGGACGAGGAGAGTCCCTCCCTGCAGCCGATTATCTCCTGCAGATTCCTCGCCACCCACACCCTGCGCTGCTGAGACCACTGCATCATCATGATCGACAACATCCGGTTGGTTCCAGACGCCGGCAAGGGGCACCGACCCAGGATCTGCCTTATCACTAAACAGCATGGGATTGTTGCGAAGCAGGCGCTGCTTCTCCACGTAAGCCTTGATAATTTGTGAGGCCAGCCGCGCCACGAGCAGGCCGTGCTCGCCGCCTTCAAACAAAACTACGACCACGATCTCAGGATTTCTCCGCGGCGTAACGCCCACAAACCAGCTGTTGTCGTTGAACTGCTTTGCTGCTCCGCCTTTACTCTTGCGGAACGAGTTGCTCACTACCTGGGCGCTGCCCGTCTTTCCGGCGAAATCCACACCCTGGAGGTGAGCGCTGGGTGCTGTTCCTCCGGGATCCAGGACTCCTGCCATCGCATTGGTGATCGTAATCCAGTTCTGCGGATCAATGGGAACATGAACCACGTCAGGCACGCCGGACGCCTCTTCCTGGCTGTTGTGGGGCAATTGATCGGGATTGACAATGTGCGGTCGATAGAAGGTGCCGCCCATGGTGATTCCGCCGATGGTGCGTGCGAGTTGGATTGGGCTTACCGTGACCGCGCCCTGTCCTATGCCCACCGAGATCGTTTCGCTGACAATCCATTTCTGGTGAAAGGTCTTGAGTTTCCATTCTTCCGAAGGAATCAGGCCGCTGACTTCATTGGGCAGATCGATACCTGTCTTCTTGCCCAGCCCCATGGCTGTCGCCCACTTGGCGACCTTTTCAATACCGAGCCGCTCGGCCAATGTATAAAAGAAAACGTCACAAGATTGGCTAATGCCCTTACTGACGTCCGTGATGCCATGGACAGGTTTGTGCGCCGACTTTACCCAGCAATTGAAGTAGCGGCCGTAGAAAACGCCGCCTCCGGCGCAGTTCACGCGCAAGTTCTGCGCCACGCCTTCCTGCAGTCCGGCCACGGACATGACGATCTTGAAGACTGACCCCGGAGCGAGTTGCGCCTGAATCGCCTTGTTCAATAAAGGATGATTTGGATCGGTAACTAGCTGGTTCCACTCTTTTGACGAGATACGTACAGCAAAGTCATTCGGGTCGAAGGTGGGCCGGCTCACCATGGCCAGGATCTCGCCGTTGCGCGGGTCCATTGCCACCACCGCGCCATTCTTTCCTTCAAGGGCCTGTTCCGCAGCTTTCTGAATATCCAGGTCGATTGTCAGCTTGAGTTTTTGCCCCGGAATTGCCGGTATGTTCGCATTCGGAGGACGCCCGACTTCTTTGCCTTTGCTGTTCACGAGCACTCGGCGCGACCCGTCTTTCCCCATCAGAAGGGTGTTGTATTGCAGTTCCACGCCGGACTGGCCAACAATGTCGCCGCGCTCATAGAGTTCAAACTTCGGCGAGTTGAGCATGTCTTCACTGACCTCGCCCACGTACCCAATCGCATGCGCCATGAAGCCGTCTTTGGGATAGAGGCGGCGGTGAATCATCAGCGTTTCCAATTCGGGGAAGTCATCGCGGTGCGATTCAATGAACGCACGTTCGTCCGGAGTGATGTCGTCCTTGACGATGATTGGCTCAAACGCAGGCTTGTGATCCAACTGGAAACGGCGGATCTTACCGAGCACGTCTTCCACGGGAATGTGCAGCCCATCGGCAATTTTCTGCGCGTCAGCATTGAGGTCGCGCATCTGATCGCGCAGCAGCAGCGCCGAGAATGACGGATAATTGTCGACGATCAGCTGCCCATCGCGGTCATAGATCTTCCCTCGCGGCGCGAGCACCGGCACCTGGCGGATGCGGTTCTGCTCCGAGCGCGTGGCGTACTCATCACTCTTGCGGACCTGTAAACTCCACAGTCCGTAGGCAAGCATCACGAACACCGCCAGAATGATGTACTGGACAACCGAGAACTTTGTTTGCGGAATTTTTTCGTCGCGACCGATCATACCGGTTACGGTCTGTCGCTCATTGAAGAGCGCACGGGGTACAAATTTCCTTTTTCGGGGAGCCCTATTTAGAGTACCGCATTTCCCTTTCCTGCGCTGTAGGACAAAGCACTGAGATAGTTACTGAAGGATTAAGTTGAGCCGTGCTGGCGGCGTGAGCGAGGTTTGCCGAGCGGGAGCCGACAGGCGAAATCCTGAGCGGAGCGAAGGATCCGTTGTTGAGCCGTACTGCGGGCGCCTGAGCCGCAAGCGAAATCCCTGGCCCTGAGCGTGCCTAAGGGAAGGATCTGCCGTTGAGCTGTGAAGTGAGCCTTAATTTCTCGACTTCAACTTATCCAAGACCGCGAACAAGACCACCGCCGCCAGCCCATTTGACAGCGCAGCCAGCATGATGTGGCCCCAGTTCCAGGCTTCGCTTCCACCGACCAGGAGGACGTCGATGGCCATGTAGATCAACTTATGGATCAGGACGAAGGCAAAGGTCATCAGGAACCGCGATCCGGGGTTGTCCACGTCCAACTTCACGCCGATCGACGATCCCAGATAACCGACAATCGTCTTGGCAATCCCAAACAGCCCGATGGGATGCCCCGTCCACGCGTCTTGGAGAGTTCCAATAAGCGCACCGGTGATCAGGCCAGGCACCGGACGACGGCGGGCTACGGCGAAAAAGATGGTCACCAGCAGAGGCAGGTCGAGGAAATTCAATATTCCCAGGCGGAGGTATACCTGAAAAAAAATAGCCAGCAGGGGAATTCCGATGGAAACAGGCCAGCTAAACCGATGGACCTCGATCTCTTCCCGGGATGTGAGAGAAACGCCGGCGTTCATCGGGGTGGCTTCTCCGGAGTGCTGACGGGTGTTGCCGCTGGTTCCAACGTACCCTGAGAAGTGTCAGGCGTAGTAGCCGGGGCCTTGGGTTTCTTAGGCAGCGTTGCTTTTGCCTTCGGCGTCGGGGTAGGAACAACCGTTCCGCCATTGGCGGGCACACTGGCCGGCAATTTCTCCTCAGAGGGCGTTGCTTTCACTGTTCCAGCCTGACCTGAAGGTGGCTTTGCTGATTCTGCGGCGCCTTCCTTCTTTTGCTGGGTGGCTGCGGAGGTCTTGTTATCGACGTTCGCCACTCGTTTGGGAGGCGCAGTTGTTGCTCCACCGCCGGGAGTCTTGGGTGCATTTGGATCCGTTTTCGGGATACTGGGCAAGCGTTGAGAAAGAATGTCGGCGGCGCGCTCCGGCACGGTTCCGGAAGCAACGTGCGGCGACTCTTCTGCAATGTTGGTGACCACCAGGACTTCTTCAAGACGGTTAAGGTCTGCGGCGGGTTTGATTCTGATATTGAGGAATGGATCGTTGTCGCGGTCTGGGGTGGCGCTGCTTACCGTGCCCACAGGCAGGCCTTTAGGGAAAATACGATCGCCTCCGCTGGTAATGACGTGCTCACCCGCCTCAACCTTTTCGTCGGACATAACGCCACTGACCTGCAGCTCCCCCAGACTGTTCCCTTTCAGTATGCCCTGCAGCCGTGTGGTTTCCAGAATCACGCCTGCGCCGCTGTCATGGTCATTGATGAGCAAGACCTGTGAACTCAGCGGCATTACTTCTTTGATCTTTCCCACAATCCCGTCCGGAGTAATCACCGCCATATCCTGCTTCAACCCGTCATGCTTGCCTTTGTCAATTATGATGACGCGCGATTGTTCGGTCCCGCTGGTGGCAATTACCTGCGCAGCAACGGTCTTGGTGATGGACTTTTCCTTGAATTCCAGCAGCGCTTGCAAGCGCCGCGCCTGGTCGGCATCCTGCCTGAGCCGGACCTGCTCCATCTGCAGGCGCGAAACTTGCTCCTGCAATTCACGGTTCTGCTTGCGTATGCCGCGTAGGTCGACGTAATTGTGCCAGCCGTTGCGGAAGAAATGGCCGGTGGAAACAAAGATCCTTTCAACGGGAGTGAATGCCGTTACCGTCCAGACTCGGATCAACCGCGTGCCGCCACCGCTATTCGCGGCCCTGGCGTTTTCCGGCCGTTTGACCTGGGTGGCCAGCGCGACCACCTGAATGAAGAGGACCGCCATCAGAACAAGCGGGTTCTTATACCGAGCAAAGAAATTTTCCATGTCGCTGCGCTAAGGAGGGCCAGAAGAGGACGGCCTTACCAGGCTTGCCCCCAGTTATTAATTCGACGTTTACTTAATTCGAAGCCTTACTCAATTGAAATCTTTCGCAAGAGTTTGAAGTCACTGAGCATTTTGCCCGTGCCCAACACTACGCTGGCCAGGGGATCGTCGGCGATGGAAACCGGCAGTCCGGTCTCTTCGCGAATGCGCTTGTCCAGATTTTTAAGCAGCGCGCCACCGCCCGTGAGAACAATGCCGCGGTCGCTGATGTCGGCGCTCAACTCCGGCGGCGTACGCTCCAGGGCCACGCGAATTGCGTTCATGATGGTGCTGATGCACTCGCTCAGGGCCTCGCGGATTTCGCTGTCGTCGATGGTGATGGTCTTGGGCACGCCTTCAATCAGGTTGCGGCCTTTGATCTCCATGGTGAGCGGCTTATCCAGGGGATACGCGGAGCCAATTTCGATCTTGATGGTTTCAGCGGTGCGCTCGCCGATGAGCAAATTATATTTGCGCTTGAGGTAATTCATGATGGCTTCATCCATCTGATTGCCGGCCATGCGTACGGAGCGCGAATAAACGATGCCGCTGAGCGATATTACGGCAATGTCCGTCGTGCCGCCGCCGATATCCACCACCATATTGCCGCTGGGCTCGGTGATGGGAAGTCCCGCGCCGATGGCGGCCACCATGGCCTGCTCCACCAGGTGAACTTCGCTGGCCTTGGCGCGATAGGCCGAATCCATGACCGCCCGCTTTTCCACCTGAGTAATTTCTGAAGGCACGCCGATCACGATCCGCGGATGCACCAGCATCTTGCGATTGTGCGCCTTCTGAATAAAGTAGTTCAGCATTTTCTCCGTAACCTTGAAATCGGCGATCACGCCGTCTTTCATCGGTTTAATGGCTACGATGTTCCCGGGAGTGCGACCGAGCATTTCTTTCGCTTCCTTGCCCACGGCCTCCACTTCCCCGGTGTTTTTATTGATGGCGACAATGGAGGGCTCATTGACCACGATGCCCTTGCCTTTGGCGTACACCAGAGTGTTGGCCGTTCCCAGGTCAATGGCGAGATCGCTCGAGAACATGCTGAAGAGCGAGCGCAGATTGTGAATGCGTGAATTTTCTGACTTAAAACCGTTTTTCGACATACCAGATTCTTTCCATCTCTATGTAACTTCAGCAAAAGCGAGGCCGGAGTTCACTTTTTCCGTTGCTGCCACCTGCGCCCTTTTTTGGCTTAAACTTTTTTGCGAGCACAATACTCTGACTTAAAAACCCAAACTGCACAATAAGCGATTTTACTGTATCACCACCAACTTGGTTGCCGTATTCACCTCACCTTTGGCGTTCTGTGCCGTAACAGTAATATTGTTTTCCCCTGTGGGCAGCGGATTGGTGAAGTGATGAAAAGCGCCGTCGCCTCCCACCACTGCCTCTTGTCCGTTCACCATGACGTGGGCATTCGGCTCCGTTCTGCCCTTGACCTCAATCACGTGGCCCAATTGGACATAATCGAGCTCAAGCGCCAGCGTCCCGCTACCCTTGGGCGCCAGGGTGAACCTTGACGTTTCGCTCTCGCTTGATTCCTTTCCATCCGTCCCAATGGACGCGACCTGCCAGTAATAGACTCCGTCGGGCAGGTTCGTAACCACCACTTGCGTGGTCGCTATCTTGGGA
>JBARMK010000144.1:0-2319 GCA_049802395.1 Candidatus Angelobacter sp.
GACTTCAACTTTAAGTGCATCTGCCGTTAACCATGCCATGGTCGGTTTCGTCTAAGAAGTAGGGTTCCAACAAGGTGTTTTATGACGATTCAAGCAGTACAGGCCCAAACTCCGGAAAAGAAGATCACCAGCCTTCTGGTGACAATGGGACACAAGGTGGACAGGTCGGTGGACCAGGCCATCACGGCCCTGCTCGACTCCAATACTCACGTCGTAGCCGGACTGATGGAAAACGAGGTTGCCATCCAGGAGTTGGAACTCGCAATCGATCAGGCTGTGTTCGCGGCATTGGAGAGTGGTGACCTGTTGCCGTCAGAGATACGGCAGGTAACTTCAATGGTCAACATCAGCCGTGACCTCGCGCGTTTGGGAAAGCTGGCAGCCAACCTGGGTGGCAAGGTGAGCCAGGTGGGAGAACACCACGACCATGAAGATTTCTCATCGCTCCAGCCATTGGCGATTGCGGTTGCGCATTTATGCCGGCAAACCCTGCGGGCGCTCACTCGGCTCGATCCAGTGCTGGCCCGCAACGCCGCTGAGGGCGGCGCTTCCGTTGACGCGTATCGCAATTATGTTCTGCGGGCGCTGCCTGCGCCGACCGCGGCGCCAGTAAACGACGAGCAAAATATCCACCTGATCTTTGCCTCGCGCTGCCTGGAACAGATTGCCGACCGCGCACACGACCTGGCGGAAAACCTGCTTGCATTTCTTTGCGGCCCAATGCCGCGAAATAGCCAACCACACCCTGGAACCAGGATGGCTTGTTAGAATCAGAACTGTGTGGCGCCCACCCTTAGCAGCGCTCTTCTCACGGCTCCTGAAAGCGGTGAGTCCAGCCGACCTCACCGATAACCGGTTTGGAACGCAGTGGCCAAAAATAAGCTTTGCACAGGATTCATGGCACTTTAACCTTCTTTTCACAATACCCGGCTATAACTTAGCTAGATGAAGTAATCCAGCCGGGCGCTCTGCTAGTGACGCATGGCGGACAAGGTAAGCAGCGGTTATGAACTCCCACGCAATACTCGTTCCGCAGGAATCTTTCGGACAAGCCCACCTTGTTGAGCTGACCACGCGGGCCTTTGCATCGGCCCGGGAATCCGTTGCTCACGCGATTGATGGCCTGATAAACGGCTCCAATCTGGCGCTGATGGCCGTGCGCAAATGTGAAGAGCAGCTCGACGGCATGGACCGCGAGATGGACGAGACACTGGCGACGGTCATTACGCAGGTAGCTCCGCCGCAGGCACGCGAGTTGCTGGCATGCATGAAGCTTATGCTTGACCTTGAGCGTGTAGGTGACCTCGTCGTCAGCTTTGCTGAGCGCTCTGCCATCGTCCGCAACAGGATTGACATGGATGATATTGAGCAGTTGACCAAGATGGCCTGCCTACTGGAAAACATGCTTACAGGGATGGCTGGCGCTTTCCACACTCGCGACATCGACCAGGCCATTCACATTCTCCGTACTGACGCGGAAATTGACCGCATGCGCAATCTCGTCGTAGTACGCCACACGGAGAATTCCGAGGGGTTCAAAGGTCCGGAGAGCCTGCACGTGCTTGCCATGGCTAACGCTCTGGAGCGTTGCGGCGACCATGTAAAGAACATGGCCGAAGAACTCTGCCATCTGGCCACCGGCCATACCATGCGCCACCTTCTCCGCGCCAAGGATAAGCCGGTTGAACAACTCTTCCTGGACTGGCTGGCCAAGCAGCACGCCACCACGACCCGGGACCAAGGTTAGAGGCGCCCAGCCCCTCTCCCGCCGCTCATCTTGGGCAGAATGCACGCTGCCAGCCGGAGCATGCACATCCGCCAGCACATTAAGAGACATTTAGGGGCAAGACCGGCTTGCGCGTCGAACCGCTTGCCATAGGAGCATGAATGCACTCTGCCGGCGAGAGTCTCTCAAGTTTGGAGCGAAGCGGCAACATCGAAAATCCAGCAGTTTCCAACACTGCGCCAATGGCATCCCACTACTGAGCCTTGGTGTGTTCAGGCGTGCCGAGGATCGAAAAGAGGAGATAAAATGCGTTTGGTTGACAATCTCCGCAAAGCTGAACAAAAGGGCGCCATGACCATTCGGCAGGGCGTAGAACGTGCCCGCGAAGAATGGTCTGATGTTGAACGCCGTATTCGACAGCGGATGCGTATCTATCCACAGAAAGGCAGGGCCATGGCAGCCGCCGCACCGCAAGGTGGAGGGGCCTCCATGGACTTGGATGAAGCGAACATAGCCAACAAGCAGGCGACGGAAAGCCGGCAAAAGCCGATCGTCTCAATCCATGGACGTGACCTTGAGGAGTGATCTACCAG
>JBARMK010000145.1:0-5754 GCA_049802395.1 Candidatus Angelobacter sp.
GGCTTTGAGCTTATTGTGCGCTTCAAGCCGTTTGATGTCAACTTTATCTAAGTGCCTGAAATCAACGGATTAAAGCAAGTTTGCGCGCGGAAACGGTCAACTGCCTTACTGATTACATCGGCAAAAACGCCTATTTCTTTAGGAGCTAAGGAAGTTTTTTATCCAGCCAGAGCAATGACGCAATGGTCTTGGCGTCCACTATCTTGCCCGTCATGGCCATACGGACGGCCTGCGGCAGTGCGAAAAATCGCAGGGCGATGCGCTCATCTTCTTCGGGCTGAGCGATCCCTTTCTTGAGCCCACGTGCCAGGTAAACGGTCATGCTCTCACCCAGAAACCCGGGACTGACATAGAAAAAAAGTGCACGTTGCCATTTTGACGCCGTGTACCCAGTTTCTTCAATCAGTTCACGCTTGGCCGCCGCCAGCGTGCCCTCGCCTGGGTCCACACGTCCCGCGGGCAGCTCCCACATACGCCTGCCAGCAGCGTACCGATACTGGCGCTCCAACAGGACCCGCGGCGTGCGCCCGGATTCGTCCACCGGCAGTACCACGATCGAACCGGAGTGGCGTATCACGTCTCGCCGTGCGCGTATGTTACCGGGTTCCTCGACCAGGTCGGAGTCAACAGTGAATACTGGGCCGCGAAAAACTGTTTTCGAAGAAATAACGCGCACCAGCGGGTTGGATTTTTTGCGGGTTGAAGACATAGCAATAATCTTAAATCGAAAATGCAAAACCCAGCTTCCAGCTTTCTTCCGTCTTTCAAGGTGCTTCTTTCGCGCGTTCTGATATTCTCGCGATTGAATGGCGGTGAAACCCAGACGCGGCGGACAGACGATCACCTTGGTCGGAGCGGGGAACCTGGCCCAGGCGCTGGGACCGGCCTTGCGCGACGCTGGTTACAAGATCCAGACGGTCGTGGCGCGGGAGACGGCGTCTTCGCGACGGCGGGCTGCGATGCTGGCGAAAAGTTTGGACGCAAAAGCCATCCCTATGGCCCAGGCCGCACCGGATTCGGACATTATTTGGATTTGCCATACCGATGATGCGCTTGAGGAAACCGCCCGAACGCTCGCCCGCAAGCCGGGATGGAAAGGAAAAGTAGTTTTCCATTCAAGCGGCGCTCTCAGCAGCGACGTGCTCTTGCCGCTCAAGCGCAGAGGCGCCGGCACGGCCTCGCTTCATCCCATGATGACCTTTGTGCCGGGAACTGTCCCCACGATGAGCGAGGTTCCATTTGCTTTGGAAGGCGGCCCCGAGGCTGTCGCTTCAGCTCAGCAGATCGTGAAGCGCCTGGGAGCCGAAGCTTTTCCTATTCACAAGAAATTCAAGACGCTTTACCATGCGCTGGGATCGTTCTCTTCTCCGCTCATTGTGGCTACGTTGGTTACGGCAGAACGCGTGGGACGAGGCGCGGGCCTAAACCCCAGCCAGACCAGAAAACTGATGGGGCCAATTTTGCGGCAGACTTTCAAGAATTATGAGGAGCGAGGCGCCGTCGCGGCCTTCAGTGGTCCCATCAAACGTGGCGACCTGATTACCGTGCGCCGCCACCTGCAGGATCTAAAATGTGTTCCTGGCGCCAGCGAAGTTTACCGGGCATTGGTGAAATCGGCGCTAATGGATTTGCCGTCGGCAAAAAGGAAAGAATTGATGAGGATACTGCGTTAGCTTTTTCTGCAATCCCGAGCGCAAGCGAGGGAACCCTATAGCTACAAAAGTATAAGTGGATTCTGCGCATATCAGCCAAAGTCGAATCGAGAACGCCCCACAACGCTTTAGTACCGGTAGGGTTCCCTCACCCGCTTCGCGGAATTCGGGATTTCAGAAAAACGATGAGTGCTGATTGCTATCTTTCCGTAAACAAATGCCCCAACTTTTCTTTCTTGGTATTCAAATATCGCTCTGAGGCCGCATGCGGCTCCACTTCGCAAGGGATGCGCTCCACTACTTTGATACCAGCGGTTTCAAGCGCTTCAACTTTCTGCGGATTGTTGGAGAGCAGTCTGACCTGTTTCAATCCCAGCGCCTTCAATACCTCGGCGGGAAGCTGAAACTCGCGATGATCTGCCTTGAAACCAAGCTCTTCGTTTGCCTGCACCGTGTCCAGACCCTGGTCTTGCAACTGATAGGCCTGGAGCTTGGCCATTAACCCGATACCGCGGCCTTCCTGCAACTCATAGAGGAGAACGCCGGCGCCGGCCTGCCCGATCATGGCCAGCGCCATCTCCAGTTGCTGGCGGCAATCGCAACGCAGCGAGCCGAATACGTCGCCGGTCAGGCATTGTGAGTGGATTCGCACCAGCGGCGGCGCGGAGTGGATATCACCCATCACCATGGCCACGGCTTCTTCTTTGCGGCGGTCCGCTTCAGATGTCCCAGGGGCAAAATGACCTTCAAAGCCCATGATGCGGAAGTGCCCCCAGCGCGTGGGGAAGTCGGCCTCAGCTATCTTGCGTAGAGTGAAATCAGAACTCACATATCTATTATAGACAGCCGCTGGTTTCTGCTCTGGTGCTAAGATTCGTCGCCGAAGGATCGTTCTATGTTAAGAATGTTCTCGTGTTTAAGCTTTCTGGCTCTATCCATTGTTTGCCATGCAGAATGCAGGCGGGCGGGAGACGGCGACGTTCCGCATGGCGCCAACGAACTAATTGAACTTAAGGAACAAACGGTCACGCGGCTGTTTGGAACAATCTTCGTTGGTTTTGGCCCTGAGCCAGCCAGGAATGCTGTGGTGGAAGTATTTCGTCGCAAAGGGGACGCGAATTTGCAGGAGACTATACGGCAGAACAGATTCCTTGCCTGCGTTACCGGAGCGGACGGAAAATTTTCTTTTCCCAGGCTCAAGCCGGGTAAGTATTTGCTGCGCGTGGGAATGGCAGAGGAAGCCGGGATAAACGAAACCTATGCACCCATTATTCTGCAATCCAGGGGAAAAACGCTCAAGAGCCGACCAAATCAGGATCGTTCTGGAACTCGGGACGTAAGTTTTTTCGACTCAAAAACCGTTCACTGCCGGTGGTAATATCACCCTATGGCGATCAGCGACACCTCTCCGAAAATCGAAGCCATGCAGCTAGAAATACGCCGGAGAATGACTCCCGAGCAGCGCCTGTTGGTCGCTTTCGAAATTAGCGACCTGTGCCGTGAGTTCCGGAAAGCCGGAATCAGGCTCGAGCATCCTGAGTGGTCGGAGCGACAAGTGATGATTGAGCTCTTTCGACTCGCTTTTCTTCCCAACCCGCTTCCTGCTTGGGTGCGATGAGTTCTGCTCCTGTTCTCCGCGAACTGATAGCGGCCCTGGACCATGCAGGCATTTCATATTTAGTTGTAGGTTCATTCGCCAGTAACCTGTATGGAACCGGACGCGGTACTCAAGACATCGATGTCGTCGTTTCAGCGAACGCCGACCAGATACGTGCGTTGCTGAATGTCCTTTCTAAGAATCAGTATTATTTTGACGTAGATGCCGCGCTGGAAGCATGTCGGCGCAAATCCATGTTCAACATTCTCGATATGGAAAGAGGATGGAAGATAGATATCATCTTTCAGAAACCCGGAGCCTTTCATCAGCAGGCCTTTTCTCGTCGTAAGGCGGCACAAATCGAAGGAGTCGACGTCTTTGCTCTGGCACCGGAGGATGTAATTATCTCCAAGCTTGAATGGGCAAAAATGGGAGAATCCTCTCGTCAACTCGAAGACATTGCCGGTGTTCTCAAGGTGCAGAAAGATAAACTTGATTTCTCTTACGTCCAAAGATGGGTTGACCAACTCGGCCTTGCGGCGCAATGGTCTCAAGCCCAGAAGCTCGCTGGTCTCGAATAGAAATCCCACCACACGATATACTTATCGGTTCATTTATCTGTCCCGGAGGACGAATATGGCTTCATCCGCCGTCAGTTATGCCCGAGAAAACCAGCAGCGATTTTTAGGCGAGCTCAAAGACCTGCTTCGCATCCCCAGCGTGAGCACCGCGCCGGAACACAAAGAAGATGTCCGCCGCGCAGCTATGTTCGTGGCTGACGA
This sequence comes from Candidatus Angelobacter sp., assembly GCA_049802395.1. Taxonomy (GTDB): domain Bacteria; phylum Acidobacteriota; class Terriglobia; order Terriglobales; family Acidobacteriaceae; genus Angelobacter. Next base: position 4,032 of record JBARMK010000145.1, read on the forward strand.
GATGCGCCGCATCGGCCTGGAAAACGTTGAGGTCATTCCCACTAAGAACCATCCGCTGGTTTATGGCGACTGGCTACACGCGCCGGGCAAGCCGACGGTCCTCTGTTACGCGCACTATGACGTTCAGCCGCCCGACCCGCTGAATGAATGGCTCACGCCGCCTTTCGAACCCACCGAGCGCAATGAAAATATCTACGCTCGTGGCGCTGTCGATGACAAAGGCCAGCTTTGGATGGAGATCAAGGCCGTTGAGGCGCTCATGCGCGCCAATGGCGGCAAACTGCCGCTGAATGTAAAGTTCATTATCGAAGGCGAAGAAGAGGTTGGCGGCGAATCCATTGCTGCCTATGTGCGCGCGCAGAAAGCCAAACTCAAAGCCGACTTCGCGTTGGTGTGCGATACCGAATTGTTCGCGCCGAATCTTCCAACCTTGTGCGTCGGCCTGCGCGGCCTGGTGTACACAGAGATCGAGGCCGTAGGCGCCAAGACCGACCTGCATTCCGGCATGTACGGCGGCGCGGCGCCAAACCCGTTCTTCGCTCTGATTGAAATCATCAGCAAGCTCAAAGACTCAAAAGGCAAGATCCTGATCCCCGGCTTCTATAAAGGGATGAAGGCGCCGAGCAAAGACGAACTCAAGGCCTGGAAACGGCTGCCGTTCAATGAAGAACACTATCGCAAGACTGAAGTTGGCTCAAAAGTGCTGACCGGCGAGCCCGGCTATGGAGTGCTCTATCGCACATGGGCGCGGCCGACGCTGGAAGTCCACGGCATGCCCGGCGGCTTTACCGCTCCCGGCGCAAAGACCGTGATCCCGGCCCGAGCTTTTGCCAAGGTCTCTATGCGGCTGGTGCCGAACCAGGACCCCGATGACGTGCTGAAAAAATACACTAAGTTTGTGAAGAAGCTGACGCCGAAAGGAATTGAAACCAATATCAAGATCTTCAGCAAAGGGCCGGCGTGCGTGGTGGGAACTGATAATCGCTTCATCAAAGCCGCCACTGAAGCCCTGCGTGATGTGTTCAAAAAAGATACGGTCTTCATCCGCTCCGGCGGCTCGATTCCCATCGTGACCGATTTCCAGGACGTGCTCAAAATTCCCAGCGTGATGATGGGCTTCGGCCTCCCAGACGATAACCTGCACGCGCCGAACGAGAAATTTCACATCCCGAACTTCTATCGCGGCATTGAGAGCATTATCAGGTTTTTTGAGAAGCTTGGAGAGTAATTGGATCTGGTGATCGGGTGATCGCGGGCATCGGGTGATCGAAAAGGACGTAAGTACCTCGTATAGCATTCGGAGTTGAGACAAGTGTCAGGGCACGACTTGAGCGCTTAGCTTGAGGCGAGCGTAGCGAGCCGAAACTGCGAAGTCGTGCCGTCAAGAGCAAAAAAAGAATGGGCTTAAGCCCATGATCTGATAAAACAGACTTCGATGGTCCTCATGTGGGAACCAATCATCGATCTGCCGCAAGACTGGAGTGGACTCACCGATGGAGAACTCGGCCCGCTGCTGCAATTTTGGAATGATCAGCGTGCCGATCTCGAACAAAGCGGTGCCCTGGCTGAATTTAACAAGCGTTTAAGCCGTGAGTGGTCGATAGAAACTGGACAGATTGAAGGCGTTTACAACCTTGATCGTGGCCTGACAGAAACTTTGATCGAAAAAGGTATCGATTCTGATCTCATTCCCAATCAACCCGGTCAAAAGCCACCAGAAATC
>JBARMK010000146.1:0-2533 GCA_049802395.1 Candidatus Angelobacter sp.
TGGGACAGCTGGCCGCATTTCCCAGCGAGTTGCGCCAGGTCTTTTCCAACCTTGTCCTTAACGCGGTTGAAGCCAGCTTGGCAAAAGGGAATATTTACATTCGCGTGCGGAAAGCTCATAACGGCCAGGGTCGAGCCGGTATCCGCATCACGGTAGCTGACGATGGCTGCGGCATTCCGGCGGAAAACATTTCGCGCATCTTTGAGCCATTCTTTTCCACCAAGCACGCTAAGGGAACAGGACTCGGCTTGTGGGTAAGCCAGGGAATTGTGGAGAAACATCTGGGGCTGCTGCGCGTGCGGAGCCGTACGGATGAGCTCGGTCATGGCACCTGTTGCACCATTTTTCTTCCGTTTGCCGCTGCTGAAGCGGGCACTGAAGATCCAGGGCTTCCTGTCCCGGAGCAGCCCGCAGGCAACGTGATGACCAGGAGCGCTTCAAGCTCCGGCGATGATCGATCCGCGGCGTAAGCCGGACACGCTGGCAACGTGCTCCTATGGCACCGCCCCACCATGCATAATTTTGCATACAACTATCGCTTGGATAGGTACCTGAAGTAATGGCAATCTATGTTGAATTGAAAGCATTTACCCGAAAAGGCGCACTTTTTGGCAACATTAAAAGATTTAATAATCGAGTTGCCCCCGGTTTTTAGAGTATTCTATGAGCCGCTGAAGCAGTTACGTGTGTGCTATGCCCACGGTAAGAACACAACCCGCTATCAAGTCCGGGAGAAGCGTACCCGCAGGGTTTTCTCTGGTGGAGGCCCTGGTGGTAGTTATGGTTATTTTGATCATCGCGGCCATCGCCATTCCCGGCCTGCTCCGTGGCAAAATGCGCGCCAATGAAGCTGCGGCGGTAGCTTCCGTCAAAACGATCGAGACCGCACAGACTCTTTATTTCAATACGTATCCTCAAACAGGATTTGCCGCCAGCCTGCCTAACCTGGGTAGCCATGGCAGCACCTGTGATAAGCCGACCAGCACCGCTGCCTGCATCATCATGGATGACGCGCTTACCAGCGGGCTCAAGAGCGGCTATATCTTCGAAGTGGTCAATGACGGCAACAAACCGGCCATGAGCTATACCGTCACGGCAACCCCTGAATCCACTGCGAGTGGACGCTGCGCCGTGAGTTCGAACGAGGCTGGCGACCTGCACTTTTCGGTTGCCGGCACCGGTACAGTCGTTGGCAGCCGCTCCGTGGGAAGCGGTGGCAGCAGTGGTAGCGGTTGCGAACTCTAGCCCTCACTCACTCTAATTTTTGCAATCCTTCATGCGGCGATGAAGGATATCTGGACCTCATTCAGGCTTGACGGTCACTGACACCCGCGTGTTTTCCCAATCAAGGTTCAGATCCGCGGAATCCTCGCTCTTCTTGTCAAACGCAATAGTGAACTGCTCCACGGTCTGCGGAAGCTGGCTTTTCTTCATGTCAACGCGAGCGAGGTCCTGACTCTCGTCGTACTTCGTGCCCCACTGGCCTGTCTGCTTGTTGATAATCAGCTTCCACGTGCCCTCAGATGGAAGGGTATACAGCGTGTATTTACCTGCCGGCACCTTGACCCCGCCGATGTTAAGGTCGACGTCTGTTGTAAGCGCGGTGGCCTCATTGGCTCCGGTGCGCCACACCTTTCCGTAAGGCGCCAGTTCCTGGCCTACCTTGCGGCCTTTCAGAAACGGGCGGCCGTAGTCGATGGTGATTTTCTTGCCTTTGAGCGTGACTTCGGCAACGCCTGGAGGACTCGGGCGCTTGCTCTTGTCTTCGGGAGTTTGTTGCGCCATGGCCAGAGAGGCCAGCACAAGGAGCAGGGTGGGGACTCCAACTGTTAAATATTTTTGCATCTCTTTGCGTTTCCTTTCGCAATAAAGCAAGCTATTATCGCCCCGTTAGCCGCGTGGACGCCACAGCCAGCCGGGCGCGGCTAGACACTTAATCCCCGGGGAGTCACCAAAGTTCAATGCACATCGTTGTACCACATGATTCTTTCCATAATGACCCGGGTCACATAAAGTTATATATAACCGATCCACGAAAGAATTCTGAAGTGAGGCATGCCATGAAAAAGTGTCTGGCGTTTTTTGCATCTGTCTGCCTGAGCGCTATATTCGCGACCGCGCAGACCCAGTCTTCGGCCCCGCAATCGGCGCCCGTTCACCGCACCACTAAAGCGGTCAATTACCGGCTGCGCGGCGACGCCGTAAAGGTAGAGTTCCACGGCACCGAGTTGATGCAGAATGCCTCTGGAGAAGCCAAGGTCACAGGCAAGAAGAGCAATGTCGAAATTGAGGCTAAATTCGAAGGCCTGGACGACCCCACAAAATTTGGATTGGAATATCTGTCCCTGGTGCTGTGGGCCATTTCGCCGGAAGGACGGGCGGTAAACCTGGGCGAGTTGGTGAACGATCACAATAACAGCCATGTAAAAGCTATAACGGACATGCAGACTTTCGGCATGATCGTGACCGCTGAGCCTTACTTCGCAGTCAACCAACCAGGCAACATGGTGGTGATGGAGAATGTGGTCAGCGC
>JBARMK010000147.1:0-3908 GCA_049802395.1 Candidatus Angelobacter sp.
GGCAACTTCGAAAAGAGACTACGCTAATACGAAAAGCCTCTAGCCGCGGAAGAAATCCTTGATCGCCTGCTTCATCACTTCGCGGCCGGTATCAGCAATGGCTTTGGTGAGCGGAATGTCCTTGGGGCAGACCTCGACGCAATTCTGAGCGTAGCCGCACTCCTGAATGCCGCCATCACCCATCAGCGCCTGCAACCGTTCATGCTTCAGGGCCTTGCCGGTGGGATGCTGATTGAAGAGCCGCACCTGAGATATGGTCGCCGCGCCAACAAACCCGGTGCTTTCATTGAACTGTGGGCACGCTTCCATGCAGCAGCAGCAAGAGATACAGCGCGAAATCGGATACGCCTCTTCCTGTTCGGTGGGATAGACGCGTGGCCCCGCACCGAGATCGTAAGTGCCATCCACCGGCACCCAGGCCTTTACCCGCTTCAGATTTTCGAAAAGGACACTTCGGTCTACCGCCAGATCGCGCACCACCGGAAACTTGCTCAGCGGCTCGACCTTGACCGGCTGCTCCAACTTGTCCACCAGCGCGGAGCAGGCCATGCGGGCACGTCCGTTGATCAGCATGGCGCAGGAGCCGCAGACCTCTTCCAGGCAGTTGGAGTCGTAAGCGATGGGAGTGGTGGATTTGCCATCGCGCGTGACCGGGTTGGCGGTGATCTCCATCATGGCCGAAATCACGTTCATTCCCGGTTTCCAGGTGAGCTCAAATTCCTCCCAGCGCGATTTGGCCTGGGGGTTTTCCTGGCGCTTGATTTTGAGAATGACGGTCTTCGCTATTGCCATTTACTGTTTTGTCTCCCGTAACGAAATAATCTTTAGTGTGGTCATCAATCCATTCAGCAAGGTAATGCCGCCAAAAGCCCCATACACCCAATCATGCCTCACCACAGCAGCAACGATCAGAATAAAGCCAAGCACAAAGAACACGACTGCTGCATTTTTGTAAAACTTTGGCGACGCGTTGCGTTGAGGCTGTTGCTCATTCATACGAAAAACTTTTAACCACAAGGACACGAAGGAATACTAAGGAGATGATGAGCGTCGCTGCATGATCATATTTTCACTTCGTGGTTCAATATCTCGTAACTCATACCATTTAAAACTCTGCAGAGCTCGATCCTCGCGTCCTTTGTGGTAAGTGCTATTTCGCCATGTCATATCTTCTCGGCCGTGGCGGTAACAATGAAATATCCACTGGCTCAAATTCAAAGCGCGGCTCGTCGGCGTCCGGCGCGAAGTAAGCTTTCGTCGTCTTCAGGAAATTCTTGTCGTCCCGATCGGGAAAATCCGGCTTGTAGTGCGCGCCGCGCGATTCATCCCTCAAGGCCGCGCCCTGGGCGATCACGCGTGAAAGTTGCAACATGTTGTAAAGCTGCCGCGTAAAGACAAATGACGTATTGGCCCACTGGCTCTTGTCGCTCAGGTTGATATGGCCGAAGCGTTCCAGCAGATCGACTAGCTTTGCATCAGTATGCTGCAGGTTTTTGTTATAGCGAATTACCGTGCAGTTTCGTGTCATCAACTCGCCCAGTTCCCGCCATAGGCGAAAGGGGTTCTCGTTTCCGCTGGAAGTCATCAGCCGCGCATTAAATTCTTCCTGGCGCTTCTTCTCTGCGTCAAAGACCCGACTGCTCACGCCGTCTGTGGATTTGCTGTTCTTCGCATAAAGCACGGCTTGCGGCCCGGCAACAAACCCGCCGTAGATGCAAGAGACGAGTGAGTTTGCGCCGAGCCGGTTAGCGCCGTGATAGCCGTATTCACATTCGCCCGCCGCGAAAATACCCTTGATGTTCGTCGCCTGCTTGTAATCCACCCACAGCCCGCCCATGGTGTAGTGCATTCCGGGAAAGATCTTCATGGGAACTTCGCGCGGATCGTCGCCAACAAACTTCTCGTAAATCTCCAGAATGCCTTCCAGCTTGCGGTTCAGCGTCTCGCGATCAATGTGCGTGAGGTCCAGATAGACCATGGGTTGGCCGTCGATGCCGAGATCATACTCGTAAACCACCTTGTGAATGGCGCGGGTAGCCACGTCACGCGGCACCAGGTTGCCGTACTTGGGATACCACTCTTCAAGGAAGTACCAGCGTTCGGATTCAGGAATGCTCTTCCAGTCGCGCTTGTCGCCCTTCTTCTTTGGCACCCACACGCGGCCGCCTTCGCCGCGCGCCGACTCTGACATCAATCGCAGCTTGTCTTCGCCGGGAATCGACGTGGGATGCACCTGGATGAATTCGCCATTGGCGTAGAAGCATCCCTGCTGGTAGAGCGCGGACTGGGCCGAGCCTGTGCAGACCACCGAGTTCGTCGACTTGCCAAAGATTGCACCAATGCCGCCAGTGGCCATGATGATGGCGTCGGCGGGGAAGGTGCGTACTTCCATGGTGCGCAGGTCGATGGCGCAAATCCCACGGCACACGTGGTTGCCATCCAGCACGGCGCTCAGAAACTCCCAGTGCTCGTACTTGGTAACTTTGCCTTCTGATTCATACCGGCGCACCTGCTCGTCGAGCGCGTAGAGCAGTTGCTGTCCGGTGGTAGCGCCGGCAAAGGCCGTGCGATGGTATAGCGTGCCGCCAAAGCGCCGGAAATCCAGCAGGCCCTCGGGCGTGCGGTTAAACGTAACGCCCATACGGTCTAGCAGATCGATAATCGCCGGCGCGGCTTCGCACATGGCTTTGACCGGCGGCTGGTTGGCCAGAAAGTCTCCACCATAGATCGTGTCGTCAAAGTGCTGCCAGGTAGTGTCGCCCTCGCCTTTGAGGTTCTTGGCGGCATTGATGCCGCCCTGGGCGCAGACCGAGTGCGAACGCTTGACCGGAACAATGGAGAACAGATCGACATGACCGCCGGCCTCAGCGATCTTGATGACCGCCGCCAGGCCAGCCAAGCCGCCGCCAACCACGATGATTTTAGGATTCGCTGCCATGATGTGAATTCGCTACTTCTGCCGCTCCTCGGCCTGCGGTGGCGGGCCCAACTTCTCCTGTGTATTGCGCCACTGTGGCTTGAAGAATGCCGCCATCGTCACCCAGCCGACAGTGATTAAGGTGAGCGCCAGCACAGCGCATGCCCGGCCCATCCACTTGCGCGATCTTTCGCTCACGGTAATGCCCCACTTGGCACAGAACAAGTACAGGCCATAGGCGAAATGCCACGAAGCCGCCGTGATTCCTATTAGATAAAACGTAGCGGCCCACGGATTCCACAACTCCATCTGCACTTTGTGAAATGCGGCATCAGAATTCGTCAACAGGTGGATTCCGGTGAAGCGCATGGTGTAGGTGTGCCATAGGATGTAGGCAAAGGTAATGGCGCCTGTCCAGCGCTGGGCGGCATACATGAAATTTCCCGCCCAGGGATAGTCGCTGACATTGGATTCGCCGCGGAACCAGATGTAGAAGCCGTACAGAGAGTGATACAGGATCGGGATGTAAATGCCGACGATCTCAAGAACCAGAACAAAAGGAAGCCCGGTGAGGAACTTCACCTGGTCGCGGTAGGCCCACGGGCCGTTGGTGGCGAACGCATTGGAAATAAAGTGCTCCAGCAGGAACACACCGATGGGGATGATCCCGCTGAGAGAATGCAGACGGCGCAGAAGGAATGAATGACCCTGGCCGGCACGTATCGGTGGAACTCCGCGCTTGACGGGCGACGCAACGCTAGCCATGGACTGCTGTACTCCGATCAGATATGCAGGGCAAACCTTCTATTATGAGACCTATGCGAGGCTCCGTCAAACTCAGACGAAGCACTGGGTTGACATCTGCAGGCCTCATTCCATTGGCGTGACAAGATTTGCAGAATGCGGAAAGAACAACCATAAACAGCTTGACCTCGGGTTGGCTAATACCCGAGGTCAAGTCTGCCACTAATCTTTTCTTATGGAATAAGTC
>JBARMK010000148.1:0-3490 GCA_049802395.1 Candidatus Angelobacter sp.
GAAATCTTTTGCTAAAACTCGATGAACATCCGCACCGGTCTGCTATTGGCGTCAGTGAAGCTGACACTTATGGCCGGTGAACTGCCTTTTTGCCACGATTCATAAAGGCGACGCGGGACCTTGAAAGAACCGCTTACCTGCGTTGCTACGCCGGCCGGCAGCGTCAGCCCATTCAAGTTGCCGTAAGTGACGCGTGCCGCTCGAGGGTCGTGCAGGGCGATGGCGGCATTGCTTATGCCGGAGGAAGTGCCGTTTGTGACGGTGAGGGAAATTGTGATCTGGATGTCTTCGCCCGCAGCCGCGGGCGCGCCGAGGCTATAGCTGCCGGTAAAGTCGCTTGCCGGCGCAGCGTTTGCCACGAATGCCAGTGAAGCAACCAAGATGAACAGAAAAATTGAGCGTGCGGAAATCATTGGGCCTTCCCTCCATTCGCCGCAAGAGCGGCGAGTGTTACTTTCCAATCAGAACAGTGGTGCGCTACAGTTAAGCGCGGGCCTGGAAGTTGCCATTGCTTCCAGTATTTTCTTGTGCGTCGCAGTGCGATATTTATGCTCGAGCCATTTCTCCGGCTCCTTATGCGTATCGTGATACGATATGTGTCACCCCTTGGATTTGTGCCTTTGCGCAATGCCGGGGCTGAATTTCCGAGTGCTAATCCAGTTCCCTATTGCCGCGTCGCAAAACTCATTACCAAAATGTTTTCGGAAGTAAACTTTCCCGGAAGGGTAGTTTCCTCATCGTGAAGTCATTCACCAGGCTAGAGACCCGGAGGAAGGGTCCTAATTTCTCCCACCTGTGAACTACGACAGCATCATCTTGCAGGGCTTCGATTAGCGAACTTTTAAGAACGTATTAAAGTTTTTAATTTCGTAGAGGGCATCTTCGCGACGTTTGAGAACAATATGAGGGTTGTACGGCACGGCGTATGTCTATGGCTTCGCTTCATGCCGATCAACTTAGGGGCCCGATCACCCCGTTGACCCTCTGCTCCGCCGCCTTGCGTGGGAGCCATCCGATGGGCTCCCACTCAACGTATTGCGGTGGTCCGGCCAGCGACTCGCGGCTGCACAAAAGCCCACGCTGCGATCGACCACGGCGCCACCCCATCGTCAGCAAAGGCTCAGCTTCGATGTTCCTTTCAGAGTAGTAAAGCAGGAGCGGGATGACCAGCAGGTTAGGCCTTCAGGCCTGACTTGCCGAAGGCTTTCCCAAGGCGCGCTGCGGCGCGCACGTCAGCGCAGCGCCCATGAAAAATATGAAACTCGCTTGCGTCAGGACTTAAGATCCCGGACGTAACGTGCCATGCGGCCTTCAGGCTCATTGAACAAGTCGCAAAAAATAAAACCGGCTTTTTCAGCCAACTTGAGCGACGCAGTGTTCGTTGGCGCGATTCTGAGAACCATCTGGCGAACTTCAGTTGCTGTTCGCAAATATTCGTCCATGAGGTTGATGGCCCGTAAGGCTATGCCTTGGCGTCGCCATTGGCGGAATACTCCATAAGAAATGTTGACTTGGCCTGGCTCCACAAGACGCGCCAGGTTCACTTCAATGAAACCCACCAATCGATTGCTCGCGCAATCGAATACGCCAAAAGCACGGCGCGGGCCGCCGCTTCGCCAGCTCTCCTGATTCTTTCGGATGAATGCTTCCACGGTGGCCGGCGTGCTCCGCCTGCCGCTTACCCACTTCGCCATCTCCTCGTCTTCACCAGCCAGGTGGTCGGCTGCATCCTCCGCATCCAAAGGTCGGATGAAGATTACTCTGTCCGTTAATTTTGGCAGGTGAAGCAATTCATCCTCACTAACCCTCTCGCAGTGTCCCAAATAACAAAGCAAACCAACTCAGAAATAAGCCCTTAATCTCTCTGCTGATTCTTAAATGGTGCCACAGATCGGAACTACTCGATTCAGAACCAAAAAACCATGTGTTTTCATCCAGATGGCGATTTGTCAGTAAAAATCCTCTTGACACGATTTAGTGTTATAGTTAACTATAACACTGTATAGCGGTTCAACCGCTTCAAGGAGCTTCACCATGAAATCTCTTCGCATCCTGCTTTCGCTGGCTCTGCTTTCGATCTTCACAGTCGCCTTTGCCCAGCACGACGCGCAAAAGTCCGCCACCCAATCAGACGCGCAAAAGTCTTTCGACAAACTCAAAGCTCTCGCTGGTACTTGGCGCGGAGGTGTGACGCTCGATCCTCCGCAACCCGATTGGGACAACAAGCCTGTGTGGCTTTCCCTGCGTGTGACTTCCAGGGGAAACTTGCTCGTGCATGAGATGAAGCAACCAGGGACCCCAGACGATCCAAAACACGACGATCCGATCACCACGTTCTATGTGGATGGCGATCGCCTGCTGCTGACACATTATTGTGACGCCGGGAACCGGGCGCATGGCCGCTAAGGTATCGCCGGACGGAAAAAAGATAGAATTCGATTTTGTCGATGTCTCCGGCGCCACGCAGTATGGGCACATGCACCATGCCTCGTTCACGTTTATTGACGCGGACCACCACACGGAGGAATGGACATTTATGATGCCGGGCGACAAGCAGGTGCACGCGCACATGGACTTACAGCGCGTAAACCAGCAAGCGGCAATCTCACAGAAGTAACAGGAAACCTGATGGAACGTGAGTGGAATGACAGCCAGCCGATTTACCGCCAGCTTCGCGACCGGGTCGTCGCGATGATTCTCGACGGCGTCCTCAAAGAAGGCGATCCGCTGCCATCGGTGCGCACGGTCGCGGCCGACTATCGCGTCAATCCGCTCACGGTCCTGAAGGGCTATCAGCAGCTTGTGGACGAGGGGCTGGTTGAGACCAGACGCGGCCTTGGCATGTTCATCAATGACGGCGCACGCAGTTTGTTGCTCCAGGGTGAACGCCAGAAATTTCTTTCTGACGATTGGCCCAGGATTCGCGAAACCATTCATCGACTCGGCCTTAAGGCGGAAGAACTCCTTAACGGCGCAAGCCTCCCGTCCTCTTCCGATGTTGCATCTGAGGATGCCGGGCCGCCGAAAACCGCCGAATCCAATCCCACCAAGAAGGAGCGCTGAAATCATGGCATGCATAGAAGCGCGCGGCCTGCGCAAGGCCTTCGGCACAACCATCGCGCTGGACGGCATCGATCTGCGCGTGGAAGAGGGCCGCATTCTCGGGCTCATTGGTCCCAACGGCGCAGGCAAGACTACGGCGCTCAACGCGATTCTCGGCCTCACTCCGTTTCAAGGAGAGCTGAGAGTGCTGGGGCGCGACCCGTGGGCCGAGCGCGATCAGCTTATGCGTGATGTCTGCTTTATTGCGGATGTCACCACGCTGCCGCGCTGGCTGCGCGTCTCGCAGGCGCTCGACTACGTCGCCGGTGTGCATCCGCGATTCGACCGCGCGAAAGCGGAATCTTTTCTCGCCAAGACCACGATCCGGCGGACCAGCAAGGTCAAGGAATTATCGAAGGGCATGGTGGTCCAGTTGCACCTCGCTCTG
>JBARMK010000149.1:0-16284 GCA_049802395.1 Candidatus Angelobacter sp.
GCATGCAGCCACAGTAAGCCGAAAGTCAGGGCTGCATCAATGGCAGCCTGTGTCTCCTGCCGGTTTACGCCCAGTACGGCGAACGCGCTATGGCCTTTGCGCTGCAGGCCGCGCGCGTAGACCGGCGAGAAGCTTTGCTCCAGGTCCATGGTGGTGGAGAGGCGTGATTTATCCAGAGGCCAGTCCGGCGTTGCGCGACGCAATACGCGTTCCAGGATGCGGGCATAACGGTTTCTGGCGGTCTTAAGCGCGGCGGGTGGACGACGGTCGCGATCACGGCAGATTTCCAGTTTACCGGGACGCGCCTGCGCAAATCGGCGAACCATGAGAATCATGGCGTCGCTCTTCACTTCGACGGCAAGAACGTGTCGAACAAGGTTGCGCTCCGGTGACCAGAGGTGCAGAAGACACCGGTCTTTTTCCGCGGAGATGGAATACTGCGCGGTTGCGAGATCGAAGAGGACCTGTCCGTCTTCGATGATAACGGCATTGCGAGACCCGGCAAGAAACTCCTGGAGCGATCGTGCGAGCAGGTCTGGTGTCATGAGTATGCGAAAGCGTGGGGGCGGCCGGCTGGCTGCACCTGATTTAGGGGTAGGTTATCGTACGAAGGTGAGTTCCTGCTCGTCAAGCTATTTCGTCGCGAAGCTTGGGCTTCGGGTAAGATCACATCCCGTGTTGCGCGATAGTTCAAATACTTCTGTTGCGTAAGGGAAACCTAGTAGACGATCTTGTCGGGCTTAGCTTTCCAGGCCTGGAACGGCGCCAACGCCATGTCATGAGTTAAATGGACGATGGACAATTGCTGCGTCTTATAGGGCAGGCAGATCTGTCCCTTGATGAATGAATCGTCAAAACCGGCATCGGCGGCGGCCAGCCCAGGCGCGGCAAAGAAGACCCGCTCCGGCCGTGACCAGTAGATTGCTCCCAGGCACATAGGACACGGTTCGCAACTGCAATAAATCTCGCAGCCGGCAAGCTCAAAGCTCCCCAGCGCGCGGCACGCTTTGCGAATGGCCACAATCTCCGCGTGGGCCGTGGGATCGAGGCTGGAAGTAACCTGGTTCGTGCCGGTGGCAACGATTTGCTGGTCTTTCACCACCAGCGCGCCGAAGGGCCCGCCGTCGTTCTGCACGTTCTCAACGGCCAGAAGAATGGCTTGATGGATAAATTCGTTTCGATCCATGACTCAACCGTAGGGATAAAAAACGAAGAACAGGAGCGACAACAACGTCAGCACAAGCAATGCCGGTTTTATTTGCCTGATTTTGCCCGCCAGCAGCTTGCACAAAGGATACAAGATAAAGCCCGCGCTGATTCCCACGGCAATATTAAAGGTAAAACACATCAGAGTGACCACGGCAAACGCGGGAATGGATTCAGAATAATCGCTGAAGTCGATGCGCGTGATGGGTTCCAGCATAAAAAGTCCCACAATGATCAGCGCCGGACCGTAGGCTTGCGGGGGAATCGAGGCAACAAACGGCGCAAAAAACAATGTCAGGGCAAAACAAGCGCCCGTTACCAGAGCGGTCAGGCCGGTGCGTCCGCCGGATTCGATTCCGGCAGCCGATTCAACGTACGCGCCTGCGGTAGTAGTGCCAAGTGCAGGAGCAAAGCAGGTGGTTAGCGCGTCCACCAGCATAGGGCGTTCGATCTGCGGCAGGTTGCCGGCTTTATCCAGAAAGCCGGCGCGCGCAGAAAGGCCAATCAAAGTTCCCATGGTATCCACAAAAGCCATGATGAAGATGGTGAGCACGATGGGAAAAGCGCGCCAGGTTAGAGCACCATGAAAATCAAGCTGCCAAAATATCGGACCCACGCCTGGAGGAAAACTCACCACGTGAGCCGGTGGCGCTGCAACTTTCACCAGGAATGCAATCACGGACGTCGCCACGATTCCGAGCAGGATCGCACCGCGAACTTTGCGGATAACCAGGATGGAAAGCAGAATGAACCCGCCAATCGCAACCAGTATTGGCGCGTTTGTGAGTGGGCCCGGACGGACCGGCGCTCCGGGCATTCCCAGGGCCACGATCCCAGTTTGGTTCAAGCCGATAAAGGTCAGAAACAACCCAATGCCAACCGCAAAGCTATAGCGCAGCGAAATCGGCACCGCCTCCACAACCCATTGGCGCAGACGGAGCAGCGTCAGAAGCACAAAGAGGACCCCGGCAATAAAGATTGCGGCCAGCGCGGTCTGCCATTTGTAGCCGAGTTGCCGACAGACGGTGAAAGCAATGAACGCGTTCTCCCCCATATATGGCGCGATGGCAAAAGGGCGCTTCGCGTAGAGGCCCATCAGGGCGCAGCCGAACACCGCCACCAGCACCGTCGCGACAAAACCGGGCTCCGCAGGAATCCTCGCATTGCTCAGGATGGCCGGATTTACTACCACGATGTAAGACATCGTCGTGAATGTGGTGAGTCCCGCAATGATCTCGCGCAGAAGCGTAGTGCCGTGTTTCTCGAATTCAAAAAACCTTCCGACAGCGTTCATCCTGAATGGGGCCTGGGTTTCAGGCTTTGATCAAGATACGCCAGGTAACCGCAGAGCAGGCGGTAAGTGTCATAGTAGTTATTGGGGCGGAACTGCGTGGTAGCGCCGGTGGCCACGTTTTGCTGCGTCAGTGAATGAATGGTGACTTGGGGAATGTGGCGAACAGCAAACGGGTCAGAGTCTGTGTTGCCGACGGCAGCAATGTCAATCTGGCTGGCTGGAAGTTTCAACGCGTACACCATGATCACCAGGGCGTGGACCAGGTCTTTGTCAGAATGCGCGGCCCAGACCTTGGTAGGGGAAAGGCCCAGCGCATCCAGGTTCACCATGGCAGCAGCACGCTCGAGTTGCGAACCGCTCAACTTTTGTACAAAACTTTCGGCGCCCGATGGATCATTGCCATTATCGGCAAACGCGACAAAGATAAAATTGTGAGCGCGCTTTCTCTCACGCAGGCTGTGGTACAGCGCAGGCAACAAAGCCGCGCCACTCCAGTTATCCAGCGGCCTCTGCGGTGAAGAATTGCGATCGTAGTGAGCGCCCACAATCACCATTTCGCCTCCGCCATCACCCATCCGGCAGATAACGTTGGGGGTATCAGCGCCCTCAACTTTTTGCTCCGTCAGGGCGCTTCCATTGCAACCGGCTTCGGCAAACATCTCCTTGAGGCGGGCGGCGCGCTCCCGATTGCTTCCCGGAATCGTTTTCATTCTCTGAACAACGATCGATTTTTCCAGCGGAGAGAATTGGACCTTCTGCGCCAGGCAAACCGCGCACACCAGCACAACCAAGATTGAGATAACCGGGGCAAGCCTGTGCATTGTCTGGTTATCTTACACGTGGGCTTGGATTACTTCACTACCAGACCTTAAGGTGCGGTTGTGGCTTAAACCATTGGAACCAGCGGTAACGGTGTGGAAAACTCCCGGCAGCCGTGGCTGAACTCGCCCTACTGAACGGCGAAAGGCTCGTGAAGCTGTGTGGTGTTCCTGATGAGGGAGAAATAGTATCACCAAAGAAGCAGAGGCTGGCGGGAACATCCACAACGGATTTGGCAAGCGGCAACCTTGTAACGCGGCGCCGAATCCGGCAAGAAGATGGTTTGCTGCATGCCATTTTCCGTGCTGGCGGCTATTAACTTATAGGTGAGAAAGCGATGCGATTGTCGATCCGGTCGATATAGGCCCATGGCACATCGGGATCATGGGTAAAAATAGTTAACCACTGCTCGGGTATTGCATGGGAGTAGTACCGCTTGCGGTTTTCGAGCACCTCAAGCGGAAATAGATCATAGGCCATTGCCCAGGCAGGCTCCAGATGCCATGTGGTGGGGATGAGATCAGAGATATAGCATGCGGTCTTGCCGCCGCTGCGGATAAAAACCGCCCACATGTTGCGGGTGTGCCCAGGCCAGACCTCCACCGTGATGCCGGGAACAATTTCATGCTCATGGTTGCCGGCGAGCAACGTCATCTGACCGTTTCGGATCAGCGGATCGTAATTGTCACTGATGTAGCTGACGCGATCACGCTCCAGTTGCAAATTCCCGTGTTCCCACTCGCCTTTGGGCGCGAAGTATCTTGCATTGGGGAACGTGGCTACGGGGACGCCATCCGTATATATGGTGTTCCAGCCACAATGGTCAAAATGCAGATGCGAATTGATGACCACGTCGATTTCTTCCGGCCGGATCCCTGACTCGCGCAAATTGTCCATAAGCTTTAGCTCGGGAAGAAAGAAGCCCCTGGTTTTTTCTGATAGCTTGTTTCCGATACCCGTCTCGATCAGTACAGTCTCTTTGCCTGTGCGGACCAGGATCGAATTGCAGCACACCTTGATCCGATTGAGTTCGTCAGCCTGCACCTTGCGCTGCCATACGACCTTAGGAATTATGCCAAAAAATGCGCCGCCATCGCCCACATATGTGCCGTCAGATATGACGGTCAGTTCAAAATTGCCAAGAGAAATGGTCTGGTTCTTCACTGTTCTAGTCAGTCCCCAGGAGTTCGTGGTGAAATTGCGAGCGAATCCGCGTAAACAGATGGACGCGGGTTCCCGGCCCGGAGATGCTATGGGTTTTGCGCGGGTAAAGCTGCAAATCAAATTGCTTGTTCGCGGCGATCAAGGCGTTGATCATCTGCATGGTGTTCTGCATATGTACGTTGTCGTCGCTGGTGCCGTGGACTTCCAGCAGGTGGCCTTTCAGATTGGCCGCATAGGTGATCGGCGAACCTTTTTTGTATCCTTCCTCAAATTGCGGAACCAGCCCGGCATAGCGCTCAGTATAAATGGAGTCATAATCCCGCCAATCGGTCACGGGCGCCACGGCAATCCCGGCTTTGAATCGGTCAGAATGGGTCATGGCGAAGAGCGTCATGTATCCGCCATAGCTCCAGCCCCACCAGCCCAAGCGTGAACCATCAAGCTGGGGAAATTTTTGCAACGCCTGGTCGATGGAGGCGAGCTGGTCCTTCAGCTCCACTTCGCCAAAATTGTGCATCAGCGCCGCCGCGAATTTTTTCCCCCGCGCGCCCATTCCGCGATTATCCACCTGAAGCACCGCAATGCCGTCTCGCATCAGGATCTCATTAAACAGAAAGCTGGCGCCGCCCCAATCGTCGCGTACGGTCTGTCCATGCGGGCCGCCATAAGGATTGTTGAGCAGCGGGACCTTCTTTCCGGCGCTGTCCGGGGGAAGGTAAATGAGACCGTGAAGCACGGTCCCGTCTTCGGCGGTGAAATCGACGAACTGCGGTGCCACCAGCTTATATGTGTCCACGCTCTTCGATTGCCAAAACACTTCGCAGTTTCCGCCCATTCGGCAGAAGGAGAGCTGCGGTGGAGTCATCAAGGCAGAGAAGTGATCGACATAATACTTGCCGTCAGGCGAAACAGTAGCCTTGTGCGTCCCGCCTTTGGTCAAGACCTGGAAGCCGCTTCCATCGAACTTGACACTGCACAGATGGCGCTGCCTGGCATCGCCAGCATTGGTGTTTACGTAGAGAGTGCTGTTCGCGTCATCAATGCCTTCGACATCGAAAACTTCAAAATCCCCTTTTGTGACCTGATTCATCAGCTTGGCGTCAGCAGCCAGAGGGTTGGCCTTGTCGAACGAATAGAGATAAAGATGAGTATGGCCGTCGCGCCAGCTGGGCCAGGTGAATTTGCCGCCCGATTTCAGAAACTTCAGGTTGTCGTCGGTTTCAATCCAGGTATCGCTCTTCTCGCTGAGCACGCGCCGTGATTTGCCACTGGCGGCATCGACAAAATAAAGATCGAGCTGGTTCTGAGCGCGATTAAGCACCGTGGCCCAGACCACACCGTCACGCACCCAGCCGAAGCGCGGAATGTAGATGTCTTTTTCGTCGGTCAGGCGCAGCCACTTGATGCTGCCGCCGTTCGAGCCAACTACGCCGAGTTGCACCTCAGGATTGGGATCGCCGACTTTGGGATATTTTTCCTGGTAAACGGTAGGATGTTGCGGGATGAAGTCGGTGATGGGGTAAGTGGGTACCCTGGCTTCATTCATCTGCATGAAGACGATCTTGCTGGAGTCAGGCGACCAGAAATAATTGCTGCGGACATCAAGCTCTTCAGAATAAACCCAATCCACTTCGCCATCGAGCAGATCTTCGCTGGTATCGTTAGTCAGGGCTTTCTCTGATCCGCCGTCAATGTTTTTGACCACCAGGTTATGTTTGCGGACGTACGAGAGCCGCTTGCCGTCCTCAGAAAACTTGGGGTCGGTGGCGGATTCGCCGGGAGCGCTCAGCGCCACAGACTTTCCCGTGGTCAGCGTGAAATACCAGAGCTGCCCGTTGGCGTCAAAAAGAATGCGCTCGGAGTCGGGCGCCCAGTGGTAGCCGGCCACGTGGTAGCGCTCGCGATTATCTTTTTCGCGGTCATCCTTCGCGGTAGAGACCGGAGGCTTCATGGCGGCAATTTTTTCTGAAGCCACCATGACCGCGGGCTTGCCCGACGCCACGTCAATGTAATAAAGATCGGCTTTTTCACCCTGCTCCTGATGCAGAAAATACGAAACCTTCTTGCCGTCAGGACTCCACTTCACGGTGTCCGGCGCGCGCCCGGTGAGCCCGTTGGGGGCATAGATGGACTGGATGGTGAGTTCTTGCGCGGTGGCTGCAGCACAGATGCACGCGGCCAAAAAGATAGAAAGAAAAATCCTCTTCACAAGCACACTCCAAGGGATGAGGTGAAACGAGAAAGTGTACAACGAGGATCGGGTAATTGCGTAATTTGGTGATTGGCTAAATGAATGCGTTCGTCCCGAACACCTAATGGGAACTACAGCTGTTCCTCCATCTGCTTTCGCAACCGCCGCGACTCCGCTAGCAAGCCCATGCTATGCATCAGATGCTGCAACGTAACAATTCCCACGAGCCGTTCCTGATCCACTACAGGAATCAGGCTCAGACCGCGCGAGGTGAGTTTGCGGAAGGCGGAGCCCAGCGATTCCGTCCGTGAAGCGATCTCAAAAGCCTTGCTCATGGCGCCCTGGACATAGCCGTTGCCGTCGGCGCGCAGCCGGTCCACAATGGTTTGCCGTGTGATCACCCCCACCAGATCGCTGCCGCTGACTACGGGAAAATCGTCCTGCAGGCAGTGAACGGCCTTGGTCAGCGCGTCTTCCAGCGTGTCCGCGGGAGAGAGGATGGAGAATTCCGTAAGCATGATGTCCTCCATCTGAACGGCTTCTACCACAGACTGAAACATCGCAGTGCGCTCTTCCATCAAGGCTGCCATAAAAATAAATACTCCCACCAGCATCAACCACTGTGCCCACGCGCCGGAGAGCATGAGCAGCGCCGCACACCAATGTCCCAGGGTCACGGCGCGACGGGTGGCCTGGCGATATTCCATGCGCCGAGCGAGCCAGGCGCGGAAGATGCGGCCGCCATCCAATGGGAAGGCGGGAAGCAGGTTGAAAGCGAACAGAAACACGTTAATCCAGAGAAAGCTGACGCCGAGATCGGAAACCGTAATCAGCGGCGAGGCCCACAACCTGGAAGCGGGTCCTCGGGTAAGCAGAATGGCGGCGGTTAGCCCGGCCAATATCAGGTTCACTGCTGGCCCGGCGAGGGCAATCAAGGTTTCCCGGCGAAGGCTGCGTGATGCCTCCATCTGCATACTGGGATCGCCAATCGCAACCCCGCCAACAGGTAGGAGAATAATGCCCTTTACCGGAAAGCCCTGTCTGGCGGAGACCATGGCGTGTCCGAGTTCATGCAGCAAAACGGCGATTAAGACCATTGTCGCGAGGATGCACCCGCGACCAATCACCTTGGGCCCGCCATGGCCGACTTCAACAAGCAGCACGAAGACGAGCAAAAAAAGAAAGGTGACATGGATTCGCAAATCCACTCCGGCTATCTTCCCGGCTGATACTGACCAGTTTCTCATTGTGTGGCGAGTGTGAAGACCATCCCCAACCGCGATTCTATACGTTAGATTAGATGTTAAACAGCGGGGCCAGTCCGATGCGAGTGATTGCGGGAAAATACAAGAGCCGGAGGCTGGACGCGCCGCGCGGAATGGCGACTCGGCCCACCTCCGATCAGCTGCGGGAAACCCTTTTCAACGTGGTGGCGCCACAGGTTGCGGATTCCGTTTGGCTTGATCTTTTCGCAGGCAGTGGCGCTATTGGCATTGAGGCGCTCAGCCGGGGTGCCCGCAGTGTTTCTTTTGTGGAATCATCCAGCGCTGCTGCCACGATCATCCGCAAGAATTTGCATAGTCTTGAGATCGAAGAAGGCTTTGAAGTAATTGAGCGCGAGGCTGCGACCGCGCTACGCATGCTGGATTCGCAGGCAGTTCTCTGCGACTTCTGCTTTCTCGATCCGCCATATCGTAAAAAGGGCGATTACGAGGAGATTCTTGGATTTCTTTCACAATCGCGGCTGCTTAAGCCGGAGAGCTTGGTGATTGCCGAACACGACAAGCACTTTGATCCGGGAAATGAATTCGGTTCACTTCGCCGGCATCGGGTGCTGCGCCAGGGCGATGCCGTGCTGAGTTTCTATAGCCGCGAATGATTCAAAGCGCCGGGATGCGCCTTGGGAGTTCACGAATCCCCGCTGTTCATGCCTGTTTTCCACAGCGACCTTAAAAAAACCCGCGTAAAATCAGGTGAAAACGCTTGCATCGGGTCTTTGCTGATGTAATATACGAACGAGTGCACCAAAAAAGTGCTCAATACCCGACGAAAGCGCACAAGGAGGAAAGATGGCATCTGGCATGACCAAGACCCAACTCGTCCGTCATATGGCTGAGAAACTGGAAACGAACAACAAGACCGCTGCGGCGTTCCTGGAACACCTGGCGGAAACCGCAATCAAGGAAACAAAGAAGCAGGGTGTGTTCGTGATTCCTGGCCTGGGCCGCTTGGTAAAGTCAAACCGGAAAGCGCGTATGGGACGCAATCCGCAAACCGGAGAACCCATCAAGATCGCGGCTAAGACCGTGGTAAAGTTCCGCGTAGCCAAAGCCGTAAAAGACACAATCGCTCCCAAGAAATAACCTTCTGCTCGGAAGAAAACTTTCACACGGCCAGCCTGAAACGGCTGGCCTTCATTTTTGCGTCGCTACGCTCCACACCGCTGAATTAATCGGCTGGCAATAGTGCGTTCTGCGCTTATTGGGGCAGCTTACCCCGCAAGCCGGGTTCGCTGCTTGCAAGGACCTCGGCACGCAGGCCGGCCTCCCGGCCTTAAATGTCAGTCAATGAATGACAATGGCTTCCGCTTCAATCTCCACCAGCATCTCGGGCGAGATCAGCTTTGAGACTTCCACCATGCTCGTGGCGGGGCGAATGTCGGCGAAGAATTCGCCGTGGGCGCGGCCAACTTTTTCCCAGTCGGCGGCGATGTTGGTGACGTACATTCGCGTGCGCGCCACGTCTTTCATGCTAGCGCCGGCGCGCTCCAGCACCTCTTGAATATTTTTGAGCGTCTGTACGGCCTGCGCGTAGGCATCGCCCACGCCCACGATGTTGCCGCTGGCGTCGGTTGCAGTGGTGCCGGAAACGTGGATGGTATTGCCCACGCGCACCGCGCGCGAGTAGCCGACAACCGGCTCCCATTTGGTCCCGCTAGCGAAATTCTCCCGCTTCATAGACGCTTTCCCCTGGGCCTTGCTGTCCAACACTTTGTTGACCAGGCAATCCGCTTCTTTATTGCATTCGCGCAGCACATGATCAATGGAAAATCGCTCAAGCTTTCGCACCAGAGCGCGCGCGCGGTCATAGAGTTGCAACAGTCCGGGGCTCTTCACGCGGTACTGGCCTTTCATTTGTTTGACCAGAAGTTCGGAGTCACTGAACACTTTGAGCGACGGGTATTTTTCGCGCACGGCATAATCTAACGCAGCGAGAAGGCCGGAATATTCGGCGAAGTTGTTGGTCTGCAAGCCGAGATATTCGGCGAGTTCGGCAATAATCCCGCCTTTGGCATCGCGCACCACAACGCCATAGGCCGCAGGCCCGGGATTGCCCCGCGCACCGCCATCAATATTGGCTTTGATGGCGTAAGTGGCAGCGCTGGGCGACGGGCTTTCAAAAAGCGATTTCTGTGGCTTCTCCATTAGCGACCCTGCGCCAGCCGGAGCGCGAGCCGTTCGGGCAATCCGGCGGAGATGATTTTTTCCTGCGCTTGATGAATGTCATAGGGTACGCGATGGAAGGTGATGGAGCTTTCGACGGTGTCATACAGGAGGAAGGCGGCGCGAGGATCGCCATCGCGCGGCTGTCCTACAGATCCGGGGTTCACCATATATTTTGTATCTGCCTTCAACTCCAGTTTGACAGTTTGCTCTCCCTTGGGCGATTTATAGGCTGGCATGACTGATTTGCCCTGCTGGCTGGAGTCCAGAAGAAAACAGCGCTGCACATGAGTGTGCCCGAAGAAGATAAGGGGCGAGGCAGCCTCCGCCAGCACGACGTAAGCATCGCTGGCGAGAAGGATGTACTCATCTTCATCGCGCGGTGAGCCATGCACGATCTGCACATTGTCCATCGGCGAGAGGGGGCCGCGAGGTAATTCACGGAGAAACTCCAGATGATCAGGTGTGAGCTCCTGCCGGGTCCAGAGCGCCGCCAATCCGGCGATTGGATTGAAATCATCCAAGTTACTCAAGCCAGAGCAGGCCTTGTCATGGTTGCCGCGTATAAGGACCGATCCAAGCGCGCGAGAACGCTCCGTTACCTCATTGGGATTGGCGCCATAGCCCACAATATCACCCAGGTTATAGACCTGGTCGTATTCGGGGGCAGCATCCATGCAAGCTTCCAGGGCCTCAAGATTGGCGTGGATGTCAGAAAGAATGAGTAGGCGCAAAGTCTATTGGAATCCTGTTATGAGATCGGAACGACAGATGAGTTTATCAATTTACCAATTCTCAGTGGGCTATGCGTGCCCAATGCCCCGGAGCGATCTCTCGCAAAGAGCCTGCGACTGCCGGGTGCGCTTCTTTGTCAACCGTCGCGAGCGGCAAGGAACGGTCCGTCTTGAGCGTGGGAATGGCGCTGATCAGGCCACGGGTGTAAGAGTGCGTGGCGGAAGAAAAAATCCGCGAGACAGGTCCCATCTCCACAATCTCACCGGCATACATCACCGCAACCTGGTGAGCCACGCGCGAGACCACACCGAGATCGTGCGAAATAAAGAGCATGGCCAGCCTGTGCCTTTCGCGCAGATCGGCCAGCAGCTCCAGGATCTGCGCCTGGATGGTCACGTCAAGGGCGGTGGTGGGCTCATCGGCAATCAGGAGCTGAGGATGGTTTACCAGGGCCATGGCGATCATCACACGCTGGCGCTGCCCGCCGGAAAGCTGGTGGGGATAATCGCGCGCGCGTTTGTCCGGATCGGGAATCGCAACTTCGCGCAAAGATTCAACCGTGCGCTTCCATGCTTCCGCTTTGTTCACGCGATGATGGGCCAAAACCGCTTCTGCCACCTGATCGCCCACGCGCATCACTGGGTTCAAAGCGGTCATTGGTTCTTGAAAGATCATGCTGATGCGTGCTCCGCGGACCCGGCGCATTTCTTCGTCGCGCAGGGCGAGCAAATCTTCTCCGGCAAAAGTGATTTTGCCCGTGACGCGTGCCTGTGGTGGAAGCAGGCGCATGATCGCTAAAGATGTTGCTGACTTGCCTGAGCCTGATTCGCCCACTAACCCAAGCGTGCCTGCTTCCGCGATAGAAAAGTTTACGTCGCGCACAGCCGCAACTTCGCCCGTCTGTGTGGCGAAGCTGACGTTCAGGTGCTCGACTTGGAGAAGGGAGGACATGCTTATTCCTATTTGAACCATTGTCTGACGCTGCCGTACAATTCTAGCGTGACTGAAGAAGCCGATGATCTGCTGAAAAAAGCGCTAACGCTGCCAGCGAATGAGCGCGCCACCCTTGCAGGCTTTCTCATCGATAGCCTTGAAGAGGTGGAGGAGGCGTCTGCTCAAGATGCCTGGCATGATGAGATAGCTCGACGCATTGAGGAGCTTGATTCCGGCGAAGCCAAAACCATCTCCTGGGATGAAGTACGGCGCCGCGTTGAATGAACTCAGAATTAGAGTAGGATATCTAAACCTAATCTTTTTTTCTTAAAGCTTTCTTGACCAAAGAGACTTTATGCGGCTTACCGGTGTCGTCCATGATAAGGAAGCCATCCCCTTCGGCAGCAAATTTTATTGGAGCATTTATCGTGACATTGAGCTCTTTATCCCGATGACTCGTTAGACCTCGTCTAAATACATAGATGTATTTATCGCCGCTATCAACCGTATAGAAGGTTGAATCATTGCGGTACGTGTCGACGTTTCCATCGCTCCCGGCTACGCGAGATCCTCGCTCTGTCGAAATATCCAACAGGGTTCCCGTGATCCATTCAATGGGTTTATCCGTCTTGGGTTTTGCAAAGCAAATCCCGCTTAGTAGCAAAATAAGTGGCAAGACTCGTAGAGGCGCTCTCATGGCGGAACATCTTACACCTTTCGGCCAATTTGGTGATCTATTTCTTACGCGCTGATCTTGTTCGCCGCGATTCCCGCTTCCACGCCTTTGTGCATGGCAGCAATAAACGCCGGCTCTTCTTTCAATAATGCGTCGGTAGCGGTGGCAAACTCGCTTTCCACATTCAGCAGGCCATCGGCGGCAAGTTGTCGCGCCAGTTCCACCATCTTTTCCCGCGAGAAATTTACGTACTGGCAGTCATAAGGATGCGCTACGGTCACAGGTGCGCCTTTGCCTGTCTTCGCGCTTAGCCAGAAGACGCGGCGTTTCAGCATCTCTTTCACGTCCTGTTCTGTCTGCGCGGGGAACTGAATTTTCTTCGCAGCAAAACTATAGAACCTGCTCGTCACATGCACCGGTTGCAGCTTGCCTGATTTCACGAAAGCAAGCTGGCCGTTGTCGATGGTCTTGCGGATGGAGTTGACCACCAGGCTTTCCGCATTTTCCGGCTCAAGCGAGCCCAGCGCGTCTTTCATCGTCTGGGTCATCCCCACCGCGACTTCCACGTGCAGTCCGGCATTGCTGCCGTCCAGGAGACCGGCCCGGCCGTGCAGCACATGCCAGTCGGCGCCGGAGGTGGAGGGGTGGAACGGCCACCTTAGTTCAGAGATGTCGACCGGCACTCCCGATAAAGTCACAAAATGCAAAGGGCGGTTTCCCATGGTTAGCTCGATACGATTTTATACGAGACCTACTGCTGAAGAGCAAAGTCAATTTTCACTACAGACTTCATGTCCGTCTTGGAATCTCAAGCGAGCACAAGAATGTTTGAGTCGATCCGCTTCTGCAGCGGACAGATCCATCGGGTCCTGCTCGCGAGCTCAAGAATGCGCTTGCTGACTGCCGGACCTTTCGGGATGACGTCATTGAAAACATATTTCGAATGAGGGTGGGCTGCCCACCGCAAAGTAAAAGAGCACGCCCAAACCGCCAGCATGCCCTTTTCTTAACATCGATCACTTTTTTACAAAAGAGTTGTTACATCAGGAATTCCCTTGTTTGACGCGCGATGGGATGCTGCATTTCTTCCAGTTCGTTCTTGACCTGGTTCAATCCATGCACCAGCCGTTCAAATTCCTGCGACATCTTACGGAAGAGCGGCGCCACCCGGGCATACTCAAAGTGCTCGAACTTGGAGACGATGTAATAGCTCTCTTTGCCGGCTTTCACAAAATCGATGAGATCTTCCATCCGGGTGCGGCGCAGGCGGTAATGGTTCAGACCTTCGGGGAACATGCCGGTGAAGAAAAGAGAGTAATCGCCGATGTGTTTGCGTACCTGGCGCTCGCGATCAAAAGAGGGCGCGGGGCCATACACCGGATCGGATTCCAAAAGCATCTCGCCCAGGTCACACAAGGGGCGGCCCTCGGCGTTCCTGATTTTGTAGAGTGTTTCAGCTTCGCAAAATTCCGCGAGCAGGTTGGCGACATACGCATGCACTTCAGAGTTGCGCACGCCGACTTCGTCATAGTTGCGCTCGACAACTTCCTGGAAAAATCTCTGTAACGGACTCGATTCAGGAACCACCTTCGACCCCTTTCCGCGCAATGCCATTCACGCCGGGGCAAACAAGCCGTCACCTTTCCCGGTCGTAAACGTTCAGTAATTGGGGAACGCTGATTAATCTGACGGTAGTATGGGTACTTTGGTTTCCTGATAGCAAGTAATTTGTAGGGCAACCCTGCACTTTAGCAGCAAGACCATAGGAGTGCTAGAAAACCGGAAGGACAATGAACTTTCTTCTTTGATCCCGATTGCTCGCATGAGATCCTTCGCTGCGCCCAGGATTTCGTCTGCGGACTCAGATGCCCGCAAAGACGGCTCAACTTACCCGCCTAAATGTTTCTTCACTAACTCGCTCACGGTCTTGCCTTCCACGCGCGCGCCGGTAGCCTGGAGTTTGGCCATCACGTTCTTCATCACGGTGCCCATGTCTTTCATGGTGGGTGAGCCCATCTCAGCGATGGTAGCCTTCACCGCATCAGCGACCTGCTCTTCTCCCATGGCCTTGGGCAGATAGTGTTCAATGAGCTTGATCTCGGCTGCTTCCTTCTCGGCGAGCTCATTGCGTCCGCCTTTGGTGAATGCTTCTATGGAGTCACGGCGCTGCTTGATCAGCGTGCTGAGCACTTGTTGGGATTCCTTGTCGTCCAGGGGGGCGCGCTTATCAACTTCCTTGTTCTTGAGCGCCGCTTTTACCATGCGTAGGGTGGAGAGGCGCAGTTCGTCGCGGCTGCGCATGGCGTCAATCATGTCTTTATGAACTTGCTCACTGATGGTCATGGAGGGCCCCCTCGCTGGTTGAAGAAAGATTATAAGCTGTGACCGCTTCTTGAATGCGGGAGCCTACCAAGTCGCGAATTTGAGTGAGCGATACTTATGGTTCTTGCAAATTTACGGGCGAGTACTGAGCCTGATTGATTCTGGCTTCGCCGTCGAAGTATCATCGGGCCTAACCTTCCGGAGAAATAATGCAGCCGCTGGCCTTAATCCTGAACATCGCCATTATCGTTGGTATTGTTGGGATCATCGTGTACTGGGTGCGGCGGTTTGCGGTCTTTCGCGGCTATAAAGCCATTCAACCAGATGTATTGCAGATCGCGGAGCTATTAAAGGCCCAGCCGTTACGTAACGGCAGCGACGTTGTGCTGGAGGGTTACTATGGCGGCTTTCCCACCATTGTCCGCTTCTCGCACAAGGTAGATACTCCGGGGCTGGACATGCAGATGCGAGTCCCTGCCAGCTTAAGTTTTTCCCTCGCACCGAAGATGTTTTCCACCGGTGCAGAAGGACGGGTGCTGATGCGCACCGGCAGCACGGCGCTTGATCGCCGGTTCAATGCGCGGACGAATGATCCGGTTGAGTTTAAGATGCTGACTTCTGGAAGCATCACGCTGGCCAGCCTGGAACAACTCTGCTGCTCCACGCAGACCGGCCTTTCCTTAAAGGACGGTACGATTGAGCTGAGTGAGCTATCCATTCCTCCATTTACCGGCAACCACGTGTTTGACCATCTTCAATCCATGTTGGCCCTGGCTAACACCGTGCGCGAGATGCCGGGAGCAGATCTGATCCGGGTGGAACCATTGCCCCGGCGCGGCAGCAGCTGGCCGGTACGGGTGGCGCTTGCCGGAGGATTGATGTGTCTGGTGGCGTTGCTCTTTACACAGCCATATAGTCATCTGTCGGGCGCCAATGCCAATGTAAATCCGCTGCCGGAGCCCACGGGTGTGATGCCTGCGGATGCCGCCCGGCTGCAACAATTGCAGGGATGGCATGTGATGAAAGCCGATGAATTTTCCGGCGCAACGTTGCGGGCATTACGAGAGCGCGGCTTTGAACCGTCAGGCCACATCCTGGCCGACTTCAGCGGCCGCGGCAGCGCTTCCGACTCTGCTTATCTAATGACTGATGCCGCGGGGCGACGGCGTGTGAGTTTTCTGGCCAAGGGCCTGCTTGCCTACGATGCCATTTTTCCCCGGACAGATTTTCTGGCACGTATTTCCAAGAACAACGTAGCAAAGATACAATGGATGACGCACCCCCCGCAGTTCACTGCGGATGGAGATGCCTTATTAGTTGTACAGGATGCGAATGATCCAACCGCTAGCATGGTGTTGTTGAGACACGGGACGCAAACCTACTCTGCTCGTCCCGCAGATTTCACCAGGATCGATCTGGTTTCCCAGTGACACAAATCCAAATCCGGGAATTTTCGAAATTATGATTCGCAAAGGCCGCCTTTTTACTCCGGGTCCAACCC
>JBARMK010000150.1:0-1726 GCA_049802395.1 Candidatus Angelobacter sp.
CATGGGACTCTACCCTGACCTGCTTCCCGGTTACGTGGCCATCGGTGGCCCTCACAAGTACAACGAGGAGTGGGGTAATCTGTCCAAGACCAAAGGCCTATCACTTGCAGAGATGATGCAGGCAACCAAGGCGGGCAAGATTGCGGCACTGTATGTTGTCGGGTCCAATCCAGTGGTCGACTACAACTTCGATCCCGCGGCGTTGCAGAACACTTTCGTCGTAGTGCAGGAACTGTTTCTCACCGAAACCGCGATGCTGGCAGAGGTTGTTCTGCCTGCAGCCTCAGCCTATGAGAAGGCTGGTACCTTCACCAACACCAGCGGCGACATACAACTGCTGAAAAAGGCCGGCGACATTACGGGTATAAAGAGCGATTTCGAAATCATCGTGCGCGTAGCGGAACGCATGGAAGCCGAGGTGCGCAAGCTGGTACCGTTCGGCAGCGGTGTTCGCGCCGATATGGGACAGACACGCGGCGCGCAGTCCGGCGAGGCTGATCGTCATTCGGTCTGGCTCGCTGCCAACAACCTTGAGCCGCGGCTCAGTCCTTTCGATCCTTATGCCATGCTGGATGAGATCCAGCGGTTGGTGCCGGGGTATGAGTTCTCGCGGCTGGGTCTACTGGCCGGCAATGATCAGCATGTAACCGCCGCCGAGCGCAGCAATGCCGGCCTAGGTAATGTACTGGTTCAGATTCTTTCAGCCAATGATTCGCTTTTCACTTCGGGAAGCCTAGGTCGCTACTCGAAGGTGTTGAATGACGTGATTGAGAATCGCCGCTCTCTGCCAGCGGATAAGGAAGTAATGGCGGATTAGGGTCAGCAACTGGTAGTGGCACGCTTCAGTGTTGAGCAATGGTGGAGCGGTCCTTTGAGGGCCGCGTAAGACGATAAAGGAACCATGGGCTTTAGCCCCTGAAAGAACAGTATAGGAATCGTGGATCTAAAAACTTTTATTATCGTCTCTGTAATCAAGATAGCGCTGGTGGTCTTCATCATGCTCACAGGCGTGGCCTACACCACATGGCTGGAGCGCAAGCTGATAGGCCGCATACAAAACCGCTGGGGCCCGACGCGCGTTGGCCCCTTCGGCCTGCTGCAGCCGCTGGCCGACGGAATCAAATTCATCCTGAAGGAAGACATGGTGCCGGACAACGTCCACCGGGGCCTCTTTATCCTTGCGCCCATGCTGGCGCTGGCCATGTCGCTCATAGCCATTGCGGTGATTCCTTTTGGCGAAACCATTACAGTTCTCGGGCACACTACGGCGCTTCAGATCAGCGGCGTCACGCATGCGGGCGGCGGCATCAGCGACATCAATATTGGTCTTCTGATTATCCTCGGCGTGACTTCCATTGGCGTTTACGGAGTCGCGTTGGCCGGATGGTCGTCAAACAGCAAGTATTCGTTGCTTGGTTCGCTGCGCGCCAGCGCCCAGATGATCAGCTACGAGCTTGCTCTTGGGCTTTCGCTTGTCGGCATCCTGCTGCTTTCCGGAAGCCTGAGCTTGCGCGAAATTGTGTTTCAGCAAAGCGGCACCTGGTTCCTGGGCGGGCATAACACGCACGTGCCGCACTGGTTCATCATTCCCCAGATAGTCGGTTTTTTTATCTACCTGCTGGCGGCTTTCGCTGAAACCAACCGCATCCCGTTCGACCTGCCGGAAGCGGAAACCGAACTGGTGGCCGGCTACCACACCGAATACAGCTCAATGAAGTTTGCCATG
>JBARMK010000151.1:0-30633 GCA_049802395.1 Candidatus Angelobacter sp.
CGAGAGTTTCGGCTCTCAAGATCAGGATGACAGTTGTCTAGCATCAAAGTTTCTCCCAAGCGCTGGCTTTCCAACCTTGATCATGCCGGCGAGACCGCTTTTGCATTGGTGCTATTTCTGAGCTCTCTCTACTGCCTGCTGGCATATATACCAACCACTTACTTCTCATTTATTCAGGCGCCATTCCTTTCATGGATGCCGGTATTTGCCCGCTTGCAGCCATATCTGTTCGCCATCACGTTTTGCGCCTCCGCGATACCGCTTCGCAACCGAATGCGCATCTCGCAAACGCGTGGACTGGTTCTGGAATTCTGCTTGCTGGGCATCCTGGGCGGTATGTATCTGATCTGGGCACGGCCAGTGCAATTGTTGCGCAACAACTCTCTCAGCTTCGTGTGGGCGATCGCGTTCCTGTTGCCCATCATCTCTCTTGGCGCAGTCCATTACGCTACCTACCTGAGACAGCTTACTCCGAAAGCCGATAAGCCCCGTTACGTCTCTTATCCGCGAGTCGTTCTCGCCGCTTTGTTGATAAGCGTCCTTTATCCCGGCGCCACTTACCTGCGCTTTTATATTGCCGGGATGCCAACATCCTTGACGAAGATGGATCTGGCTGTGTGGCTCTGGGCTGTGATTACGCAAGTTTTATTGTTCCTTTTCGTTTTCAGCCTGGCGGAGTTCTCTCTGCGGTTGACAAGCAACTCCGCGAATCCAGCGCCAACGCGCTTCCTAATTTATACAGTCTTATGCTGGGCAGGCCTTGCGATCTCTTTCTTCAAAGTTGTACTGGCGAGCATACCTTTTGAGGGAACGGACGCTACGATTTACGCTTGCTTGTTTTCCCTCGCCTTGGTGAGTTTTGCAGGCGGATGGACGATTCAGCATCGTATCCACCGGAACGAAATGTTCACTCCTCCTGCTCAAGGCCTGCGCCAGCGACGCCAGAAACGCTTCGAATTTCCCGTGATCCTGCTGGTGATTCTGGCCAGCGCTATCACAGTTCCGTCATTCATCGGAGCAATGGACTGGCACTCCGTACTGGAAAAGATATGGGCGATGGCGTTCTGGGGAATCACGGCGGCCCTGATCGTTTGGCGGTATCCGCGGGAAACGCGAGGCCGTCGCTTATGGCCCTTCCTCCTCACGGCCGCGCTGAGCTTAGCCGCATTTCGCCTGGGATTGTATTCTGAGAAAGGTTGGGCGCGTATTCTCTCCGAGCGGGACCTCGAAGTCGGCACGGCACTGCGGCAGCATGCTTCCTTTGACGCTTCTTTTGCGGCGGCCAGCGTAATCATGACGCCTGCCGGTGCGATCCCTTGTAATGAACAAGGTCAGTTCATCCTTCATCAACCGAATATTCCGGCCACAGCTTCGGTGGATTTGCATGACGTGAATCTGGTCCAAAACCTACAATCGAACCCAGGCAGGAAGCCAAACATCTTTGTGATCGTGGTGGATTCCCTTCGCCGCGATTATTTATCCGCGTACAACCCGGAGGTTACTTTCACCCCTTCCATTGGCGCCTTCGCCGCGGATAGTGTCACATTTCGCAATGCGTTTACACGTTATGGCGGCACAACGTTGTCTGAGCCGTCCATCTGGTCGGGACTCTTGCAGCTGCACAAGCACTATGTCCAGCCGTTTCATCGCGTCAACAATCTGGAAAAATTGGTTCAGGCTGATGGCTACCAAAGTCTGGTATCTGTGGATACCGTGCTGCGCATCCTGCTGCAACCCGCGCCGGACCTTATGCCCCTGGACACGAATATTGATAAATGGACTGACCTTGATTTCTGCTCAACCGCAACTGAAGCGGGGGATAAAATCATGCGCGTTCGGGGCCGCGACAAGCCTATCTTCCTGTACACGCAACCACAAAATATACATCTTGTGACGCTGCAACATACGGTAACCTTGCGTCCGCCCAGGAAGCAATACGGCCACTTCGTTGATTACTACGCTTCAGAGCTGGAGCGACTGGACGGCTGTTTTGGCAATTTCATTCAGACACTTAAGACTCAGGGTTTGTATGAAAACAGCATTATCATTTTGACCTCCGATCATGGTGAAGACCTGCAGAAAGTTGGGGCGGAGCGCCATGCGTTCTCTCTAAAGCCGGAGGTAATCCGGATTCCACTGATCGTTCACGTGCCGCCGGAGATCAAAAAGTCATGGTACTACGATCCTGACTGGATCTCGTTTAACACCGATATTGCAGCCACACTGTATGAGCTGGCTGGACACGGACCGGTAATCGCCCGGCCTGAATTTGGCCGTCCGCTTTTTACCCGGACCGACACTGAAATGGAGAAATACCGGCAAGGCTCCTACATGATCGCCTCAAGCTACGGATTTCTTTATGGACTGCTTTACGACAACGGCAAAAAACTGTTCACCGAGAGCGAAGAAGCTGATCAATTCTTTGATCTTGACCATGATCCTGAAGCGACACACAACGTGATAACAAAAGAAATTCGCCGACGAAGTGAAGCCCAACTCCGTACCGACATTCAACAAATAGCGGACCTCTACGGTTACAAATACACGTCGCCAACAATTCTGAATTGGCTAGCGAAATAGCGGACGTCCCATCTATTGGCTGCCATCAGGTGATCTAAGAAATTCGGGGCATGCCCATTAGTGTTATCGACTATTGACAATATTTGTCATTTTCACCCTTTAATACGGCGTTAATGCTTCTTTACAATTATTTACATTTGTAGCTGGAAGTCTTTATCTGTCAGTTACTTGGCGGTTTTCTACGTGTTCTCACAGAGAGAATGGGCAGCAACCTGCACCAGAATAGCCAAACCGCTGAGCCGATTGGCCAGACGCGCCATCTAGCCCGGCGAGATTTCCAGAGGAGAGAGATACAAAATGCGCAAACAAAAAGGCTTTTCACTGATCGAGCTACTGATTGTGGTAGCCATTATTCTTATCATCGCGGCGATCGCGATTCCTAACTTGCTTCGTTCGAAAATGTCGGCTAACGACTCTGCCGCCGCCAGCACGCTTCGCACGCTCAACACGGCGCAAGTCACTTACGCCACTAACTATCCTTCGCTCGGCTACGCTCTTAGCTTTAGAGTGCTGGGACCCAATGCGGCTCCTCCGGCTTGCGATGCGACCGGTGCTTGCTTGATCGATAACGTTCTGGCGGCTACCGCCCTCGGCCCCAACCCCAAAAGCGGATACAACTACTGGCTCACTCCGGCAGCTCCGAATGCCGGCGTTACTGGCGATTACGTTTTCGGCGCCAATGCCATTACCATGAACAGCACTGGCACCAACAACTTCTGCTCCATGGCTGATGCCGTAATTCGCTCCATGAAGAGCGCAGCCCCGAATCCGGCCCAGTTGAACGCCGCTCCAACGTTCGCTCAGTGCCAGGCTCCCGCTACCTACGCAACCATTCAGTAAGGTTTGATTTTTCGGCAGTACCTGGGGAGGGTATGAGCCAAAGAAAAGGGCATGGCGAAAACCGTGCCCTTGTTTTTTTGGTTCATAGAATCACATGGCTGGAATGCGCTAAATTGTTCTCTGAATGACAAAATGTGTCAAGATTGAGGTCCATTATAAGGGAAGATTAAGAATTGGCCATTCATGGCGTTATTCCTGTAAGATACTGAGTAATAAGCCATAAACTCTGTATTTGTGGTCAAAATGCTTGGCAATTGTCCCGGATGGTCGCTCAGATGCACTGATACATCCCGAGATTGAAAGCTGAGTCGCGCTGAAATCGTCAGTCCGGCCCGCGGAACACTAGAGGAGATACTTACAAATGCGCAAACAAAAAGGCTTTTCACTGATCGAGCTGCTGATTGTGGTAGCCATTATTCTTATCATCGCGGCCATCGCGATTCCAAACCTGCTTCGTTCGAAGATGTCGGCTAACGACTCTGCCGCCGCCAGCACGCTTCGCACGCTCAACACGGCGCAAGTCACTTACGCCACAAACTATCCTTCCCTCGGATATGCTCTTAGCTTTACCGTGCTGGGACCCAATGCAGCTCCTCCGGCTTGCGATGCGACCGGTGCCTGCTTGATCGATAACGTTCTGGCAGCGACTGCCGCTGGTCCGAATCCCAAGAGCGGATACAACTACTGGCTCACTCCGGCACCTCCGAACGCGGGTGTCACCGGCGATTACGCTTTCGGCGCCAATGCCATCACCATGAACAGCACGGGCACCAACAACTTCTGCACCATGTCTGATGCGGTCATTCGCTCCATGAAGAGCGCGGCCCCAAATCCGGCCCAGCTGAACGCCGCTCCAACAATCGTTCAGTGCCAGACGCCGGCTACCTACGCAACAATTCAGTAAGGTTTGATTTTTCGGCAAGTACCTGGGGGAGGGTATGAGCCAAAAGAAAAGGGCATGGCGAAAGCCGTGCCCTTTTTGTTTTGAAATGGATTTGACGATTT
The DNA here is from genome assembly GCA_049802395.1 of Candidatus Angelobacter sp. Lineage (GTDB taxonomy): Bacteria > Acidobacteriota > Terriglobia > Terriglobales > Acidobacteriaceae > Angelobacter. The sequence goes on from JBARMK010000151.1 coordinate 4,426, forward strand.
CAATTGTGCATTAATTGTGCACATTGATTGACAATATTTGTCATTCTCTGAAGAATTAGGGATGATTCCGGCACTCAGCTATACACCTAAGCTATTGATAAAACAATAGCTTAGTAACGAATAGCTCGCGCTCCTGCTCTCTAAGATTGGCCACCTAAGTGCATATTGAAAATAGAGATAAGCACTGGTCGTGAAGCGTACCCGATTCCTTACCAGAAAAAATAAAGAGTGGACCAAAAACCATGAGCAAAGAAGAACAAGTAAAGGGCTTCTCACTGATTGAGCTCTTGATCGTGGTAGCGATTATTCTAATTATCGCCAGCATCGCCATTCCGAGCCTGCTGCGCAGCAAGATGTCCGCCAATGAAGCTGCGGCCGTCTCTGTGATCCGTAACGTTCACAATTCGCAGGCCGTCTACGTTGTTGAATACACCAGCTCGGTTGGATATGCCCATTCTCTCGTCAACCTTGGACCAGGAGTCCCATGCACAAAGTTGGCAGCGTGCCTCTCTGATCAATTGGTGGGATGCGCCGCTGAACCGTGCCTCAAGAGCGGGTATATGTATTACATGACGACCACATCGGGCGCCGAACCGTACGGCGATTACACTGTCTCCGGCACCCCGATCGTTTGGGGGAAAACCGGACAGAACAACTACTGCTCCACAGAAGACGGAGTGATTCACAAACAAAAGAACGCCAATGCCTCGGTGCCGGCAGTTGTCCATGCCACCTGCATCGACGCTACTCAGTATGGTTCGCTCGGCGGTTAGGGCTGTTCGCCAATTGATATCTGCTGGCCGTTCATCTAGACTTAGGTATCAATTTTTCTAGTCGCACATGCATGCCATTGAAATTAAAGAACTAACCAAGGCCTACGCCGTAGGCTTCTGGAAAAAACAGCTTCGCCCCGCACTTCAGGCACTAAGTTTAGCGGTTGAACGTGGCGAGACATTTGGCTTTCTGGGCCCAAACGGCGCTGGAAAAACCACTACTCTAAAGCTGCTCATGGGGATCATCTTCCCCACGTCGGGATCAGCCACGATTCTGGGCCGGAACTTCCTGGATCCTGAAATCAAAAAAAAGATCGGGTTTCTACCCGAACAGCCGTATTTTTACGATTATTTGAGCGCTCCGGAACTGCTGGCGTACTACGCCCAGCTCTCCGGCATGCCCAGGGCTGACAGAGAGCAGCGTATTGGACCGGTGTTGCAACGCGTAGGGCTCAGCGACGTTGGCGACAAGCAGTTGCGCAAGTTTTCCAAGGGAATGCTGCAGCGTGTGGGAATAGCTCAGGCTATTATCCACGATCCTGAGGTCATTTTTCTCGATGAGCCGATGTCAGGGCTGGATCCGCTGGGCCGCCATGAAGTGCGTGAGTTGATCCAAAGCCTGAAAGACGAAGGCAAGACGATTTTCTTTTCCACCCACATTCTGTCAGATGCGGAAGCACTTTGCGATCGCGTGGCTGTTATCCACAAAGGTGAACTTCGCGGCATAGGAGTTGTCAACGATCTGCGTTCCAGCATTGCCGGGAAAACCGAGGTCATCTGGGAAGGAGCGCATGCCCTTAGCGCCGTCAAAGATCTTTTATCGGAATCGCATGTGACCGGCGAAATGGTACGCGGGATCGTGCAGAGCGCTGACCTTGATCATCTCCTGGAAAAGCTGCGCCTTCAACGCGCGCGTCTTATCTCGGTAACTCCGCTGCATGGGACACTCGAGGATTATTTCCTCGCCAAAACATCTGAGAAGGAGGCCGTCATCTCATGACCTCCCGACTCTCTGCGATTACGCTGAATACGTTCCGTGAAGCCGTGCGGGACCGTGTTCTTTATAACCTGATTTTGTTCGTTTTGCTGCTGGTGGCTTCTGCGCCTCTGTTCGGCGAAATCTCCATTGGCCTGGAGCGGTTGATATTGGTCGATGTGGGCCTAAGCTCGATTTCGCTCTTCGGCGTGATCATCGCCATTTTTGTCGGCATTGGGCTGGTTTCAAAGGAAATTGAGAAGAAGACCCTTTACACGATTCTTTCCCGGCCTGTCCGCCGCTGGGAGTTCATCGTGGGCAAATATTGCGGCCTGCTGGTGACCCTTGTGGTCAACACGGCCATGATGACCGTTGGGTTTTACATTGCGTTGCTGGTAAGTGCCCACAGCCTGCACCGGTCTGACGCGCTTCTCCTGGTGCCCATTTACTTCATCGTTCTGCAATTGATGATGATGGTGGCCCTCACGTTGCTGTTTTCTTCTTTCTCCACGCCGATATTTTCCGCGATATTCGCGTTTGCATTGTTTGTGATCGGCACCTTCGCGGACGACTTGAAGAATTTTGCTGCCATGTCACAAGGTGCAACCCGCTGGTTGGCGACCGGGGCCGCCTATCTTGTTCCCAACTTCTCTTCTCTCAACGTGATATCCCAAGCCGCTCACGATCAGGCCGTCGGCACAAACCTGGTTCTGTATAACACTCTTTACGCGGTGCTTTACTCCGCCGCCGTCACGGCTGCAGCGGTGCTGATTTTTGAGCGAAGAAACCTTAAATGAAACCGGGCCGCACTATCACTACCTTTACCGCGCTTGCTTTTGTTGCGCTGTTTACCGGGTCGGTATTCAGCCGCCGCCAGGTTGATCGCCTGCGAGGCAAAGAAGCGACGCTGGAGGAAGTGCTGTACTTGCCTTCAGGAAAGACGGTGAAGCGGCTGAGCCTGGGTTATTCCGGTCTGCTGGCCGACATTTACTGGACCCGTGCGGTGCAGTATTTCGGATCAAAGCACATCCAGCATTCGACCAGATATGACCTGCTCTATCCCTTGCTCGATATTACGACCGATCTTGATCCCAAGCTGATTGTGGCGTACGAATACGGCTCGGTTTTCTTGTCGCAGAAGCCGCCGGATGGAGCGGGCCAGCCAGACAAGGCCGTGGCGCTGGCAGAAAAAGGCATCCGCGCAAATCCGGAATATTGGCGGCTTTATTTCAATCTTGGCTTCATCCATTACATTGATCGACAGGACCCCAAATCAGCGCAGGCGGCCTTCGAGAAGGGTTCGGAAGTGCCCGGCGCCCTTCCCTGGATGAGGGTGATGGCAGCGCGAATGGCGGAGCGCAGCAAAGATATCAACACTTCGATCCTGTTATGGCAGGGAATAAACGAGACGACTTCTGACAAGAACGTGAAAACCGCTGCTCAGCTCCATCTTGCTTCGTTGCTGGCCGATCGTGACCTCAACGAACTCGGGCAACTGGTGCAAACCTACCGTCAACGCACCGGAGCGCTGCCGGTCAGTTGGAATGACCTGATCAGCGAGAGGCTCCTACGCGAAGTCCCAAGAGCGCCTGAGGGAGAGCCTTACGTGCTCAAGCCCGGCGGCAAAGTGGATGTTGCGGATCCCGGCAAATATCGTTACCTTGGCGAGTGGCGCAATAATGAGAAGTTGCCCTATTGAATTCAGCGAGTAACATCCACATGCGATTCCGATTCCCCCTCATATTCGGCCTATTTCTGGCGCTCGGCAGCGTAGCCGTTTCGGCCCAGCAGACGGATGTGGAAAGTCTCGCCCGCGCCGTGGACGATCACTATAATCACCTGAAAAGTCTTAAGTCCAGCTTCACCGAGATTTATCAGGGACCTGGAGTATCTCGCACTGAAAGCGGGACGATGTGGCTGAAGAAACCAGGCCGCATGCGCTGGGAATATCACGTGCCCCGGGAAAAACTATTTCTCATCGACTCACATGACGCCTTCTTCTATGTGACCGGTGAGCATCAGGCGCGCAAAACTCCGGTAAAGAACGTGGACGACATTCGATCGCCGCTGCGTTACCTGCTGGGGAAAACCAAATTACAGAAAGAACTGGAAGGACTATCTCTGGCGCCCGATCTCCAGCCAATCGAAGAGGGAAACACGGTCCTGCGCGGTGTGCCGAAGGTGATGAAAGACAGGGTTACAAGCGTGGTACTGGAAATTTCTCCATCCCACCAGATTCGTCGTATTGTGATTTCCGGAGTTGACGGGACAACCACCGATTTCCGCTTCTCTCAATTGGAGGAAAACGTCCCGGTGCAGGAGAGTCTTTTCCGTTTCACGCCACCTCCCGGCGTTGAGACGGTGGAAGACAGCCAGGTAGCTCAATAATCACTCCCTGATTGTTCTCAATGGCTGAAGAATTAGTAAAATTAATGGTCAAAATGCGCAATAATACAAGTTCCCCCCATTCTACTGAAGTAGGGCACAAAACCCGTTGAATGCTAGACTTGTGTAAGGAGTAGGGCTTCCCCGGTTCCCAATTCATGGCTGAATTCCTGGTTAAAATGGCAGATGAGCGCGGTCACGTGCTCCAGCAGGTAGAAACCGGCTTCTCTGAAGCTGAGATCAGGGATCGCTTCGCCCAGCAGGGCTTCCTGGTGTACTCGGTCAAGACCCGAACGGGCTTGTTGCGCGGCGGTGCAGGTCGACGCAAGAAAGCCCTGAAGGCGGATCAGTTCGTCATCTTTAACCAGCAGTTCCTGACTCTGATTAAGGCGGGGCTGCCGATTTTGAAGTCGCTGAATATTTTAAGCAAACGGCAGAAAAACCCATACTTCAAATCCATGCTCGAGAACATTCAGGAGCGTGTCAAGAGCGGTGAACTGCTGTCAGAAGCTTTTGAAGCTCAGCAAGCGGTCTCAAAGATTTACACCACTACCCTGTTGGCCGGCGAACGCAGCGGCAACCTGGAAGAGGTGCTGGGGCGTTATATCACCTTCCAGCGCATCACGGTTTCATTCCGAAAGAAGCTGATCTCCTCCTTGTGGTATCCGGCGCTGCTGCTTGTGGCCCTGAGCGTGATGCTCACGTTCCTGATGACCTATGTGGTGCCGCAGTTTGCCGACCTGTACAGTTCGTTGAACGCGAAACTACCGGCCATCACGGTGTTCATGCTTTCCATAGGACGGGCGATCCAGCATTATTACCTGCTCATTCTGAGCGGATTGGCGGCACTTGCACTATCGGTAACCGTCTGGGTACGCTCGGAAAAGGGCTCCAAATGGATGGACGCCCTCCGCTACAAACTGCCGCTCTTTGGCCAAATCTGGATGAAGTATCAGATCGCCATGTTTTCCAGAACTCTCTCCACACTCTTGACCGGAGGTTTGCCGCTGGTTCCCTCCCTGGAAACAGCCAGCCACTCCATTAACAGCTTCAAGATCTCCAGCAACGTGGAATATGGGGCGAGACGCGTGCGGGAAGGCCGTTCGTTGTCGTTCAGCCTGGAAGAAACGCAGTTCTTTCCTGACCTGGCAATTGAGATGATAGAAGTGGGAGAGTCCACCGGCGCGCTTCCGGCCATGCTGAACTCGGTGGCGGAATTCTATGAAGAAGACGTGCAAAATTCTCTGGGCACGGCCATGCAGTTGATTGAGCCGGTCATTTTGATATTTATGGGCATTACGGTTGCGTTGGTGCTCCTGTCACTGTATCTGCCAATCTTTTCTCTGGGAGCACAAGTACAGCAGTAGGATGTTATGGACCCAAAAAACCTAATGACCATGGAAAGCAACTCGCCGATTAACGGGCACGCGGAGGGAAGCGAGCAGCGCGCCCGCGACCTGGCCACGCGTTATCGCTGCGAGTTCGTTGATTTGCGTGATTACCACCTGGACGCGGAGCTGTTCAAGACAGTCCCCGTGGACCTGATGTTCCGCTACAACTTTGTCCCCCTGGAACAGAATGACAGCACCTTGTCCATTGCCATTGCTGATCCCAGCAAGCTGATGATGATCGACGAGATAGGCCTGTTGTTGAACCGCCGCATCAAGACCAAGGTGGCCACGCTGGCCCAGATCAGCGACATCCTCAAGAAAACGGAACAATCGCAACGCGTGCTGGAAGAAGCCAGCGAAGGCTTTGTGTTGGATGTGGTCCGCGAAGACGAGGGCACGGGCGACGAGAACATTACCATCGATCGCATCACCGGCACTACCGATGCCGATGTCAGCCCCATCATCCGCCTGGTGGATACCACAATTTTTACCGCGTTGCAGAAGCGCGCCAGTGATATTCATATCGAAACGGAAAGCGATTCCGTGGTGGTGAAGTACCGCATTGACGGCGTGCTGCAGCCGGCCATGCAGCCTATGGCCAAGGAGCACCATTCCACCATCATTACTCGTATCAAGGTCATGAGCGAGCTCGACATCGCCGAGCGTCGCGTTCCCCAGGATGGGCGCTTCCGGGTAAAGTACAGCGGCCGCCTGATCGATTTCCGTGTCTCCATCATGCCCACCATTCACGGCGAAAACGCCGTGCTGCGCGTGCTCGATAAAGAGTCCATGAGCGAGAAGTTCCGCAATCTGGTGCTGGACGTTGTGGGCTTTGATGAAGAAGACCTGCGCAAGTTTCGTCGCTACATTCTGGAGCCTTACGGCATGGTGCTGGTCACCGGGCCTACAGGCAGCGGCAAGACCACTACGCTTTATGCCGCGTTGAATGAGATCAAGACCGATGAAGACAAGATCATTACGATTGAAGATCCGGTGGAATACCAGATCCACGGCATCACGCAAATCCCGGTCAACGAGAAAAAAGGCCTGACCTTTGCTCGCGGGCTGCGCTCAATCTTGCGCCATGACCCTGACAAGATCATGGTGGGCGAAATCCGCGATACGGAGACGGCGCAGATCGCGATTCAGTCAGCCCTCACCGGCCATCTGGTGTTTACCACCGTCCACGCCAACAACGTAGTGGACGTGCTTGGCCGCTTTCTGAACATGGGTGTAGAACCGTATAACTTTGTCTCCGCATTGAACTGCGTTTTGGCGCAACGGCTGGTGCGGATGATCTGCACTCACTGCAAAGCGCCGGTGAGATATTCGGATGAAGAGCTCGAGAGCTTTGGCCTCTCTGCGAAAGAATGGCATGATGTGCCGTTCTATGATGGCCCGGGCTGCATTGAATGCGGCGGCACGGGATACCATGGTCGCACGGCGATCCACGAATTGCTGGACCTGTCTGACCGCATCCGCGAGCTGATTCTGGAAAAGCGGCCATCTTCGGAAATACGCAAAGCCGCGCATGAAGAAGGCATGAAGTTCTTGCGCGATTCGGCCTTGGCCCGGGTCAAAGCCGGACTAACCACAATGAACGAAATCAATAAGGTCACGTTCATCGAGACCACGAGATAAACATGGCAGGTTCGAACCACAAAATACCGCGGCCGCGGCTGGCCTGCGAAATCACCCCCGAGGGTGTGATTGCCGCCCGGGCTTCGGACAAGTCGCCGCGACTGGAGGTCTTCACTGGTCGGCGCCTTAACCAGGGCATTATCGCGCCTGGCTTGAATGCGCCGAATGTGCTGGATGCCAAAGCTTTGCGCACGGCTTTGAGCGGCGCGCTGGGAGCTGTGGCCGGGAAATCGCGCGATGTAATTGTTGTCCTGCCGGACGTTGCGATTCGTGTAGTGCTGCTGGATTTCGAGGCCTTGCCGGCCAAAGCGGACGAAGCCCTGCAGGTGATCCGTTTTCGCCTTAAAAAGTCGCTGCCGTTCGACGTGGAAAATGCTGTGATCTCTTACGAGGTCACACGGTCGAATGGCAACGTCCGCGTTGTTGCGGCTGTTTCTCCGCGCGAGATTATTGAAGAGTACGAGAAGGCTTTCCGGGACGCGGGATATTCTCCCGGCGTGATTCTGCCTTCCTCACTGGCAGCTTTGGGATTGGTGGAGGGAGAATGTCCAACCCTGGTTCTGAAAGTGGAACCGACCAACATTGCCATCACGGCCGTCGAACGCCAGGAGCTGCGCCTGGCCCGCTCCCTGGACAACCCCCAGGGCAGCAACGTATCCGCTACCGAACTGGCGGAAGCCGTGCTGCCCTCGATCGTTTTCTTTGAAGACACTTTTGCCGCACACATTGAGAAGATTTATGTCGGCGGCATTGCGTCGCTGCAAGAAGTGGGGCCGTTATTGCACGGACACACGGGTGCAAAGGTTGAAGAGCTTGCTCCGGAACTGTCGCCGGAGCAGAACCTCAGCGGTGAAAACTTCCTCCCGGCCGCAATGGCGGGGATTGTGGGGGCCTTGCTGGGATAATGCGCCTCAATATCAATCTCGCTTCACAGAAATATGAAGCTGTACGGCAGTTCTATTTCCGCTGGGGTATGACTATTGGCCTTACTGCCGCTATCGCACTGGTGTTGATCGTTCTGGCGTGGAGCAACTATTCCAGTTCATCCAAAGCCAACGCGCGAATTCGGGATCTGCAGCAGCAGATCGCCTCGCTGGAGAAACAGCGGGCAGAAGCTGAAGCTATCTCGAATCGTCCTGAAAACCATGACGTGAACGCGCAAAAGAATTACTGGAATAAACAGATTGCCCGGCGCGCATTTTCCTGGACACAACTGTTCAATGATCTGCAGAGAATCATGCCGGCGCGGGCATATGTTAACTCCGTCCATCCGGAGATCACGACTGACAATCGGCTCAAGCTGACCTTGGGGATCATTGGCGACAAGCATGAGAATGCTCTCGAATTGGTGAAAAAGATGGAAAAGTCGGAGCGGTTCCGCGGTCCAAAGTTCTCCGATGAGAGCACGGTCAAGGACCAGCGCACTGGAGTAACTCTGTACAAGATTGACATCGTAACTTATTACGTACCCGCAGGCGCGCCCTTACAGCGGCCAGCAACCAAAGAAGGTTTCTGATGGGCGATCTGGAGAGAGTGCAAAAAAAATTCACTTTGATTCTGGCTGTGCTGGGCGTGGTAGCTCTGGTCTTTATGGTTTATCTGCTTTGGCCCGGCTCCAGCCCCTCGGCGAAGCTGGCCCAGGAACAGCGATTGCAGCAACAGGTCAACTCTCTTACCAGTGAAGTCGCTCCCCTGGGCGGCCTTGAGCAGAAGCTGGGAAAGACCAGGGTTGACGTAAAAAACTTCTATGCACAGAAGGTCCCAAGCGAATACTCAGAGATCTCCCAGCACCTGGAAAAGCTCGTCCGGGAAACGGGGGTAACCGATGACGGGATCCATTACAGTCAGGACAAAACTGACCGGACCGCAAAAGACGATTTGCCGGACGTGGAGCGGATCAGCGTTGATACCACCATCAAAGGCGAGTACACCAAGGTTGCCCGCTTTATCAACGCGCTGGAACAGGACAAGTTCGTGTTTATCGTTAACCAGATCACGCTCAACGGCTCAGAGGGCGGTAATCTGGTGTCATTGCAGCTCAAATTTGACACATTTTTGAAACAGCCTTCGTGATCGCAATCGCGGCGGGCCTGAGACAGAAATACGAGCACAGCTCCTAACGAGGACTTACGGTGAAGATAGGCGCGGAAAATAAGAAGGAGGTGCGATGGATGATCGCGCTGCTGGCATTGGCCCTGCTGGTGGGCATCTATAACTTCGCGGATTTCGGTACCAGTTCCGCCGCGCCTCCCGCCACCTCTACAACTGCAGCCCAAAAGAAAGCCCCACAAGTAACCGATAGCAGTTCGCTCGACCCCAGATTGCGCCTTGATATCCTGGCTGCCAGCCAGAACAAAAAGTATGAGGCAGGCGGAAGAAATATTTTTCGGATGGAAGAGCTACCAATCGTCCCGCCCACAACTACGGTGAGAGATCGCGGTTTCATCGGTCCGATGCCGCCGCCAACCCCGACACCACCGCCTCCGCCACCACCGATTCTGTTGAAGTTTTACGGATTCGCCAGCAAGCCGAATGAGCCGAAGAGGATTTTTCTCGCAGACGAGGGAGAAGTTTTCATCGCCAAACAGGGCGACATCGTGGAAAGAAAATATAAGGTCGTTCAGATTAACAACACCAGCGTGCTGATTGAAGACGTGCTCAACAACAATCGCCAGCCTATTCCGCTGACGGCCCGCTAGCTGTGAAGCATCGAGTAACAATGAATCAAAAACGCAAAAACTCGAGCCAAAGGGGATATATACTCCTCGGCCTGATGCTTACGGTCACGCTGATACTGATCGCCCTGGCGTTGGAAGCGCCGCGCATCGCACAGCAGATCAAACGGGAAAAAGAGGAAGAGTTGGTCCACCGCGGCAAAGATTACGCGACGGCCATCAAGCGCTTTGTTCATAAGAGCGGCGGCCAATACCCGCTTTCCGTCGACCAGCTTGAGAATACAAATCACATTCGGTTCTTGCGTAAGAAGTACAAAGATCCTATGACCGGCGAATCGGACTGGAAAATGGTCCATGGCGGAGAAGCGGAGATCAAGATACCGGCGCCGAATCCAGGCCTGAGTCCCAGCACCAATAATTCGAGTTTGACCAGCTCTTCAACTCCTCCTCCAATTCTCTCCGGTGGCGGCCAGTCGGGACAGGGGAATTCGCAGACAAATAATGGCAATTCGGGGACCCTAAAGACAACGAACATCGGCAATGGGCCGCCGATTGGCGGCGGTCAGATCATTGGAGTAGCGAGCGTCAGCAAAGGCACAGCAATCAAAGAATTCAACGATAAAGACCACTATGACGAATGGTTCTTCGTTTACGATCTGCGCCTGGAACAGTCCGGAGGCACAGGTGTGGCCGTTGCAGCCCCACGAGCGGGCGGAGCTAGCACGTCATCAGGGCCCACCGGACAGGGTCCGCAGCAGCAGCCTGGTGGAAACCCGGCGCCCAGCGGCACACCGGCGCCGACTCCGCCTCCTGTTCCCAACTAAAAATAAAAGCCTCACCATTCGGTGAAGCTTTGGAAATCTCGTAGCGAATTTTCCTTTATACGTTAAAGGATGATCCGCATCCGCATGTGCTCTTCACATTGGGGTTCTCAAACTTGAAGCCGGAAGCCTCCAGCGTCTCCACGAAATCGACGACACAGCCATTCAGATACATGGCTGAGGTGGCGTCAACATAAACTTTGAGACCGTCAAAGGTATAAACCTTGTCCATGACTCCCGGAGCATTTTCAAAGGACATGGAGTAAGAGAAGCCCGAGCAGCCGCCGCCAACCACGCCAATACGCAGACCGGCTGGAACCGGGTTCTGCTGGGTCATAATCTCCTTCACCTTAGAAACGGCGATCGCGGTCAAATTGACCGGCAATTGCGGAGTGGTTTCGACGTTAGGAGTTGTAGTGGTAGCCATTTTTCGCGTCTCCTCCAGAAAATGGGGACTAGCTGTGGGATCAAACCCCATTATACACCTTCTCGGCGCTGATTCTATTAGGTTTGAACCTACTTAGTGATTGGATGAATCCGGGCGCTGGCAGGTCGCAAGATTTGCTTGACGAGCAGCAACTCTCGAAAAATGCTGATTTTCCGGGCAAAGTCGGGTCTATAATGCCGTTAAGGTTCCACCTACGCTCTCGCCGCGGCAGTCGCGACCTCTGAGTAAGCGGAATCGGCGCCAAAATTCAAGGTGGTGTTCTATGATGACGCCTCTGATAATCCTTTGGTCCGGTTTGACACTCGTCTTGATTGTTCTGCTGATCTACCGCAGCACCCTGTCAATGCATGAAGATGACCAGCTCTTTCTGGACAGCGCTGAAGCCCATATGGCCAAAGAGCAGGAAGAGTTGCTCATCAAAATGGATAAGATCCAGCCCTGGCTGCGCGTCTGTGGCGCAGGCTCCGCGGTACTCACCGTAATCATTGCGGGATTGCTGATCTACTCGCGCTTCAACCAATAGGTAGGCTGCGGGCTTGTGCGGCGGGACGTGACGCCTGTTGGCCGGAGGCAGGGTTTCACTTTCACCTGGTTTGCAGGCTCAGCTGGATTTGATCAGCTTCCGCACCTTTTCTACCACGTCTTCTGGAATAAACGGGTGGGTCAGATAACCCTGCGCTCCCACGCGGGCCATTTCGGAGCGACCATCATGTTCTCCAAAAGCTGCCGACGTCAGCAGAACCGGCACGCTTTTTGTCAGAGAATCGGATTTGATTCCGCGACACACCTCATATCCTGAAATGTCGGGCAGCTTCACGTCAAGGATCACGGCATCAGGTAGCGTTCGCACGATATCGAGCGCCTGCATACCTGTGGCACACTCTTCCACCGCGAAGCCGGCGCCTTGGAGGATCCGCGACAGCACATAGCGGTTCTCTCCCCGATCGTCAACCAGCAAAATGCGCAATTTGGAATTTCGCGCCATCAACGATTCTCCGGCTGTACAAACCCAATTGCTGCCAGCGTGCTCAGGATTTTCTCTGGATCAAGCGTTGTAGCAATGTCATTCTTGGAAAGCACAACGGCATTAAGCTGGTCAATGCGCCGGCGCTCATTCTCTGACAACCCTTTGGAGGTGTAAACGATTACGGGAAGCGAATCGGTTTCGCTTCTCGATCTCAATTTCTCCAGCACTTGTATTCCACCCATGCCAGGCATGATCAGGTCCAGAATGATGGCATCAGGCTGCCGGAGCGCCACTGCGTCCAGGCATTCCTCTCCGTTACGTGCCTCAAGCAGAGTTATCCAGGGCTTATCCAGCAACTGGCGAAGAATGTAGCGGGAGATTTCATTGTCATCCACCAGCAGAATCCGCTTGGGCTGCTCTTTTTCAGTAAGGCGCCGGATATCGCGCAGGAGGAATTGCGGATCGTAAGGTTTCTTGAAAAAAACATCAGCACCGTTCAAAGAAGCAACCGGTGCATCGTCGTATATGCTGGCTGCGATCATTGGGGGCGCCTTGCGATTGTGTTTCACGCTCTGTCGATACGCTTTGAAAAAATCGCCAATCGGAGAGCCGTTGAGATAAAGATTCGCGACGATCGCAACCGGAGTGTGCTGGCCCAACCACCGTTTTGCGCGCTCTAGGGTGTCCATGTGGACCAGCTGAAACTCTGATTCCCGGAAATGCGGCTCCAGCGTGGCGAACGCTTCAGCATTGTCCTCAATCAACAAAACCGGCAAGCGGTTAAAATCGCGCGCCTGCAATTCGACCGCTGTTGCGGCCTCGCCTCTGTACACGATGGGAATCTCGGTAAAGAAGCTGGAGCCGCGGCCTAACTCACTTTCCAGCCATACTCTTCCGCCGAGCAATGCCGCCAGGTTGCGACAAAGCGGTAACCCTAATCCTGTCCCGCGATATTTCTCCTGCAACGGATTTTCTACCTGTATAAACTCTTCAAAAATGCGCTCATGGTTCTCCGGGTCGATGCCAATGCCGGTATCAACCACCGCGAAGCGCACGTTTTCCCCAGCCAGACTGGCGGAAACGCGTATCTCTCCCTGGGGTGTGAACTTGATGGCATTGGAAATAAAGTTCCTGAGGATCTGGGATACTTTCCCTTCATCCGTGCGAAGAATTGCCGGCCCCGTCGTGTCCTCGAAGACTAAATCCACGGAAGAGTTATCGGCCAGGAGGGGTTTGAGCATCCCCTTGAGCGCGCTGAATACCTCTTCAAGGGCAAAGGTCTTGATGCGGACCTTTACCTTGCCGGCCTCGGCCTTGGCGATATCCAGCAGATCGTTGATCATGTCAGAAAGAGACCTGGATGCGTCCGCGATGAAGTTAACCTGCTTTGCCTGCTCCGGGGTCAAATCGCCGTCAATTCGCTCCAGAAGCATGAGAGAGAGAGAGATGATGGAATTCAGTGGGGTCTTAAATTCGTGAGAAATGTTAGAGAAAAAAGAAGTCTTCATCTCCGACGCGCGCTTCAAATAATCGGCGCGATCGTCCAGTTCAGCGTAGAGCGCCACCACACCCCGGTTGGTATCTTCCAATTCGCGGTTCAGGATCGCCAGATCTTCCTGCCGCTTGCGTAACTCATCAAGAGTCTTTAAAAGCTCCTTGTTCTGGTGCTCGATCTCCTCATAGGGGCTTTCCGGCTGCCGGGATTTGATCTTGTGTATCACCTCCTGGGTCTTCGTATTGGTGACAAACTGGGCCGTCTCTGGCAGTTGCTTTTTCATCTTCACCAGCGTGCCGGCCGGTGAACTCTGAATTTCAAAGCCGTCCATCAATCGCTTTGTGCCCAGAATGCCGATTCCCAGGCCGGTCTGGGATTTATACCGCCCCTCCATGATTACATCCAGGTTCTCGATGCCAGGGCCGGAGTCCGATATTGCGATTTCCAACGCCTGAGGGACCTCTGAATAAAGATTGAATGCGACTTTTCCGCTACGGGCGTAGCGGAATGCATTCCGCGCCATCTCTGAAGCTGCCGTAGCCAGACGGATCTGTTCCCTGTTTTCAAAGCCCAGCAGTGCCGCTATGTCGCGGGTGTGCTGCCGTGCCTGCACCACATCGCGCTCACTGCGAAGCAGCAGCGTGTAAAGACTTATCGCCACTTCAGGTCCTCTCCTTCACCACAACCACGCTTGCATCGTCCTTGCCCCGCCGAAAATCGCGGAACAGAACGCCTGCGATCAGCGCCGCCTTCCGCATGGAGAGGCCGGGATAATTTGACAAGTCCCAACGGTGTTGCAGGCCATCCGAATGCATGATCAACATACCGGAATCGGGCCAATTGACCTTGAACTCCTGTATCCGATGCATGTGGTGCCCGACGATCCCGTTGTGGGAAATCAGGCTGCGGGATTGCGTGCCGCTCAACAATGTAGCGGCAATATTCCCTACTCCGGCATAGGTTAGTGTTGCCGCTGATGGCCGTATTTCAGCCACCGCGACAGCTGCGCCGCGGGTCTTTTTTAAGGCATCGTGGATCCTGTCAAGGATTTCTCCCGGCTCTTTCAATGCATGCTGATAAAAAATCTTGACCGCCTCGTCCGCGGCCTCAGCTGCGAACGGCCCGTGGCCCAGCCCATCCACAGCTAAAATCGCAGTGCGTTGCGGGTCCTGTCTTGTGGCGACTGCGTCGCCGGAAACGGTTTCACCAGGATATGGACCCACCACAAGTCCCACTTCCAGATTGCCGGGGGTGGTTGTTGGGGTTGTCCCTGCACGTTGCACGACCCGGGCAAGAACAGCCGTGCCTCCACCGTTGGAAAATAAATCCATCGCGTCGGCTTTCCTGCGGATGGCCCCCAGGCCGGTCCCGGGAGTCCCTGCCGTGGAGTAACCATCCTCAAAAGCGCGGGCTATATCTTTGATTCCGGGGCCGCCATCCAGTGCCAATATGTCAACACTCACTGAATCGTTGGAGGTTTCACCGGCAACGACGAGTTGTCCTCCCTTACCGTGCAGAATGGCGTTTCGCGCAGCCTCGGTGATGATGATGCCAAGTTCACCATTCTTCACTTCACCCAACCCGAGCGAGGCCCCTAGATTCATCCCCGCACGACGCGCCGCCCCTGCGGAAGATGCATCTGCGAGAGGAATGACGACACACCTAAACATTACTTCCACCGAATCACAGCAATGCGGGTGCCCTTGTCGGGCGCCGAGGTGATTTCAAAATCATTGACGAGCCGTTTGCTCCCGCCGAGTCCCAGCCCCATGCCATTGCCGGTTGTAAAACCATCTTTCAGCGCCGCGTGAATATCCGGGATGCCCGGGCCCTGATCTTCGAATATCAGCCGTAGTCCCTCGCGACCCAGGTCTTCCAGCAACTCAATGGTCATGCTGCCACCCTTACCGTGGTCAAGCGTATTACGACCGAGTTCGCTGGCTGCAGTGACCAGCTTGGTCTGGTCTACGAGGGAAAATTTCATTTCCGCGGCCCATTGCCTTACCTTTTGCCGGACCAGCACTACATCAGATGAGTTTTGTACGGGCAGGGTCTCAGCCTTCAATGGCTTCATCGCTGAGCTCCGGGCGCGTGTTGCCACGGAGCTCATAGAGGAGCTCCATGCCAGATTCCACATTCAAGGCTGTGCGAACGCCGGCCAGCGACATCCCCAGTTCCACCAGGGTGATCGCTACAGCCGGTTGCATACCGACCACCACGGTTTCGGCGTCCAAAACACGCGCCATGGCCGCAATATTCGCCAGCATCCGCCCGATGAAAGAATCTACGATCTCTAAAGAGGAAATGTCGATCAGCACCCCGGTGGCGCCGGTTTGGGCAATCTGCTGCGTAAGGTCGTCCTGGAGTTGCATCGCCAGGCGGTCGTGCATATCCACCTGAATCGTCACCAGCAGGAAGCGGCCCATGCGCAGAATTGAAATGCGTTCCATTTAGTTCGCCTTCCCAGACACGGGTTGGGCGTTTTCGTCCGGCTTGGCTTGCTTGTTGACCTTCGTCACGGCGCGCCCACTCTTCTGCAGGCAGATTGCAAACGCATCTGCGAGCTTCGATTTGGTGATCACCTGGGTCAGGTCGATTCCCAAATGCACAATGGTCTGGGCGATTTGCGGACGAATACCGCTAATGATGCATTCGGCCCCCATCAACCGCGCTGCGGTAATGGTTTTAAGCAGATGCTGCGCTACCAGGGTATCGACGGTCGGAACCCCCGTGATGTCGATGATGGCGAAACGCGAATTCGTCTGCACCACCGTCTGGAGCAGTGACTCCATCACCACCTGGGTGCGGGCGCTATCGAGCGTACCGATAATCGGCAAAGCGAGAATTCCCTCCCACAACTTCACCACGGGAGTCGAAAGCTCCATCAGCTCCTGCTGCTGGCGTTTAATCAACTGCTCCCGAGTCGCCATGTACGCTTCTGTCGTCAACAGCGCCAGCTTGTCCAGAAGCTGGTTCCCGTCCGCCATCTCGTTGAACAGCTCGTCGGGATTGCTGCCAATTTCTTTGCGCAACAGACGAAAGAGCGGCTGCTTCAGCGACAAAATGAAGCTGGCGATCTCCCCGGGTTTAAAACCCTGGAGGGCACGCGACGAAGAAATGGCTTGCGTTAGATCTCGCGCCTTGGCCCAGGATGGACCATCAATCTCAGTAATTGATCCTGACCGCGCTCCTTCCACCACTGCCGCGAGGAAGTTGCGGGACTGTTCTTCAAGCTCCGTGTCCTTCATCAGATCGCCGCGCCGTACCGTCGCCGACATTTGTTGGAGCCATTCCTTTTTCAGCTCCTGTTCGTGCTTGCGGATAATCTCCGGTAATTTGCTCATTAAGCATCCTCATCTGAAAACAAACTGAACATTATAGAGCAAACGGCGGGACATTCTGGTAACGCGGGCTTGATCGGATAAAGGCCGGTTTGAATTTAGCTCTCTGGACATTGGATGGCTCTTTGCCAGCAAGTGCTGCCAAGGAGAGAGCTGTTGCGCTGAATCTATCGAATGGCGATACTTTTAGGCCCGGCAACGGAAATTTCCTTGTAGCAGCCGAAAAGGTATAATCTTTACCGCTGGAACAAAGAAGATATTCCAGCCAATTCAGGCCATGTCAAACGTTTTTATTGTTGAAGACAATACTTCCGATCTGCGTCAAGCGACATCGCTTTTGAGCAATCTGGGCGTGGGGAAGATTGACTCTGCCACAACCCTCGGAGCGGCGATTCGATACCTTGACGAAATTACGGAAGGAAAACGAGAAGCGCCCATCCTCATTGTTTTGGACCTCTCCCTGGGATACGAGAGCGGTTTCGAAGTGCTGCGCCGCTGGAAGAGCGACGCCAGGCTCAAAGGCATCAAGATCATCGTGTGGACCCAGATGGGCGAGCGTGAGCAGGAACTGTGCCGGCTCTTTGGCCTGGAGCATGTGATCTCTAAATGGAGCAGCGAAAAGGACCTTCAGGACGCGGTAAAATCCGTCGTCACACTGCCTTCACAGAGCTAATAGCATCTACCTGCCACGGGCAAAACTGTGCTGGCCCCTACGATTCCCAGCCTCATATAAAATGTAAATCTATGACCAAAGGGGTCATAGTGTGATGACTCACGTGCGAAAGTGGCGGAATTGGCAGACGCACCAGACTTAGGATCTGGCGCCGCAAGGCGTGGGGGTTCGAGTCCCCCCTTTCGCACCAAATATTTTGTCGCTGTGCTCTAAACCGCTACAGCGTCCTAATCCCTATCCCAACAAACTCATGCCACCCGCCGCAGCCGGCTCGCCCCACCGGTTGGAGTTCTCCTTGGACTATGCGACCCGCATTGGCGCCGAGTGGGACTAGTACCTTTGCCCAGCAGTTCCGGATTGTATTAATCCACAAAATGTGTTGAAATTTGATACACCCACTACGTCTTTTGGATACAGTTTGCGCCTCAGAGTAATGAGATTCGATCTGTAAAGCAAGTTTTGAAGTCGTCCAAATGCCTTCCGGTAGGGGAATCGGGTTCCGTCCGTGTGCCTATGAAACGCTTTGCCACATTCATCGCGATAACCCTGACCTGCTCGCTTGGAAGTCGTGGAACTTCTGCCCAGCAGGCTTCAGAACTCTCCGCCGTGCAAATCGCGGTTCAAAGCCAGGAAGCGCTCAGTCTGCACGATGAGCACAAGGCCTTGACGCTGATCAAGGAAGGCCTGGTTCGTTTTCCTAACGATGAAAATCTGAAGATACAACTGGCACGCGTCTACGTGGAGCAGAAACACGATCGTCAGGCGATCGGGCTGCTGAATGGGTTACTGCTCGCCAATCCATCCAGCCGGAATGCAAAGCTCCAACTTGCCCAGATTTTTGGCTATCGCGAAAACTATCGAGAAGCTGACCGGCTTTACCGTGAGTTGCTCGCGGCTGACCCTGACGACGAAGCTGCATCGTTGGGGCTGGTCCACAACCTGATCCTTGAAGGCAACAAGAACGAGGCGCGGCAGCAATTGCAACAGGCATTTGCGCGCCATCCTTCCAGCCTGGAACTACAGCAGTACAGCGACTACCTGGCGGAGAATCCGGGAATGGAAACACCGCTCCGAACAGTTCATCGCATACAGAACACAGAATCGTTCTTTGCCGATACCTCAGGAAATCGCTCCGTCTACTCCGGCCAGGGACTGGTCTACCAACTCAACAAAAACGTAACCGGCAGATTTCGGATGGAAGAAACCTCGCTTTGGAAAACGGGGACTTTCACTGAGTCCGTGCTTTCCGGCGCTGCCGAGGGCCGCGTGCGGCTGAACAAATACGTTGCGATTCGCAGCAGCGTGGGCGCAGTCCGTTTTGTGGATACCAACAGCCGTCTTCTCTATGGCGGCGACCTGGAATTTTTTCCCTGGAAGCACCTTGCGCTCTCCGGCGGTTTCTCGCGTTATCCCATCATCCCGACGTTTGACTCCCTGCAGTTCAATCTTCTCGCTGAGGGATGGCACAGCCGCGTGAATTACAGCTCGCGCAATTTTTCCGTGGATGGAACCTTCTCCGTCACGCATTATTCTGACGGAAACCACGCTGAGCGCGAGTGGGCAGAGACGCTGCGATGGTTTGACTTTCATGACAACCGGTATGCCGTTGGCGGAGGCTACGCTTTTCGCCACATTCATTTCACCAAGGACCTGAATCACGGCTATTTCAGTCCGGGCCAGTATCGCAGCCATCTGGGCGCCGCAGGCTTCCGCCTGCGACTGGGCAAGCATTACCGCGGAGAGTATCTGGGCTACGGCGGCGTTGAGGCGCTGGAGAATTTCGCCGACTACTCTCCCGCAGGCGAACTGCTTTTGAAAAATGACTTTTATTTTGGACGGTGGGACCTGGCCGCGGACTATTCCTATTACCACCTAATACAGACTACCGGCGCGTTCCGCGCAAACGCAGTCTCCGTGATTCTGGGCTATAAGTTCTAGAACCAGGCTTGGTTTTTTCAGAAAGGCGATGCGATGTCTGGTAACGAAAAAAACCGTAATTTTAGAATCCTGATCGTGGATGACGACGACTCCACCCGCAGTCTGCTCAGTTCAATTCTGGCCGCGGAGGGCTACGAATGCCTGACAGCGAACAGCGTGGTTTCCGCAGACGTGATTCTGCGCCAGGAGCCGGTGCAACTGGCTTTGCTCGATCTATATCTGGGTACGACGAACGGGCTTAATGTGCTTGACCTGATTAAAGTCCTGCAGCCGCAATGCGCCTGCGTGATCATGACGGCCCATACCAGCATTGAAACGGTAACCCAATCGTTGGGTTCGGGAGCGATTGAATACCTGGGCAAGCCGTTGCTGATTGATGATCTGCTGGCGCTGGTGCGCAAAGTTCAAGCCAGTCGGCGAGCCTCAAAGGAGACTGCGGCAGCCATGGACGATGGGCCTGAGACATCGATTATTGGCCGCACGCCCAAGATGTTGGAAGTTTATCGCGCCATCGCGCGGGTTGCGCCGACCGAGGCAGGAGTGCTGATTCTGGGCGCCAGCGGCACAGGAAAAGAGCTGGTGGCCCGTGCCCTGCACGATCACAGCACACGAGCCAAAATGCCGTTTGTTCCGGTGAACTGCGGCGCGCTTCCTGAGAACATACTGGAGAGCGAACTGTTTGGCCATGAAAAAGGGGCGTATACCGGCGCTGACAGCAGCCGTCCTGGCCTGTTCGAGGCCGCGCATGGCGGCACGCTGTTTCTTGACGAGATCTCTGAAACCAAGCCGGGGTTTCAGGTCAACCTGTTGCGAGCGGTACAGGAACGACAGATCCGACGAGTGGGCTCGCACAAATATACGCCGGTCAACGTTCGGATTGTGGCGGCCAGTAATCGCGACCTGCCCAAGCTCATGGGAGAAGGCCGTTTTCGTGAAGACCTCTACTATCGTCTGAGCGTGGTGGTGATCAATCTGCCAACTTTGGAGGAGCGGCGGGAAGACATCCCGCTGCTGGTCCAACACTTTCTCAAGCGCTCAAATCTCAGGAACAAACGCACCATCAATATGACCGAAGCGGCGGTAAAACTGCTGACGAACTCATCATGGCCCGGCAATGTGCGCGAACTGGAAAACCTGGTGGAGAGGCTGGCCATTTTCTGCACCTCGGGCGAGATTGGTGTGGCTGATGTGGAGCATGAGCGTAAACTTCTGCGGACTAACGGCGTTCCCGATAAGACACCGCCCACTACGCTGGAAGAAATGGAACGACAACACATCATGCGGGTCCTTCAGGAGCATGCAGGCAACAAATCAAAAGCGGCGCGCGCCCTGGGCATTGAGAGAAAGACACTTTATCAAAAAGCGCGGCGGCTGGGAATTGATCTTATGATTGGTTGATTTGCCATTCACGCGCTAAAGCGGCGCGTGAATGGAGACCCTAAACGCTTACTCCTTTATGGACTTAGAGTAACGAAGTTTTGCATTGAGCAATGAAGATTTTCTCCAACCCGAAGAACACTAGGCCTATCACATGGGGCCGCTGGACCAGGCTGAATCTAGCGCTTCTGGGACTCGTGTTTTTGGTGAATTTGAGCTTTCCCGTGGCGACGTTGAGCCAGAAGCTCAATGATTTCTTTTTCCGCTTACGCCATCCGCTGCCGATTTCCCGCGACGTGGCCATGGTGCTGATTGACGATGCCACGCTGACGCAGCAGGGTAGATGGCCGTGGCCGCGCACCCAACTGGCAAAGCTGATCCGCGCGGTGAGCCAACAACAGCCAAGAGCGATCGGCCTTGACGTACTTCTGCCCGAGGTCGAGGACGAACAGAACGACGCCGACCTAACCCGGGCAATCCAGTCCGCCCCGAATCTGGTTTTGGCGTCCAAAATCTCCACATCTCCAACCGGAAAACTGTGGCTCGATCCCTGGCCCCGTTTCGTGCAAGCCGCAAAGGGCGTGGGACATGTTCAAGCCATCATCGACTTTGATGGTCTGTGCCGCGCAATTCCGGTGGATGAACCGAGCGCAGATGGACTCCGTCCAGCGTTCGCGTTGGAACTGGCGTCGCTGGTAAGGCCGTCTCTGGCGGGACCAGCGCCAGTGGCGAGTGAATCCTCTTTTGATATTCGAAATCCCGGGGTTGAGCGCGTGGCAACACGTCCGCCGCTTCTGATTGATTACCGCCATCAATTTGAGCCGGGGCAGCCAAATCCGCCGTTCGAGGTAGTTTCCGCCGGCGATCTGCTGGCGGGCAAGAATGCGCCGCAGCTTGCGGGGAAAGTTGTGCTGATCGGTTTCGGCGCCATCGACGTGAGTGACCGGCTGATCACGCCGGTAAGTAATCAACTGCCTATGCCGGGCGTCGAGATCAATGCCAATGTAACCGACATGCTGCTGAGCGGCAGGTCGCTGCGGCAGGTCGGCAGCATAAGCCAGTTCATGCTGATGGTCCTGATGAGCATGGCCGCGCTTTGGGTTGTGGTGCGATATCCCGGAGTGCGCGGTCTTTTGCTGCTCGCCGGCATGCTGGCGGCTGTGTATGCTGCAACATTCTTTCTGTTCCTGGACCTCCACCGTTTGCTGTCGTACGGTCCGCTGCTCATAGCAGGTGTCCTGGCTGCGCCAATTGCCCAGCTTGAGAATCTGCTGATCGTTGATCGCGAGGTAACTTCCCGACTACAACAGCTCCGCCAGGCGATCACTCCACACTACGGCGACTTAAAGCCCGCCCGCCGCGGAACTGAGACCGCTGGAAGCCTATATTGGAAGCTGGCAGCACTGAGGGAGCTGCAGGCCGAGTTATCGTCACTCTATAGCTTCAATCAAACGTTGTTGGAGACCATGCGTGAAGGGCTGGCGGTTTACGGCGCTGACGGCAGCCTGCGCTTCAGCAACGAAACCTGGAAGAAATTTTGTGAACGCCAGCACGCGTTTCTGGACGAGCTTTCCAGCGTGGCGCAGTTGGCCGGCGGATGGCGCGAACTTGCGAACCTGTCAGCGGAAGCGGCTGCATGGTCAGAAATGGAAGTTCCGCTGGGCGAAGAACTTTGGCTCTTTCGCGCGGTGCGCCTGCCCTGGACTTCATTTGCCGAGGCTGGCGCCGTGTTGCTGATCGCTGAAGACATTACGGCCCAGCGGCAGAGAGACCAGGCGCGGTCGGAGGCATTGAGTTTTGTCACACATGAGCTGCGCACGCCGCTTATCTCCATTCAAGGCTTTTCCGAACTTCTGATGCGTTATCCAAATTCCCCTGCCACGACCGAAGCACCCGCCACGATCTTTCGTGAAACCAACCGCCTGGTGGCGATGATTAATACTTATCTTGAAGTATTGCGGCTTGATGCCGGAGCGCGGCCGCTGCGGCTTACCCGCACCAACGTTCGCAGCATGGTGGAGCATGTTGAAAAAGTGGTCCAGCCGCTGGCGGCTTCCGCCAAGGTGCCGGTCAAGGTGGAGATGGATTGCGCGGATAAGTATTTGCTTTGCGATGAAACACTGATTTCCGGCGCGCTGCTGAATCTGGTAAGCAATGCCATTAAATACGGGAGTGGGGGCACTGGCGTAACCGTACGCGTGTGTGCTTTGGAGGAAGAAGTGCAGTTTGAAGTACAGAACTCCGGCCCGGTGATTCCGGAGGCTGAATTGGAGCAGTTATTTGAACGTTTTTATCGGCCCGCCCGCAGTGAATCCATTCCCGGATGGGGGCTGGGGCTGAGTTTTGTCCGTCGCATATCCCAGCAGCACGGCGGAAGGGTCAAGGTAAGCAGCAATGAAAGTTCAGGCACCTCGTTCGCATTTACGTTGCCTCGGGGGGCTTGTGAAGTGTCAGAGGTGGCACCATGAAAAACAAAATCGCTTTTACGATCATGAGCGCGGCGCTGTATTGCGCGTGCGCCGCAGCTCAGGAAAAGTCGCCTGCAGCAGTTAACGTGCCCTATGCAGGCGCCACCATTTCCGATTTCAAGGGAAAGATCAGCATTCAGCTTCCTGCGCAGGCGTTCACCGCGCCAGTAAGGGGAGAGGTCCTTCCGCCGGAGACAGCAGTCAACACAGATGACGGGCGCATGCTGCTGCGGCTCTCAGACGGCAGTGACATTCTGGTGCGGCCACACACCAAGCTGGTATTGAAACAACCGGAAACCAGTGGCTGGAAATATTTTCAAATCCTGATAGGCCGCGTGCGCACCAGCATCCAGAAGCATCTGGGTTGGACGCCTGCATTTCAGATCGGCACGCCCAGCGCGGTAATCTCCGTGCGCGGCACCAAGTTCGATGTTGAGGTCGACCGCCGTGGCTTCACCGAAGTGGACGTGGATGAGGGCGTTGTTGAACTTGAGGGAATATCCGGCAGGAGCGAGTCAGTCATGATTACAGCTGGGTTCTCCAGCCGCGTGGGCAGGGAGACCGGTCCGGAGACGCCGCGGCCAACCCGCGATCTGCGCCCACAGCTTGATCGTCCGGGCCGCAAAGACGATCGTGGTTCAGATGGCGACGACGATGATTCTATAAAGAAACTGTCGGCCTCGGATCACAGCCGCCATGACGACAGCGGAGACCACCACGGCGGTGATTCCGCCAGCTCAGACAGCCATTCTTCCAACGGCGGAGCGGACAACGACCACGGATCAGGATCGGGCGCCGGCTCCGGTTCCGACAGCGGCAACCAGTCGGGCGATGACCATGATCGCTCCGGTGGAGACCGCCACGGCGGAGGAGGCAAACCGCCCGACATCGCGTAAGCACCGCACACTGAGGTTCTACCTCCGAGCACCGGGTGGCTTTCCAAAAGATTAGGAAAGCCGTCTGGCGCCGCTTTTTCCCCGAGACCCTGGATTCGCCACTGTATCCAAGTAACTCACTCTGACATCCTGATTGCCCCAAACAGACCATAGTTCTTACTGATAACAAAGGGTTTACACATGATCTACCATTGGCAGCAGAGCTGCTCTTACTGACAGTGGTCAGCATGGATTACCTGTGCTTACCCGCACTGATTGGAGAAAGGTACAGTCTTGAAACGCAACCTGCAGAACGCGAACATCAGTTTCGTTCCTCGGCATTGCTTGGGGAGAGAATGGGTCAGTAGTTCACTGTCTGCATTTTGCGTCGGGCATGTACAAGGGAGCGACAACCAGACGGAGTCGCCCAGCTATCAGCGTGTGGTTCATAGTACTCTGGTTCTACAACGCCACTCGATCGAATTCCTACGAAAGCTAAATTTGGAGGCCCAATGAAACGGGTTTTTTTATTCACACTTCTCAGTGTGGTGTTCGCTTTGTTGCTAACAGGTTGCGGCGGCGGCGGTAGCAGCAATACCATTACCGCCGGAGCAGGTAATGCCACTATTCAAACTGGCGATGCGGTCAATGATCAGATTGCAAAATTTGAGTTGAACATCACTTCCATCACCCTGACGGGCGTAAGCCCCACGGCCACCACCGGAAATTTGCTCGCGAAATCGGCCGAGGTGGAGTTTACCCATCAGGCCGGAACGCTGGAACCCCTTACGCTCGCTAACGTTCCACAGGGAACCTATAACGGGGCGACCATCAGCATCTCGGGTGCGGAAGTCGTGGTAATCAATGGCACGACGCCCACAAAAGTGTCGGCGACTCTATCCAGTGGCACCGTAAATGTGACTTTCACCAACATCGTGGTAGGAGCATCACCGCTGTTCATCAACTTCGATCTCGATCTGGCGAACTCGGTGGTGCTCAACGGAACCCCGATTACCTCCGCCACGGTTACTCCGAAATTTAACGTGACTTCCACCACTACGCCTCCGGCCGGTAACGAAGGAAACGAAGATCACAACGATGGCGAACTGGAAGATGTTCATGGAACGGTAAAGAGCATCACCGCTCCAAACTTCACCATCACCACCAACTCTACTGACATCACCTTTGTCACCGACGCGAACACCAGATTCAAGGATGGCATCACGCAATTGTCTGACTTGAAGGTCGGCGACATCGTTGAAGTTGACGGCCAAACCAAGGCTGACGGCACCAAACTCGCGACCAAAGTTGAGAGAGAAGGCGACCGTAACGGCGAAGAAGCCGAGGGCCTGATCTCAGCCCTGGATAACCCGCTGACCACAATCACGATTATCCATCAGGCCGATTCGACAGGTAATTCCAACGCGCCGGTTACCGTGCCTATCGGCGTCAACTCCAGCACTGTTTACAGCGTCCGGACTGACAAGCTGAACATCACCGCTCCGGCGTTTGACGCGACCCACATTGGCAAAGGACAGCGTATTGAAGCTGATTCCAGCACCAATACAACTCCACTGCTGGCCACCAAAGTAAAATTGCGTGAACAGGCCCTGATTGGGACGGTAGCTGCCTCGCCTGCTCCGACCACGTCAGGCTTTACGCTTACCATCAGCGCGACCTCCGCTTTCGGAACCCTGAGCGGCGCCACCAGCGTGCCGGTCACCTTCGCCAACGGAGCAAGTCTACTTACAACTCCGACGGCTGGAGCCACCGTCCGCGTCCGCGGCCTGGTGTTCTTCAACGCCGGCGCATACTCAATGATTGCCGTCCGCGACGACGACAACCACTAAACAGCTCCTCTACCTAACCTGAAGGCCTGCTTCGGCAGGCCTTCTTTTTAACTGTCGCTGCGCTCCTAACCGCTAGAGAGCGGGTTCCTTCCCAAATTTCTTAGCTCTAGAAAC
>JBARMK010000152.1:0-13367 GCA_049802395.1 Candidatus Angelobacter sp.
TCCACTCGGTCGCTTCTGCCGCTGGCGCAAATGCTCTGGGAATCATTCTCACGGGAATGGGAAATGATGGCGCATCCGGAATGCTCGCTATGAAGCGCGCCGGCAGCACTACCATTGCGCAAGATGAAAAGAGCTGTATTGTTTTTGGCATGCCCAAGGAAGCGATTTCCGCCGGGGCTGTTGACACCGTTGCGCCACTGGCCTGTATTCCGAACCTAATTACGGCTTGGGCGAGCTCTGGTCTCCTGAAGCAATAAATGGAAATCACACTATTTAAACAATGCCGCGAAGTTGTCGAAACGAAATTTGTCTCAGCGGAGGGGGTTCCACCATCCAAGTGTAGGCAATTCTGTAACAGTAAAAGTCTCCAGTTTCAACAAATCGCGACAGCTCGCGATTGCGTATCCAAAGTTGCGCTGAACAGTCAAATGACTCACGAGTGCTCCTGCCTTTCGATGGGACTCTGCAAAATAAAAATGTATTGCTTTCGTGTCTGCCGCGCGGGACGCTGAGCGGTGCTGGTGGACTGACCGTTGTTCCCACGGCCACGACGCATGCTCAGGGCCACTCAGCCGCCAAAATTCCCTGTATTTTTCCCTGTTAATGGGAATTTTGGCCCAGAGACGGGTTTCGCAGGAGAGACTGCGTCCTCCGCCAGAAAATTTCTTCTTTTAATTCACCGAGTTACAACTGCAGCCTTCCGTTGGTTTTTCAGCAAGTCAGATCGCAAGTTGGTTATTTTCTGCTGGCCAGGAAAAGTTCGAAAGCTCATTTCAATGGCAGCAGGCGCATAACTTCCGAATTGCCGACGATCCTGGCCAGTGCACGGACATCCGGCGTTTCTCAGTACCCATATTCAGACGACCGTTCGCCTTGTCGTATATATTGATCCCGCGGTTGATTGTGATGAAGCCTCTAATTGTCGCCTTCTGCGTTGTGTTTGCCTCTGGTGGTCTGAGGGCGCAGACGTCTGCATGGCAGCCATCGCCGGGACATACACAAGTGCCGATATGGCCCGGGGCGGCGCCTGATGCGCCGCCGGTAACAGGACCGGAGACCTCTACGACGAGAGAGCAGGACCACTTGGTTGGAGGTAAGCCGTGGACGTATGTGGAACGAGTTTCGCGACCGACGATGACGGTCTACTCGCCAGCGGGCAAGAATACGGGGCTGCGGTGGTAGTGTTTCCCGGCGGCGGGTATTGGATTCTCGCGATCGATCTCGAAGGCACGGAAGTCTGTGACTGGCTGACGGCGAAGGGGATCACGTGTGTTCTGTTGAAGTACCGCGTGCCGGGTAACGGACTAGAACCGAGATCAGGGCCGTATCCGAAATCGCCGATTGCCTTTGGAAGATGCGCAGAGGACGGTCGGGCTGGTCCGCTTCCATGCCGCGGAGTGGCATATCAATCCGCACAAGATTGGAGTGCTCGGGTTTTCGGCGGGCGGGCATCTGGTGGCAGCCATCAGCACGCATTTTGAGCACCGTTTGTACGCTGCTGTCGATGCGGCCGACAAAGCAAGTTGTCGTCCGGATTTCGCGGTGGCTATCTATCCGGGACATCTGTCCCTTGCTAATAACAGTTTCGCGTTGAATCCGGACATCGCTACTCACACTACCGTCGCGAACCCGCCCACGTTTCTACTGCAGAATGAGGATGACCACGTGGACCGTGTAGAGGATTCGCTAAGTTACTATGCCGCCCTGAAAAAGGCTGGAGTTCCCGTGGAGATGCATTTGTATGCCCAGGGCGGGCATGCTTTTGGGCTCCGCCGCACTAAGTTTCCAGTCACCGCCTGGCCTCAGTTGGTAGAGACGTGGCTGGGGTCGATCGGGATGATCCCTGAGTAGCTGCTCTGGATCGCACAATGACAGGTCCTTCCGGCTCGTTCCGACCCAGCAACTTCGGCTCTGGGCTGGCTTGTGTCCACGCGTTGGGAAGGGGCACGGGCTACACGGAAGTTATCGCTTGCTGGCGCTTGCATGCTTGAATACGGAGTTTGGAAATTCTTACACGCTAACTAATCTCTAAGGTAATAAGAGTTCGGAAGTCGTCCCCTAATCTCCCGCTAGAATCTGTAAGTCCTTCCAGCAGAGCACTTTCTCGAAGTGGCCCAAGTTTTCTTCATTGCGGCACGATTGTCGGCAATTCCGGCAGCCGGTTGCATACTGGTTGCATAAATCGCTTCCAGCGTGTGCGTATGGCCCCTGGCGTCAAAAACTGAAGGCGGCGGTTTTGCTAAACCGTTATAGGGGCTAAACACTTCTATCGGGGTTCTAATCCCCCTCTCCGCCAGCATTCCTTCATTCAGAAGGGTCTGACTGCGTTCTTTCCTTCACGTTAATGCACTAGTTGTGTGGCCTTGGGAGCCTCAGTTGGAGCACAAGGTGAAAGCACAATAATGCATCGGACAGTTTCGCATTGCTGCAATCGTGTCCGGTCGCGCCGTTTTGATGTAGTGATTCTGCGTCACGCTTACTGTGCTATGACGCAGAATGCTTTGGATGATTGAGTCGTCTACGCCGAGCCGGTTGAGATTCGATGCCAAGCCCCGCCTAAGGGCATGCCAGCCAGTCCAAGTCACTCCTGCACGCCGAAGCGCGTCTCTCATTTGGCCTCAAAATAGCTGCTAACCATGTCACGGTACGAGAGTAACTTGCTGGCAAAGCGCAAGAAACGCAAAATGTCTAATGACTGTGCCGCCTCGGCTTAGGAGCCGATGAACCCTGCTTATGCCCATCCATGCGACCTATGATTATCGGCTGGTGATTCTTTCTGTAATCATCGCCATATTCGCCTCTTATGCAGCACTGGAGTTGGCTGGACGCGTGACTGCTGCGCGGAATTATGCGCGGTTGGCTTGGCTTGTTGGGGGCGCGTGTGCCATGGGGACCGGCATTTGGTCCATGCATTACACCGGAATGCTCGCATACCGGTTGCCCATTCCCGTCTACTATCACGTTCCGACCGTGGCTCTATCCTTGCTCGCCGCAATCTTCGCATCCTTTATTGCGCTATTTGTGGTTAGCCGGCAGCAACTTACCACTTTTCGAGTCCTGATCGGAAGTTTGCTGATGGGCGCAGGAATCGTGACCATGCATTACACGGGAATGGCAGCGATGCGGCTCTCCGCCATGCACCATTATCATCACGGCTTGTGGACTTTATCCGGAGTGCTCGCCGTCGTGGTCTCTCTTGCCGCGTTGTGGCTTACATTTCATTTCCGGGAAGAAAAGTCAGAGCGGTTACTGAAGATTATCAGCTCCGTGATCATGGGGCTGGCGATACCAGTGATGCACTATACCGGCATGGCCGCCGTGACATTCATGCCTATGAACACGGCGGCGGACTTATCTGAGGCGCTGGATATTTCTGTTCTTGGAAACTCCGCCGTGATCCTTGCAACCCTGGTCATTCTGGGCACTGTGTTTTTGACTTCGCTTGTGGACCGCAGATTCTCTGCGCAAGCGCGGGAACTGGCCATGAGTGAGCACCGCTACGAACTGCTTTTCGAAAGCAATCCACAGCCTACTTTTGTTTTTGAATTGAACACGTTATCTTTTCTGGCAGTCAACGAAGCGGCAGTCAATACCTACGGTTTCCAGACCGATGAGTTTCTGAATTTGAAACTAACAGCACTGGACGCAACCCAGGATGTCAGTGAGCTGCTTGCCCCGGCTCATACTGGAATGCTATCCAAGGCGCAACATCGGCGTAAGGACGGTACAGTATTTGATGTCGAACTTTCGCTGCGGAAGATCAGCTGGGCGGGTCGACCGGCAGCGCTGTTGTTGGCTGCCGACATTACCGAGCGGACGCGGACGGAGCAATTGGAGTTGGAACGCCGTAAGTTTCTGGAGACCATTACCCAGAACCAGCCCCTGGATGAAAGCCTTAACCACCTCATTCGGCTTCTGGAGAATCAGCTTCCTGGCGCTCTTTGTTCGATTCTTTTGGCCAAGCCAGGACGATTTTGCCAGGTAGCTGCCAGCAGCTTTAGCAGAGAAGTAGTAACCGCATGGGAAGGTCTAAGGCTGGAAGACATTTCCTATTCGTTAGGATCCAGCAGCAATGAGCGGGAGATAGTTTTCATCAGGGACGTTGCCGGCGCAAATGACGCCGTCCTGAGGGAGTGGGCACGTCTATTAGACTTAAAATCTTGCTGGTCCGCCCCGGTAGTCGATTCCGCGGGGGTGTTTGTCAGCCTGATACTGGTCTTTTTTCGCGAGCATTGCCAACCGCATCTCCAGGACCGCAGCAGGCTCGAAATGGCCAGAGATATGGCTTCTATTGCCATTAAACATAGTCAACTGACTGACCGCCTTTCCTATCAGGCTCAGCATGATGCTCTCACTGGACTGCCCAATCGCTTCTTGCTTGAAGACCGCCTGCAACAAGCTATTGCTTACACGAACCGGCATGAATCGCAACTCGCGGTCTTGATTATTGATCTGGATGGATTCAAATACATCAACGATACCGTTGGGCATCAATGTGGCGACCAGGTTCTCATCGAAGTTTCACGGCGCCTGCGTTCGATTACGCGCAGAACAGATACGCTGGCCCGCATTGGCGGTGATGAGTTCTGTCTGGTACTCAGCGATTTACACAAGTCGAGCGACTCTTTCCAGGTGGCCCACACCTGCCTGGACATTCTGCGCAAGCCGTTAATGATTGCCGAGCACGAGTATTCCATCAGCGCCAGCATTGGCATCAGCTGTTACCCGGAGCATGGCACCGAACCTGAACTGCTGCAGCAAAACGCGGACACTGCCATGTACCATGCAAAATTCAACGGTAAAAACGGCTTTCAGGTGTTCACTCCGGAAATCAATGCCCATCTTCACGAGCGCCTGGAACTGATGGGTGACCTGCGTCATGCGCTGGAAAATGGCGAACTCCACTTGGTGTATCAGCCGCAGTTTATTGCTGACGGCCAGCTCGTTGGTTTTGAGGCATTGTTGCGCTGGAACCACCCCAAGCGAGGCATGATCTTCCCGGATAGGTTCATTCCGATTGCCGAAGAAACCGGCCTTATCGTACCTCTTGGCAATTGGGTGCTCAACGAGGCATGCCGCCAGCTGACTGTGTGGCATCGAAGCGGCTACCCGGGCCTGCGCGTCGCGGTGAATGTCTCTACACTGCAGTTTGAACGCCAGGATTGGATGGATACAATCTCTGAAGCTTTGAAGAGAAGTGGCGTGCCCCCTTCATGTCTTGAGCTTGAACTTACCGAAAGCGTGGTCATGAAGAATTGCGAGCGGGCCGCATCCCGGCTGACCGAATTGCGCGCGCTGGGAGTAAGCTCAGCCATTGACGACTTCGGAACTGGCTATTCTTCGCTTAAGTACTTGCAAAATCTGCCTATTGACACGCTCAAAATAGATCAGTCGTTCATCCGCAACCTTGATCCCTCATCGGATGTCCAGTCTGGCAACGGTGCGATCGTTCAAGCCATCGTGACTTTAGCGCAGCAACTGGGCCTGAGAGTGGTAGCCGAGGGCGTGGAAACCGACGAAGAGCTCGAGGTACTGCGCCGGCTCGGATGCGATTTCGTCCAGGGCTACTTATTTTCCCGTCCCATGCCTGTGGAGCAATGCGACGAGTTCCTGCGCTCGAGTTCTTCGTGGCCTAAGAACCGAGCTCCTCTGCTTTCGAGCAAGTAAGTTAGTAGCAGACGTAAGGGATCACGCCGCTGCTATTGTTCCCGTGCGACTAGATTCTGTAATCTTCTTTCAATCTCGTCTCGAATCTTCCTGACCTCTTTGATGCTTTGTCCTTTTGGGTTGAGCAGCGGCCAGTCATCCCGACTATTGAAAATGGTGAAGCGGCTTGCTGGCTCGCATGAAGTCGTAGTCCATGACATAAACAAATCTGACTTCGCTACCAAAGCAAAGCAGTATGGTGTGCGCACTCTACCCGCTGTTGTGGGTGCACGGCAAACTCGCCTCATGCTGCACAAATCGTGGGCCTGAGGAGCACGTCTTACAGGCCGCTCTCGCATAGAACAGAAAACCTCAACTCAAGCCGGGGCTGGTATGCTCCGGCTTTTTCTTTGGGGTTGCGGAAAAGACGAACCTCAGGGGCACGAATCACATGCCTTGCCTTGTAGTCCGTCGTATCCTTCTTTCGCAATGATGGGAACCATAATGAGGGCGGCAACAGGGTCAGCCCACCAAATGCCAAATGCGGTATTGAGTAAAAGCCCACCCAAGAGGATTGCGGAGAGGTAGGTGCAGAAATCAGCCTGCTTCGCATCGGCCTTCATTGCTGCACTTCCCAACTGATTTCCGACCCGCCTTTTGGCCCGTGAAAGGAGCGGCATGACAACTAAAGCAACAGCGGCCAGGATTATCCCGGCCAAACTGGATTCGGGAATCTTTTTATTGATGAGATCATGGATGGACTCGTAGGCGAGATAGACAGCTAAGGCAATGAAACAAGTCCCTACAATTCTCAGTGCCAGCCTTTCGTTCTTTTCTCTGTGGTGAACGTCTGCATCCACTGACATTCTCCACAAAACGGCCACGCCGGAAGCAACTTCAATAAAGCTGTCAATCCCAAACCCAACAAGCGAAATGCTACCTGCAAATGCTCCCGCGACCACTGCAACGACGCCTTCGAGCGTGTTCCAGCCAATCGTGAAGTATTCCAAGAGCTTTCCACGCTGCGCTATTTGTTGGCGATCAAGTGTGAGTTCAGCCATGCACAAAGCATACATCAGCAGTCCATGACTTTTAGGCTACAGCGTTTGCGCGGCTCCGAGGCTATACGGTTGTTAATCGTTCTTGAGTCTTCAAAGTGTGGCTCTTTAGCGCACGCTCCTTCAGCATGACGAAGAACACTGGAACTAGAATCAGAACGTGAATGGTTGAGGTAATCATGCCGCCCACGATAGGTGCGGCAATAGGCTTCATCACGTCAGAACCAATGCCGCTTTCCCATAGAATCGGGACCAGGCTGGCTAGTACGGCTGTGACCGTCATGAGCTTCGGACGCAGTCGCTGTACAGCACCTTCAATAGCTGCCGCTTCAACATCAGCCTTTGTAAGGAAAGGAACAGAGTGCAGCTTCCGCTCAAGTGCCTCATGCAGATAGACGACCATCACGACGCCGGTCTCCACAGCAATACCGAACAGCGCGATGTAGCCAACCCAAACGGCTACGCTGAAGTTGTAGCCGAGGAGCCATTGCAGCAGCAGTCCCCCGGTCATGGCGTAGACGGTTGGGAAAATGAGAACCAGCGCTTCCGTGATCGACTTGAAGATCATGTAGAGCAGAAGGAAGATCACGAAAAACACCACCGGAAGGATGAGCTTGAGTCGCTCCTTGGCTCGTAGCTCAAACTCATATTCGCCTGACCACTGGTAGGTGTAACCTGCTGGCAGCTTCATCTTTTGTCGCAGCAGATCATTTGCATGATTCACGAATCCGCCGTAGTCTCGCGTGTTCAGGTCAACGTACACATACCCTGTAAGAGCGCCGTCTTCGTCGCGGATCATGGCGGGACCGCGAGAGAACGAAATCCTTGCTACCTGCTCAAGCGGCACCTGAGCGCCCGTGGGAGTTCCAATCAACACGCGGCGAAGTTCATCCGGGTTGTCGCGGAAGTCGCGGTCGTAACGAACATTGATCGGGTATCTCTCGCGACCTTCAACATTCTCGGCGATATTGGCTCCACCAATGCCTGACGCGACCGCCTGCTGAACATCTTCTACGGTGAGACCGTACCGAGCAGCTTCTGGACGGTTCACGTCCACATTTATGTAGAAGCCCTGCGAGACGCGCTCGGCAAAGATGCCCCGAACGTTTGGCTGCCCGGAGAGAAGTTTCTCAATCTGCGCACCCACCTGCTGGATTCCGTCAATGTTTGTTCCTTGGATTTTCAGGCCGAGCGGAGTCTTTATTCCTGTCAGTTCCATGTCCAAGCGGTTCTCGACCGGCATAGTCCAGGTATTGGATAGCCCAGGAAACTGGAGCTTGGAATCCATTTCACTGATGAGCTTCTCGTGAGTCATGCCGATGCGCCATTTGCCCTTTGGCTTTAGCATGATTGTGGTGTCGTACATGTCGAGCGGTGCGTTGTCCGTGGCACTGTCAGAGCGGCCAATCACTCCAAAGACACTCTCCACTTCGGGGAAGCTGCGCAGGATTCTGTCCTGTTCCTGTAGGAGTTGAGTCGCCTGCGTGATCCCGATGCCGGGCAATGCCGTGGGCATATATAAAGATGAGCCTTCAAACAGCGGCGGCATGAACTGGCTGCCGATCTTCAGGGACAACGGGAACACAAGAACCAGGAAAAGAAGGTTCAAAGCCAGTGTCGTTTTGCGGTAGCGCAGGCAGAGCCGCAAGATTGGGAGGTACAGGGCTTGCGTGACCCTGGAAACCGGGTTCCGCGACTCGGGGCGTAATCTGCCCTTGATGAGCATGAGCATCAGTATCGGAACTAGAGTGATTGCTAGAAGAGACGAAAAGCCCACGGCCAGCGTCTTAGTCCAGGCAAGCGGACGGAACATCCGGCCTTCCTGGGCTTCCAGCAAGAACACCGGGAGAAACGAGACCACTATGATGAGCAAAGAAAAGAACAGCGCCGGCCCTACCTGCTTGGCAGCGTCGATTAGGGTTCTTCTGCGCTCTGTTTCACCGACAACTTCAGCATCCCGTCGCTCGGCGAGATGGCGGTAACCGTTTTCCACCATCACAATTGCAGCGTCCACCAGCACACCAATGGCAAGCGCCAGACCGCCCAGCGACATGATGTTTGAGGTTACGTGCAGGTAGTACATGGGGATGAACGACATCACGACAGCTATCGGCAAAGTGAGAATCGGAATAAAGGCAGAGCGGAAATGGAAGAGGAAAACGATGATTACCAGGCTGACTATGATCGCCTCTTCCATCAAGTCACGTTGCAGAGTTTCAATCGAGGCGTTTATCAGGCCGGATCGGTCATAGCCGGACACAACTTCTACACCAGACGGAAGCGATCCTTTGATCTGCTTCAGCTTCCGTTTTACTCCGTCGATGACGTTGAGCGCATTCATCCCGTCGCGCATTACGACGATACCGCCCACCGTCTCGCCCTCTCCGTTCCATTCGGCAACTCCCTGGCGGATGTCCGGCCCGAAAGCAACTGTGCCGAGGTCTTTAATGAGCACTGGCGTACCGTTCTTTGCGCTGACCGGAACATTCTCAAGGTCACCGAGAGAGTGCAGATACCCTAACCCGCGGACCATGTACTGCGTACCCGTGAGTTCGAGCACACGTCCCCCAACCTCATTCGTGCTCGACTTGACTCGATCAATCACGGTTGAGAGTGAGACGCCGTAGGCCAGCAGCTTATTCGGATCAAGCCGCACCTGGTACTGCTTTACGAAGCCGCCGATGGTTGCAACTTCGGCTACGCCGGGCACGGTTTCAAGCTGATAGCGCAGGTGCCAGTCCTGGATACTCCGAAGATCGGCGAGACTGTGCTGATGGCTCCGATCCACCAGAGCATATTCATACACCCAACCCGCCCCGGTCGCGTCCGGCCCAATCGCAGGATGAATGTTCTGCGGCAGCCTCCCGCCGATTTGCTGGAGATACTCAAGAACACGGGACCGTGCCCAATAAACATCAGTCCCGTCCTGAAAGACCACATAAACATAGGAATCGCCGAACATGGTCTGCGCTCGAACGGCCTTCACGCGAGGAGCGGCCAGCAGTGAAGTCACGATTGGGTAGGTGACCTGATCTTCAATCACGTCCGGCGGCTCACCTTCCCACGCCGTATGAATGATGACCTGAACGTCAGAAATGTCCGGCAGAGCGTCGAGCGGAGCATGTTTGAGCGACCATATCCCAGCAAGCACCAGCAGCAGAACACTGGTGAATACCAGGAAGCGGTTCTTAGCACACCATTCAATGATTCTGGAGATCATGACATGCCTCCTTCTGCATTGACGGTGAAGTGTTTACTGGCAACCGTCTGCCCATTCTGTGTGGCCGTGATCGTTACCTGCCACGTCCCACCGGAACGGAGATTGCCTTTGCCTTCATACATGCCATTGCCTTTGTCTGTGAGAGTGACCCGCGTATTCATTGCGGCCATTCCCATTGCTGGCATCGAAGGCATATAGAACGTCACGACCACCTGCGCTCCGGTGATCGGACTGTTGTTAGCTCCCGTCAGCTTTACGCGAAAGACATTGCTTCCCTTGTGCGGAGGCGAGGGTTCGGTGGTCAGCTCAACATTCGCTTGTGAGGCTTGGGATGACTGAACGCCAGTTGCTGAAGCACTTCCTGCGCCCGGAGGCGGCGGAACATAAGTGCCGCTGGCAGCTTGCAACTGGCTTTCTGAGTCGATGAGGAAGTTGGCCGAAGTCACAATTGATTCATTCGCCTTCAAGCCCTTGGTTACGATGAACTCATCCCCGACCCGTGCTCCCGTCATGACTTCACGAGGCTCCAAGTTACCGTCACCGTGATTCACAAATACGACCTGTCTGGCACCAGACTGAAGAACAGCGGAAGCCGGAACCACCAGCTGCCGTCCTAGAGCGACTTTCAGCACAGCATTGACGTACATGCCGGGTTTCAGCTTTAACTGGGGATTGGGCAGAACCAAGCGTACCCGCACAGTGCGAGTGGTCGCGTCAACCTGAGGAAGAATCTGA
The DNA here is from genome assembly GCA_049802395.1 of Candidatus Angelobacter sp. Taxonomy (GTDB): domain Bacteria; phylum Acidobacteriota; class Terriglobia; order Terriglobales; family Acidobacteriaceae; genus Angelobacter. Next base: position 10,660 of record JBARMK010000152.1, read on the forward strand.
TCTATGCATCCGGTGAACGTCTTGCCGGGATAGGCGTCCACTGTGATCTGTGCAGCATCACCGGGCTTGATCTTCCCAATGTCGGGTTGAAACACTTGGGCGTTCACCCATACAGTTGAAAGATCGGCCACGGTGTAGAGATTGGTGTCCGGCTGCACATACATGTTGGGCAGGACGTTCTTTTCCGTGATGTAACCGGAGGCAGGCGCATTGAAGGTCAGATCGGTAATCACTTTGCCCGTCGATTCAAGTTTGGCAATTTCCTCCTGCGGAACCTCCCATTGTGCCAGGCGCTCTTTTGCAGCATTTGCAAGAGAGGCAGCCCCGGTCGAAACGCCGCCAACCGTACTGCTCTTGAGTTGTTGTTGGTTCTGTCTGGCCAGCAGGTATTCCTGCTCTGTGGTGACCAGATCAGGGCTATAAATGGTAAAAAGAGCCTGCCCCTTGCGGACATACTGATATGTCGCATCCGCGTAAACTTTGCGAATCCATCCTGGGAACCGGACTTGAACGTAGGAGATGCGGGTTTCGTCAGCATCCACATTCCCGGTAACGCGAATCTCGTCGCTCACATTCTTGTAAGCCACGGTTCCAAACCTGACGCCAATACTCTGCATACGCTGTGGACTGAGTTGGATAGGCGTAAGTTGCGTTTCGTGCGCCTGGGACGTACCGTTCGGCTCAGAGGTGACATCTCCCGCTGCGGTCGGCTGCGCGTCTGTTTTGTCTGAGGGAGGGCGATGATACCGCCACCACGCCAATCCGAGGCCCGCCAGCAAGACAGCATTGATAACGAGAACCACAAAGAATGCTTTTCGATAAGAGCTGGATTGCGCTGGTGTGTTCATGGCAGGTCAACTCCCGTCAGCGATTCCAGACGCGCCAGCGCAGATTCGTATTCGCTTAGCTCCTTTTGATACTGCTCTTCAAAGTCCAGCAGATCGCGGAATGACGAAAGCAGAGTTTCAAAATCCTGGCGGTTTGCCTGATACGCGGCGAGAGCGGCGCGATACGTCGCTTCCACCTGCGGGATCAATCCCTCTCTGTAAATCTTCAGTTGCTCACCCGACGTTTGGGCCGCCACGTATTGGCTCTGTACTTCCGCCGAACGGTGTTGAATTTCGGCATTCAACTCTGAGGCTGCCGTTTGTTGGCGTTCAGCAGCGGCGGCCAGTTCCGCCCGGCGACGGCCCCGGTTCTGCAACGTTACCGTGAGCGTCAGCATGTAGTAGTCGCGGAATTTGCGGTCGGTGTTCTCATACATGTATTGCACGCCGAAGTCTGGGCGAAACTCCTTCCGTGCGAGTTCAACCTGCTTATCATTGCGTTTGACCACTTCCTCACGGAACGCGACTTCAGGATTGTGTTGACGCATTGCTTTGAGCAAATCATCCGACGAAGGAGGCAACGCCCGTTTCCGTAGCGGCTCGACAATGATGTCTGTCGAATCTTGGGCGCGTCCGAGTAGTTGTTTCACTTGGGCTTGAGCCTGCCCAGCTTCGCGATGGTGCATGGTGATCTCTTGAAGGATGCGGGTATGCTGGAGTTGCGCCTTCAAAACCTCAGCCTGGTTTCCCTTGCCGACACGGTAGCGGGACTCGGCTATCTGCTCCATCTCTCCGAGCAGCTTGTCATCTCTCAACAATATGCCCAGCGTTTGCTGAAGATAGCCGAGTTTGAAATAAGACACTTTGAGTTGCTCAATCACTACTCGGCTGACGGAGCCTGATTGGGCTTGAGCGGATTCAGCTTGCAGGTTCGCGACTTCTATACGCAATCGGCGCTTGCCCGGCCAGGGAAATTCCTGTGACGCGCCCAGACCGATATAGGCAAAGTCGCTGTTCGTATACCCGGCGAACGGACGCGGACTCCCGACACTCAAGTGTTGCAGTATGAGTTGGGTGTCCGGCAGCGCACCGGCCCCTTTTGCGCTACTACTGGCAGCGCGATATTCGTGCCCCGCCGCTTGGATGTCGGGATTCTTCTGCTGCGCTTCTTCGATCAACGCAGTGAGTGGAACTGGAGCCTGGCTCGACGCTGGATGCTCAGAGTCGGGCGATTGGAAGGTCACGCAGAAGGCAGTCGTTGACAATAACAAAACCAGAAACGCTTTCATGTCTATATCTCCGTTTGTGAAAAAACGCACGGGCGCACACGTCTGCGTTGCGCGTGGAGGGACGGAAAGCGTTTTTAGATTCTTAGGACTGAGGGCTGACCGGGCGGAGATTCAGGCAGGACGGACATCAGTGGGAGCACAGCGGCGACGAAGGTAGCGATAGTGGGCTGGGGGTCGAGTTCAACTTGAACGGCAAAGTCCAGCGTAACGGGTGCATATTTGTTGGTCACCTGGAGAACATTAGCGCCGATCTGAGGCAATTTGTTGCAGCAAGAGTGTGATTCGCCCATCTGTGCGCTGCCACACTCGTCAGCCATGTGAAGGCAACAGTTCTGCTCTTCTTCGCTCATCTGCTGCCCAGGCAAGGCGCAGGCAAGAATGGGTACGGACAGCACAAACACTGCCATGGAGAGGCACACAGGCTTTCGCAGTGGAACCACATAACAATTCTAGTCCGCTGGTTGGGAAAAGCAAAGGTCATGCTTTTCACGCATCAAATTCTCAGACGCCTGAACCGTTACAGCAAGCTCGATTTCTGGCCGTTCAGAGCACATGCTGTCCAAGGTACGCTCTTCGCCGCCGCGTTGGCTGC
>JBARMK010000153.1:0-17838 GCA_049802395.1 Candidatus Angelobacter sp.
CTCAGATTGTTGACGAACCCCACCGATTTCAGGTGGGGTTTCGTTATTAAGAGAGCTGTTGAAGATCTCTTAGTATGCAGGGAAGCGGACAAGCCTTAGCAGGTAGCAGATGAGGAATTGCAACCAAGTCAGCTTTTGCTCAGGGGGCAGAAGAGGGCTCATACGGCTGAGCAGCAGAGCGATTTTCTTCATATTCTGCGCGGTCGCTGCCAGAAGGCACTGCTCGGTAACATTGTTCAAACCGCGCATCCGGGCATAGCGGTGTCCATGCAATTGCTTGGCGTCGGCGAAGCTGCGTTCGACGGTTTCTTTACGCCGCTCATAGATCCTCTTGCCCTCAGGCTCCAGGCGGTGATCGTCGACACGATCGCGCGCCGCCTGCCAGACGTGCCGTGTGATCACTTTCACCCTGTTCTTACTCCGCGTACATTGCAGCCGCAAAGGACAGGCCCCACAGTGCTCCGGATTGGAGTGATATTGCCGGTAGCCCTGGCGATTGGTAGTCCGGTACACCAGTTCCTGCTGGTTCGGACAGATATAGACATCGCGTTGTGGGTCGTAGTGGAACTTGCGTTTGGCAAACAATCCCTCGCCGTGATTGGGCCGGCGATATCCGGTGACCCCGTAGATCCCGCGCTGTTCCAGTCCCTGGGCGATGGCTGCGGTGGTATAGCCTGCATCCAGTCCCACCGCTCTGACCTGAAATCTAAACCGCTCCCGTTGCCGGTCCAGCCGCCGCATATAGGGCACCGAATCATGCACCGTCGCTGGCGTCGCATAGGTGTCGGTGATCAGGGCATGCTTGCCATCCACCGTACGGTGGTCCAGATAGAAGAACCCTTTCGGCTTGCCTTCCCGCACCATATAGCCTGCGTCTTTATCGCTGCGGCTCCGCTTGATCTCCCTGGTCTCCGGCGCGCTGCTTCTTGGCTTGAGCTCGCGTTTGCCTTCCTCGGCCCGGTCCTGCTCGATAGCCTGCTCCAGCTGCGCCAGATACTCCACTGGCTTTACTTCCACCCGCACCACGTCGAACTTGTTCTTGTTGGCGCTGGCCTTCAGATGCGTTGCGTCGCTATAGAGCACCTCGCCTGTTACCAGGCCTCGCTTGATGGCCAATTCCACGATCTCATCAAACAGCTTCTGATAGATATCGCTGTCGCGAAAGCGCCGCCGACGATTCTGGCTCAGCGTGGAAGCGTCGGGGACTTTGTCGGTCAGCTTCAGCCGCAGATACCAGCGATAGGCCGCGTTGCATTGCACTTCCCGCATCAGCTGCCGTTCGCTGCGGATGCCAAACAGATACCCCATCAACAGCAGCTTGAACAGCACCACCGGATCCAGTGCCGGTCGCCCGTTATCGGCGCTGTAGAGATGCCGTACCCGCTCGCGAATGAACTCCAAATCGATGCTGGCATCGATCTTCCGTAGCAAATGATCCCCAGGAACCAGGGACTCGATCGTTACCAGCTCCATCTCCTGCTGCGGCACCTCTGGCTCTTTCAACATGCTTCCATAAAAACATAAAGCTCTCGCAAAAACGAGAGCTTTATCGATACTTTGTCAGCAATCTGAGACGTGGTGAACCCACGTCTCTTAGCTTAAAGATGACATTTACCAAACCGTGCAGCGATCAGCCTCCGGACGGACCATCGGACTACCATCTTTGCAGCTGAAGGCCTGCTTGAATTCCGGTAAATTTGAGAGTGGGCCAATCACGCGGTATTTTCCCGTGGGATGAGGATCGCCCTGAATCATGGTGCGCTGCGTTTCCGGACGGATCTCATCGCCGCGCCACTGTCCCCAGGCAATAAAGAACTGCTGGTCTGGAGTGAAGCCATCAATCACGGGAGCAGGTTTGGATTGCTGCGCTTTTTTGAACGCGAGATAGGCAATCTTTGCTCCTGCCAAGTCGCCAATGCTCTCACCTAAAACCAGCTTGCCGTTGTGATGAATGTTAGGCTCGATGAAATATCCATCAAACTGCCGAACGACGCAAGAGGTGCGCTCCTGGAAGCGCTTCATATCGTCGGCGGTCCACCAGTTATTCAGGCGGCCCTGAGCATCAAACTGGGCGCCTTGATCGTCAAAGCCGTGGCTGATCTCATGCCCGATGACCACACCGATCCCGCCGTAGTTGATCGCATCCGCATTTTCCACGCTGAATGAAGGGGGCTGAAGAATGCCGGCAGGGAATACAATCTCATTCAGCAGCGGATTGTAGTAGGCGTTGGAAGTAGGCGGCGTCATGCCCCAGCGTCCGCGGTCCACAGGTTTACCGATGAGCGAGCGGTCTTCATCAACGTTCCATTTCACTGAAGCCACGCTGTTATTCCAATAGGAATCGCGGACCATCTTGATGCTGCTATAGTCCTTCCACCTGTCGGGATAGCCGATCTTAGGATTGAAGGTGGAAAGTTTCTCCAGCGCTTTCTTCTTGGTTTCCGGGCCCATCCACTCCAAACCTTCAATGGTGTCATGCATAGCAGCCAAAATGTTCTTGACCATCTCCTGCGCGCGGGCCTTAGCTTCAGGCGAAAAATATTTTTCAACGTACTTCTTGCCCAGGGCCTCGCCCAGGAGTTGGTCGGTCGCTTCCGCGCAGCGCTTCCAGCGGGGCTTCAGCTCCTTGGCGCCATTGAGGTACTGGCCAAAAAACGCGAAGTTTTCATTCACAAACGGATCGGAAAGCTGATCGGCGGAATTGTGCAGGAACTGCCACTTCAAATAGGTCTTCCAGTCAGCCAGCGAAGTTTCGCGAAACTGGCGGTCCACCTCCTGCATAAATTTTGGCTCGGAGACATTGAGATCGGCATGGGAGATTTTGGCGCTGTTAAAATACCCGTCCCAGTCCACTGACGGCGACATCTTTTTAAGATCGGCAAATGTCGTTTTATGATCGGTGGCTTGAGGATCGCGCAGGGCCACGTTATCCAGTGATGCTTCGGCCAGCTTCTTTTCTATTTGAAAAACCGTGCCCGCTGCGGCCTTGGCTTTGGCGTCATCATAGCCGATCAGCTTGAACATGGCGGCGACGTGGACGAGATATTTTTCGCGCGCTTCCTGGAAGCGTGGTTCCGGTTTCAAGTAATAGTCACGGTCAGGCAGACCAAGGCCACTGGCAGAAACGTTGGCAATGACTTGCGCGGGATTGTGATTGTCCGGGCTGGAGAAGAACGCGAAAGGAACAAAGACCGAAAGCTCGTGCAGGCGGCGGATCATCAACTGAAGGTCGGCAGGCGCTTTCATGGCGTCGATCTCGGTCAGCATTGGCTTGGCCGGCGCGAGGCCGAGCTTGTTAATCCGGGCCTCATCCATGCATGAGCCGTAGTAGTCGCCGATGAGCTGCTCTACGCTGCCGCGCGGCCAGTCAGTCTTGCGAGATACGTCATCGAGGATGATTTTCAGCTGGTCCTTCGCGGCTTCACCCGCTTGCCAGCGTCGGCTCCAGCGAACCATGGAGGGCGGGATAGGATTTTCGGCGCGCCACTTGCCGTTGGCGAACTGGAAGAAGTCAGTGCAGGGGTCAGCAGTGCGATCAATATCACCTGGCTGAACGCCTTTTTGGGCCGGCCCTTGAGCGAGTGATGCGCAGGCAGCAAGCAGAAGAACGAGCGAGAGTCTCAAAAAACGCATTTTCACCTTTTATCGAATGGAGATCACGAACATGTAATAAATGCTCAAACGGTTAACGCCAGCCGCGTTCTGGTGAAAACCGTGTGCTTTGCCGGAAATAGGGGTAACTCCCGCAACTAAAGCTGGCTGGAAAGCTTTTCCAGCGAGATCGATCCTTTTTCCGTGCGTAACCGCAGCCGTGTTCCGCCCTGGTTGATAGTGCCGCGCACACTGTGATCCAGTCCGGCCTGGGCAGTCAAAGCAAAATCGCTGTGAAAGCTGGCACGTCTGCCACCTTCGTAATCCACTTCCAATCCGGCATTCTGCGGCACACGCAGCACAATGCTGCCCTTATCGCTCTCCAAAGTGGCGGTTTCGCCCAGGCTCTTCGCGTCAATTTCCGTGTCAGCCTTGTAGGATTTAACTTCCAGAGGGCCGCGCAGCGTGACATTGTGCAGCTTTACGCTTTCCTTATAGGTATCAATGCGAATTGCGCCAATGGTGGAGTCGATGGTGATCGGAGATTTGTAGCTTTTGATTTTGACGTCGCCCTGGACGGAGGCGATTTTAATCTCCGGCTTATAGCTCTCCAGCGAGACGTTGATCTGGCGCGGCACGCTGATTTCTAGCTCTACGGCGGCGGTGAAGTCATGGCCTGGCCAGCAAAACGTACAGTTCCATTCCGGATATTTCACCTCGACGGAGACGTGATCGCTGTCGTTGTGGAAGTTTACTTCAACGTTTTCCATCCACCATTTGCGATCTGCGTCGCTGCCTTCAAACCGTTTGGTCACGTCCACCATCACCTGGTTGCCATCAGTGCCGTTGACGTGAATCGTGCCCTTGTAATTATCAACGCTCAAAGCGCCGTGGGGAGTGATGGTGAAGCTGCGCTGGAAATGTTCCTTTTGCTCAGTGTTAGTGTTCTGGCTGCGCAGGTTGGGTGTGGCCAGAGCCATGATTCCCACGACAACAATGAGTAATCCAAGGATGCGCTGATGTTGGGGTTTCATACCGCCTCCGTAATTCCAGGATTTGGGCGAGAGGCCGAGCGCGGGCAGGGCATCTCCCTGATGTTGTATACGTGACGAAACAGTCCCTGGTTCCTTAGACGGGCGGAAAAAGCAAAGGTAACATCAGGGCCGGCCATCATTCGAGCCACGCATCTTCTAATCGAGCCGACGAAAAAGGACACGCCGGCGCGGGCATCCCCGGAAAATCTACATCGTTTTCAGCAATGTCAGCCAGCGCGCCCAGCCGTCTGCACGGGCTTTTTTGTTGGCTACGGCGATGTCATGTTTTTTCTTGGCATCGGGATCGGCGCCGGTGTCTTTGCTCGCGGCATCGGTCGCGGGATCTTCGCCGGCGCGCATGAATCCGTGTCCGGCTCCTGCATAGGTGACGGGATCGTATTTCTTGCCGGCAGCTTTCATCGCCGCCTGGGTATCAGCCAGAGTAGCGCCGATGCGCGCATCTTCGCCGGCATAAAAACCGTAGACTGGCGCGGTGATCGCAGAAACGTCCTTCGGGCCGGGCCCATAAAACACAAACGCCGCGCTCAGGTCTTTGCGGTTGGTAGCAAACCGGAATGACTGGCCGCCGCCCCAGCAGAATCCCGCGACTGCCAGCTTGCCGTTGGCGCCGGGAAGCTTTTTGGCGTAGTCAGCCGCGGCATTCAGGTCAGCGGTAACCTGATCAGGGTCCAGCCCGGAGACCGCTTTCGTGGTGTCCTGCATGCTGGCGAACTCGCTGGTGCCGCCGCCTTTTGGCCCCATACCGGAGAGAAGGTCGGGAGCAATGGCAATATAGCCCTGGGCGGCAAGCTGGTCAGCCATGCTGCGTGCCCAGTCGGTGAGCCCAAAAATCTCATGGATCACCAACACCACCGGCGCTTTCGCTTTGACCTCCGGGTAAACGACGAAGGCTTGCACCGTGCGATTGTCGTGCTTGAGGGTTACCCATTCCTGATGGCGAGGCGATTTCTCCAGGTTCTGTTTGGCCCAATCCTGGGAGAATCCCATGGAAACGCAGAATAACAACAAGAGTGCGATTGCTAAGGTTCGTTTCATGGCAGAAAGTTTACTCTCGCAGCGAGAACGCGACAACCGCCTGTCCCAAAGCGGGAAAGATGCAGCGCTGTCCGTTTTCACGACGCGGGAAATTCCACTGCCTGTCCAGATCAAAGCCATTACACATCCTTACGAATCAGATCATTGCGAACACGCGGCATGGGTAATACAATCAATCCGATTCAAGCCAAAAAGAGGTTCCGTTGAGACGTTCTTGCGGGGATCTCAGCGTAAAGCCACTGCATTGCCGGGAGGGCCCAAGGATGCCGCTGTTTCGCAGGTGCGATGGAGAGATAGTCAAAAACATCGATCCCATTCGCCGCATGATGCCCTTTGTCATGCCCGGACGGAACGACTCCATCATTTATCACACCACGCAATGGAAGATCGCGGAAGCGCGGGCATGGTTGCGCAACTATAACCGCGCCCGAGGTCCCAAGGCCCAGGCAACCTTGTTCCATCTGGTGGCGTATGCGTGCATCAAGATGCTACATTCGCGGCCGGGCGTGAACCGCTTTATTTCCGGCAGCCGCATCTATCAGCGCAAAGGCGTGTGGCTCTCCTTTGCCGCCAAAAAACGCTTTGATGATGAAGCGCCGCTGGCCACCGTGAAACTCAACTTCGCCGCCGACGTCCGCTTTGACCAATGCGTGGATACCATCCACACGGCCGTCAACGAGGGGCGCTCCAGCCATGAGAGCCAGGTAGAGACCGAGGTCCGGCTTTTGAGCTATCTGCCCACGCCGATTCTCCGCGCCGTGATCGCCGCCGTGCGCGGGCTCGACCGCTGGAACCTGCTGCCGAAGGCGCTGATCGAACCCGACCCGCTGTACAGCAGCATGTTTCTGGCAAACCTGGGATCCATCCATATTGACAACGCATTCCACCATTTATATGAGTACGGAACGTGCAGTCTCTTTGGCGTGGTCGGCGGGGCCAGGAAAGCGCTGGTTCCGGGCCGCAGCGGCCAGCCTGAAGTCTGCGAAGTCCTGCAGGCGCAATGGAGCTTTGACGAGCGCATCAATGACGGTTTCTACTGCGTCCAGTCGCTGGAGCTGCTGCGGCGTGTGCTGGAAGACCCGCAGCGGTATGTAGAATCCGATGCTCCTTTCTCAGCTAACGATAATTTGCTGGTTGCAGCGGATGCGGGGCGATGATCTGTTCTTTACGCTCCGCTTAGCGGGTTCTCGCAATCTAGCTCTAGCCATTTCCAATCTGCATGTCTCCATACCTGCAGCAACGACCCTTATCTTCTCCGTGTCTCCGCGGTGAAGATTCTCTAAATTCCGCTTGTGGCCATGGCGCATAATAAAGACGTTATGACGGCATCAACCAAACAAATCGGGAAGCTGCCGACTGTCGATAAAAACCCGCAGGCGCCGAGTCAAGCTCCGCTGAATCAGGTTCCACCACTTACCGATTACAACCTTTTTCTGGCCGATCGGACGCTGGTAGAGGCGGTTGATCGCGCAGGCGCAGGCTGGGCGCGCGAGCAGATCACCGAACTAGGCCGGCTGCTGGGCACTGAAGAAGTGCAGCGCTGGGGCTTCGACGCCAATGAGAACGCGCCGGTGCTGCACACGCACGATCGCTGTGGCAATCGGCGCGATGAGGTGGTGTTTCATCCGTCATGGCACCACCTGATGCGGACATCGATTGAGAACCGGGTGCATAGCCTGCCGTGGGAGACGGAGAAATCTCATTGGGGAGACGCGGCGCGGAGAAAAGAGAAGCAGGTCGGACAAGAGAAGCTGATCGGACAACATAAGCCGGAAGGGCAAAATAAGCAGGGAAGACACGAAACGTCAGGAACGCAAGGCACACCGAAAGGCGCGTACGTGGCGCGGGCCGCGCTGATGATGCTGACCGCGCAAAACGAAGCGGGGCATACCTGTCCTGTATCGATGACGTTCTCCGCGGTGGCTGCGCTGCGGGCGGAGCCTGAACTGGCCAGCGAATGGGAGCCCAGGATTCTTTCGTCGAGCTACGATCCCAAGTTCGTTCCGGCGGGGAAAAAATCCGGCGTGCTGATAGGCATGGGCATGACGGAAAAACAAGGCGGGTCGGATGTTCGCGCTAATATCACGCGCGCGGAGCGCATCGGCAACTCCAGAGAATATCTGATCACGGGACACAAATGGTTCTGCTCGGCGCCCATGTGCGACGCGTTTCTGGTCCTGGCGCAGACCGGCAAAGGCCTTTCCTGTTTCCTGCTGCCGCGCTGGACGTCCTCGGGCGAGCGCAACCATTTTTATATTCAGCGCCTGAAAGACAAGCTGGGCAATCGCTCCAATGCGTCGAGCGAAGTGGAGTTTGCGCAGGCCTGGGCCCGCCTGATTGGCGAGGAGGGCAGAGGAGTGAACGCGATCATCGAGATGGTGAACCACACGCGCCTTGACTGCGCGATTGCCGGCTCTGCACTGATGCGCCAGGCGCTGGTGCAGGCCGTCCATCATGCGGGCCATCGGCGGGCATTTGGAATGCTGCTGCTGGAACAGCCGTTGATGCGCAATGTGCTGGCGGATCTGGCGGTGGAGTCGGAGGCGGCGACGCTGTTGATGGTGCGGCTGGCCGGCGCGTTTGATGCGCGCGCAACCGACGATCGCGAACGCGCGTTTTGCCGCATCGCGACGGCGATCGCGAAATACTGGCTGTGCAAACGTTCGCCGGTCCACGTGGGTGAAGCGTTGGAATGCTTGGGCGGCAACGGCTATGTGGAAGAATCGATCATGCCGCGGCTCTATCGTGAAGCGCCGCTCTATTCGATCTGGGAAGGAAGCGGCAACATTATTTGCGTTGATGTACTTCGCGCTCTGCGGAAAGGACCGGCGACAGTTGACGCATTCCTGCATGAGCTGAACTCCACAGCTGGAGCAGACAAGCGGCTGGACAGCTATACTGCCGCCCTTCGATCACGACTAAGCGACAAAGCGAATCACTCCATGGAAGAGTACAGCGCCAGAGAGCTTACGGAAAAACTTGCGCTGGCGCTCCAGGCTTCCCTGATGGTGCGGTATAGCTCACGGGAGATGGCTGAAGCATTCATCTCTTCCCGGCTGGCCGGGCAACACGGCTATGCATTCGGAACGCTGCCGGGGAGTGTGGATGTGGATCAGGTCCTTAACGCTGTTAGGATCGCCGAGTAAAACATTAGCAAATTCTTAGACAATGTGAAGCGTATTCTGAGCGCAGCGATTGTCAAATAAAAAAGTCTTCGCGACCAGCGTTCAGCCGCGAAGACTCCACCAAGGAAAGAAAAACAGAAGGCACACAGAGGGAAGCGAAGGAGCTCGGCAGGGTCCTCTGTATTCTTCTTTAGTTCCCTAACCACATAGTGGGAACGGCGGCCAAAACGTTTCACCAATATTGATTTTTTTCTGTTTTGCGCTTTTTTTCCCCTTATCAGCTAAAGTCTCTGGCCCTGAGAATCGCCTCGGACCCAGTTTGCTGGAGATCATCGGTCAAAAACCGTTATAGAATGAGCGCATTTCCAACCTTCCGCTATCCGGAAAGCTGGTCATTCGGTCGAATTTCTCCTGGGGCGCAAAAGGGGACCTGCTCTGAAGCGTGTTTTCATTTTCTCGCTGCTCTGCTTTGCCGGCACCGCCTGGTGCCTCGATCCCCACAAAGCCATCTCTCAATATATTCATACCGTTTGGCGTTCTGAAGAGGGGTTGCCGCAAAACAGCATTCAAGCCCTGCTGCAAACTCGTGATGGCTATCTCTGGATCGGGACCCAGGAAGGCCTGGTTCGTTTCAATGGCATGGAGTTCAAGGTATTCAACAAAAGCAACACAGATGTCATCCGCCACAATGACGTGCGCGTCCTTTATCAAGACGCTGAGGGCACGCTCTGGGTTGGGACGTTTGGAGGAGGCCTGGTTAGCTACAAGGACGGCCAGTTCACAAATTACACGGTGCATGATGGGCTTTCCAACAATTCCATCACCGCCATTTTGCAGGACCGCAAAGGGAATCTTTGGATCGGCACCAATGACGGCTTGAGCGAGCTTGTCGCGGGGCGGTTCACCATCCTCAACCGCAAGAGCGGTCTTTCTGACAGTATGATTCAATCCCTGGCAGAAGATTCTCAAGGGCGGCTTTTAGTAGCCACAGGCAATGGCCTTGATGTAATCGTAGACGGGCACGTGGTCGGCCCCTTTTACAAATCAATTCCCGGTAAGAATGCGATCACCGTCCTGTTTCGCGATCAAGAAGGCAATTTATGGATTGGAACTGAGAACCACGAGCTGGAAAAATTTCACTCGGGCCAGCTAATGCATTATCGCGCCGGCCAGGGATTGCCGAATGCCCCTATCCATTCTATTTTTCAGGACGATCAACGAACAATCTGGATTGGCACCCAGGGTGGAGGCTTGTGCCGCCTTGTTTCCGAAAAGTTTGATTGTTACTCCACTAAGGATGGGCTGAACGGAGATAACGTAGAAGCCATCACCCAAGACCATGAAGGCAGCCTCTGGGTAGGTACTGAAACTGGCGGCATGAGTCGCTTCAAGGAAGGCGTGCTCACCAACTATGGCAGCGAAATGGGCTTGCAAGGGTCGCCCCGCGCGTTGGGGGAGGGTCCCGATGGCAGCTGGTGGATCGGTACCAGTACCGGCCTCTGGCGGTTGAAAGATGGGAAAGCCATTTCTTATCTCACCAGCAAAGGACCGGCCAACAACTATGTCTATTCTATGGTTAGGGATCGTGAAGGGAACATTTGGGTAGGCACGAATGAAGGTGGTCTTAACAAGTTTACGGGCCATGCTGTCAAAAATTACAACAAGGCTGATGGGCTGGCGGACAATTTTGTTCCCGCCGTGTATCAAGACCGCGCGGGTGACATTTGGGCGGGAACGTTTGTCGGCGGCGTGAGCAGGCTGCATAACGGCAAATTCACCAACTACACCACAAAAGAAGGGCTGGGCAGCAACCGCGTCTGGGCGATCCACCAGGACCAGCAGGGCAATCTGTGGTTCGGAACCGATGCCGGGCTTAGTTTGTTCCGCAACGGTAAATTCATCAACTACGATCTTCAAGAAAGTCCTCAAGGCTCGCCCAGTATGGGCGCCGTTTTGGTGATCTATGAGGACTCTGACCACGCGTTCTGGATCGGCACGTATGGCGCTGGCTTGAAGCGGTTCAAGGACGGCAAATTCGAGACTGTTGGTACAAGACAAGGTCTGTTTGACGACACGATATGGAGCATCCTGGAAGACGGCGCTGGCAATTTCTGGATGAGTTCGAACCGCGGCATCGCTAAAGTCGCAAAGAAAGAATTGGTTGACGTGGTCGAGGGCCAAACGCAAAAGGTTCATAACCAGATATATGGCGTCCCCGACGGGATGACGAGCTCTGAATGCAATGGCGGCTCACAATATTCGGGCTGGAAGACCACACAAGGAAAGCTGCTGTTCGCCTGCCTGAAGAGCGTTGTTGTCGTTGATCCGAACAACCTCCCTGTTAACCCTCTGCCGCCGCCGGTGGTGATTGAAAGGGTCAAGATCAATCAGGAGCCGAAAGTGTCTGCGGGCGCCCACGTCCCGGCCGGCTCGGGCGAACTCGAATTTCATTACGCTGCGCTAAGTTATTTTGCTCCGGAAAAAGCCGCGTTCAAGTGCAAACTCGAAGGGTACGAACAGAATTGGACTAGCCCGACCACTCGGGGATTCGTGCGCTATACCAACCTCTCGCCTGGACACTACACGTTTCGCGTAATTGCGGCCAATAACGATGGTGTCTGGAACAACGAAGGCGCCACATTTTCCTTCTACCTGGAGCCTCGGTTTTATCAAACCAAATGGTTTTACTCCATTTGCGCTGTGGTGCTGGTGTTTTCGCTCATCCTTATCTATTTTTTGAGAATTCGCCAGATCAGGAAGCGGGAATACGAACTGCTGGTTCTGGTGGGCCGGCGTACGCATGAATTGCAAGTGGCCAAAGAGGCTGCAGAAGCGGCTACGCGCGCTAAGAGTGAGTTCCTGGCGAACATGAGCCACGAGATACGCACTCCGCTCAACGGTGTTACCGGAATGCTCGATCTTGTAGGGCACAGTGAACTCACCGCTGACCAGCGGCAATTACTGAGTATGGCCCAGGACTCCGCCAATACCCTGATGGTGGTCATTAACGACATTCTGGACTTTTCTAAAATTGAAGCAGGAAAACTGGCCTTTGACGTACATGAGTTCGAACTCACGGAAACCGTCGCTGAAGCGGTGCGTACTCTGGCCCTGCGTGCCCACCAGAAGGGATTGGAACTGCTCTACCATGTGGATCCATCAATTCCTCAATTCCTCATGGGCGATGCTGACCGCATCAAGCAGGTGCTCAACAACCTGGTGGGGAATGCGGTCAAGTTCACGGCGCAGGGCGAAGTGTTTATGCGGGTGACTGTGGAAAAACGCCTTGGCGATGAAATTGAACTGCGCTTTTCCGTTTCCGATAGCGGTATCGGCATTCCGGCAGAAAAACAGGAGCTTATTTTTGAAGCTTTTTCACAAGCTGACGCCTCTACCACGCGCCGCTTCGGCGGCACCGGTCTGGGGCTGGCTATCTCTTCACGCATCGTTAAGCTCATGGGCGGCTCCATGGGCGTAGTGAGCCGGGTGGGAGAAGGATCAACTTTTTATTTCACCTGCCGGATGCAGGTTCCGCCGCAACCCGTTCCTTCACAATTGGAAAGCCCGGAGGGTGACCTGCGTGGAATTTCTGTCCTTATCGTGGATGACAATGCTGATAGTCGCGCGATACTTGAACAGATGTTGGTAGCCTGGGGAAGCAAGGTTTCGCCCGCCGCTTCCGCCGATGAAGCGCTGCGAGCTGTGAATACACAGTTGCATCAGGGGACGCCTTATCAGTTGCTTCTGATCGATGGCCGCATGCCGCGGGTGGATGGCTTTGATATGGTCGCCCGGATTGTGCCAATGCATTCAAGCGCGCCTATGCTGATGATGCTTGCGTCGGATGATTTTCATTCCTCGGTTCAGCGATGCCGCCAGTTAGGAATTGACTCCTATGTGATTAAGCCGGTCAAACCGTGCGAACTTCTGGCGGCGATCGGGCAGGCCCTGGCGCCAGCATCCGGGATTGACCAGGCGGTCTCGCCCGGGCAAAGGGAGTCGTCGGGGCAGTTCCGGATCCTCCTGGCGGAAGATAATCTGGTGAACCAGCGGTTCGCCGTTCGTCTACTGGAAGACCTGGGCCATCAGGTGATTGTGGCGCAAAATGGAAGGCAAGCTCTGGACACTCTGCGCGCGGGATCGTTTGATCTGGTTTTCATGGACGTGCAGATGCCGGAAATGGACGGGCTTGAGGCAACGCGGGAAATCAGAAAGTTGGAAACAGAAAAATGGAAGCGTCTGCCGGTCATTGCCATGACTGCTCATGCCATGAAGGGCGATCGCGAAAGCTGCATTGAGGCTGGAATGGACGGCTATATATCCAAACCTATCAACCGGCGTCAGCTTCAGCAGGTGATTGAGGAAGTGATGAAAGTGCGAGAAGGCCTGAACGCTCCGCCATCAATTACATAGCTTTATCTTTAAACATAGCTAAATTGACTTTACCGGAATCATCGTTACATCTTCCACCAGACCTACTTCTTTCTGGATGAACGGCTCCGCATATTTCACCCCTGCCAGCATTCCGTAGAATGCCGCCATCGCGGCAACGCGTTCCCGTATTTCAGCGTGCGCGGGAAAATCAACGCGGCCCGCCTCCTGGTCAGTGTATTGCGACTTGTAGGCATAGATGGATTGCAGTCGCGCTTCAAACTGATCGGTAATATCCACTACGAACGATGGCCGGATGTCATAATACAGCGTAGCGTAAATAATTTTGAAAGGCCGATGAGGATGATCGGTTAAATCTTCGGGAACTGCCGTTTCGGGCGAAGTTCTGGCCTGCTTATCGGCTTCCTGCCCCAGCCGGAGTTTGCTTAATCCAGCAAGGAAGCAGGCTTCATATCCCAAAATCGAGCAGGTGTAATGATCGGGATGCCGCCCTGACCAATATGGAAGAATTACCACGCGCGGCCGCTGTTGGCGAATGACACTGGCGATCTTCAGCCGGTTCTCCCAGGTATTTTCCACTCGCCCATCGGGGATATTCAACGCCTGCCGGAAACCTACTTTCAAAATCTTGGCGGCATCCGCTGATTCACGGGCACGGTCTGCCGCGGTGCCACGGGTGCCCATCTCGCCCTGGGTCAGGTCGAGAATGCCGCTACGTTGGCCCAGTTGCGCCATTTTGAGCAATGTGCCGCCGCAAGTCTGTTCTACGTCGTCACGATGGGCAGCAATCGCGAGCACGTCCAGCGCCGGCGCGCTCATTCAAACTCTCCCGCTTCAATGGTAACGTTTTCGCGGACAATCAGCCGGTGGCCCGCCATCTCCTTTACCTGCGGCAGGACCCGGTCAATGTGATCTGCGGTGTCCACGAAGGTCAGTACCACGGGAAGTTTCCCGCCTGCATCCACCAGGCTGGCAGTTTTGACGCGCCCGCGACCGGTAAACCCGGCGACCGCGTGAAGCACTGTGGCTCCGGCAATCTGCTGTTCGCGCAGAAACTTGAGAAGTTCCAGGTGCAGCGGCTTGCGGTGCCATTCGTCAGCTTCATTGAGATAGATGGAAACCTGGACAGCCATGCGGGGTGGAGTCATGAATGCGCCAATTACCTCCTCTCTCGAAAGAATTCTACACGCTCCGCGCGGGCATCAAATTGCACGCGCAATCATCGCTCCCACCAGAATCGAGCCGAGGCATAACACATTGTTGGCCAGGATGTTGGCTGCGAACATGGTCCAATGACCCTGCTCCAAGTACGACATGGTTTCAAAAGCATAGCTGGAAAAGGTTGTGTACGAACCACAAAACCCAATCGCTACCAGCAGTCGCCACAGTGGATTGGCAAGTACACGCTCCGTTGTCCACACCAAGAAAAATCCCAGGATAAGGCTTCCGGTTACGTTGATGACAAGCGTGCCGTAGGGAAAGGCGGCGTCACTGAAACGGGTGATAATCCGGGTAAGGAAATAACGCAGGTTAGCGCCAAAAAGAGCGCCCAGGGATATCCAGAGATAGGGCTTCCATTCGATCAAAGCTCGCATGCTGAATGACTCCAATGCTGTATTGGTAGGAGTCATCAGCCCGGCGGGCGGTTAAAGGCGAACTCCATCGCCTGATCCATTCAACTATAAAACCGCTCGTTGAAACAAGAAAAATCTGGAGGAGAGTAACTGTATGTGACACAAAACATTGAAAATAGATGCGTTTTCCACAGGTGCACCACTAATGAGGCATTTGCCATCCCAGGTGTCATCTAGAATATGGCTTCGCTCCTTGAGCGATTGAGTGACCCTCGTTAATGACATTGCTTGAACAACGTATGAAAGGTCTCACAGAAGACCTGTCAGGAGTAGTCTCCAAAGTCTCCAGCGAGGCGACGCCCAAAAGCGTCCATCGGCTTCGTACCACGGTCCGGAGAATTGAAAGTCTGGTCAGCTATGCTCACCCGGATCTTGGCAAAAAGCTGGAGCGCACTTTGGAGCGACTGGCAGAGCTGCGCCGGCGCGCTGGAAAAGTGCGCGACATTGATGTTGAGGTTGAGCTTCTGGACCAGGTCGGGAATGGGTCTACAGCCAAAGACCGCAAGGTCCTTTCAGGAATTTTGAAGAAAAAGCGCGATCGTCATGCGAAACGGCTGGTCTCCGCACTGGGGAAGTTTGCCGATTCAAAATTGTTTTCCCGAATGGAACGGATTGCAGAGAAAGCCGCTACTGGACCTTCGGACTCCAACCGGCCGCTGGCTCCGTTGGAAGAAGCTGGCTCGCAACTGGTTCGAATGGCCGATGATTTCTCTCAAAGATCACTCAAGCCCAATCGCCTGCATCAAGCTCGAATCCAGGTAAAGATGATCCGCTACCTGGCCGAACTGGCGGATGAAACCCCTGAGCAGCAGCGTTTCATTGAAGGGCTAAAGGCGGCTCAAGGCGCGATCGGTGCGTGGCATGACTGGGAGGAACTGGCAAAACTGGCAGAGAAGAAATTTGCGGACCGCGCAAATTGCGCTTTGCTCAGCGAGATCCGCGCGCTCTTTGCCGCGCGTCGTTCCGCCGCTATCTCCGCTCTGACTGATCTGTTTGCCTCGGCGGTTGCTCCCCCCGCCCGTAAACCTCCTCGCGCAGCCCAATCCGCCCGTACTGTAGCCCAGCGGGCCTGATAGATCATGCCGGTATTTGCCGCTGTTGATATCGGTTCCAACTCCGTACGGCTCAGTATCGCTGAGTTGCGCCGCGGCCGGCTCATTGCTTTGCACCAGGACCGCGAGGTTACGCGCCTGGGAGAAGGCGTCTTTCGCAACGGCAGTCTCGATCCTCAAGCCATGGCCCACACCCTTAAGGTGCTGCGTCGATTTCATCGCGCAGTACAGAGCCATGCTGTGGATCGCACGCGTGTGGTTGCTACCAGCGCCATGCGAGACAGCGATAATGCACCGCTTTTTGCGGAGTGGCTCAAAACGGTTACAGGATGGAATTTAGATATCATTACCGGACTGGAAGAAGGCCGGCTGATTCACCTGGGCGTAGTCTCCAGCATGCGAACGCCGCCGCCAAAGCTTCTCTTGATCGATCTGGGAGGTGGGAGTTGCGAGCTGACGCTTTCCGAAAAGGGGCACATCAAAGAAATTGTCACACTTCCGCTGGGAGCGGTAAGGCTTACCGGCGAGTTTATCCATCATGAACCGCCGCACCCGGCTGAACTGAAGCGCCTGAATGAATTTATTGCGCAGGAAGTGGCGCACGTTTCCCGCCAGATTATTCGTGCTGACGCCCGCATGGTGATCGCAACCTCCGGTACGGCGGCGGCGTTGGCGGGCGCCGCACAGTCATCGCGCCTGAGCCGCAGCCCGTCGGTTTCTCAGGGCGTAGCCGCCAAGTTGGCCAAAAGGCTGGCCAGGCTTACCCCGCGGCAGCGCGCCGCGATCAAAGGGATCAATCCCAAGCGAGCACAAATCATCGTTGCCGGCGCCGCGGTTTTTGCGCAGGTGCTGCATGCCTGCGGATTGAAAGGCTTTCGCTATTCACCGCTGGGATTGCGTGATGGCATTCTGGCGCAGATGGCGGCTGAGTACGATCAACATACCCGCTCCCACAGACAGTTGGAATCTGACCGGCAGGATGTTCTTCTGAATACAGGACGTCGCTATGGCGTTGACCTGGAGAACGCGGAGCACGTGCGCAGACTGGCGCTCTCTCTATTCGACCAGTCCCGCCGCGTGCACGGCCTGAACAAGGATTGCCGCGAGTGGATTGCGGCTGCGGCCATGCTGTATGAAGTGGGAATGTATGTCAATCCGGTGGGACTCCACCGGCATGCCTACTACGTGATTTCGCGTTCTGAATTGTATGGTTTCACGCCATTGCAGAGGACCATCATCGCTACAGTAGCTCGTTTTCAGGGCAATTCCAAACCACAGCTCCGCGACCGCTTGATCAAGCTGCTGCCGGCACAGATCAGATCGGACGTGATCAAGTCCATCGCCATTCTGCGCGTGGCGCGTGCCTTGAACCAGGGACGGCGGTCAGCCGTAGAATCCGTTCGCGCGGCGTCCCGCGATGGAGATCTCGTTATTACCGTCAAAGCCGGCCGCGGCGGGGCGGACCTGGAGTTGTGGGCCGGGGAAAAAGAGGTCCCTTACTTCCGAGAAGTTTTTGGCCGCGAGCTGGTCTTCAAACCGGACTGAAGGGTCCGCGGGATCTTGGGCGTTACCAGCCATTGCATGGTTCCAGTGCGCCCGTTCATTTCTACCTTCGCCACCGCGCCCTTCTTGAAGTCAATTTGCGCGGCGCCCGTTCCGCCGGAAATAGATTTGCTCAGGAATTCGTTAAGACTCGGATTGTGTCCCACCACCATAATCGCGTCATATTTCTTGTAGCGGGCCAGCATGGCCTGGAATTGATCAAACTCGGCTTCCGGACGGAGGGCATCATCAATCTGGACTGTGGATTCAAATGCGAGTTCATTCGCTACCAGTGAAGCAGTCTGGCGCGCCCGCGTTAGCGGGCTGCTGATGATCTGTTCCACCTGGACGTCAAGGTTTGCCAAGAGGTTACCAACGTAGCGCGCTTGCAGCGTTCCTTCTTCATCCAACG
>JBARMK010000154.1:0-3446 GCA_049802395.1 Candidatus Angelobacter sp.
GTTTCTACCAGCTCAAACCTGAGTCCGGGTGCTCTGAACGCATTAGCTCCCATGGGAGGCCTCCACTCTTGATGGTCTTGAAAGGGCCGGCGCCTGCGGATGGTCGGCAGAGCGTCCCGTATTTATACTCGCTCCACGCGACTGCAAGCAAATGCCCGGATTTCACTTTCAATCGTTTGACATGCTGCTACGCGCACAGGTCGCCATCAATGACGCAGGCGTGATTGCTGGACCATTTACTGACGCCGCCGGAGGCTCGCATGGCCTGGCCGGCATTGAGGATTTAGTGTTTTTTACTCGCCATATCCAGGCGGCGCGCTAAAGCCGCCGATTTCCCGCGACAGCAAATCGGCAAATGTAATGGGCGTAGCGTCTTCCCAGTAGGGACCCATGATTTGAATTCCCACGGGAAGGCCGTCCGGCGTTTTGCCGATAGGAGCCGCCGTCGCCGGACACCCGGTGAGCGTGGCTGGCGCAATCCACCTGATCATATCCATATAGCGGCGAGGACCGGCGGATGTGGCGATGGTGCGCTGGGCCTGCGGCTCGCTGTGATCGTGCGGGAATGCCGCGGTAAAGGCCACGGGCGAGAGGAAGACATCGACCTGATCGAAGTAGGCTTGCCACTGCGCGCGAAACCCCAGACGGCGGAAGTTCTGCTGCTGCCAATCGGCAAATGAGCTGAGCGCGCCTGAGCTTCTGGCCTGCTGAGGATCGCCAAACGATTTTCGCTGGCGCTCCTGCTCAGCCGGAGGAGCGGTGCTATAGAAGAAAGCATCCAATATGAACATGTAATTGGCCAGGAGCTCCGCGGGTTGCATTCCGGCCGGCCAGCCCGGCTTCATTTTAGCGCCGGCACGGCTGAGCCGTTCGATCGTGCTCTCCAGCAAAGCTTTTACTTCGGGCGTGGGCGGAGCGATAGGATCGTCGATCACATAGCCCACACGAAAATCTTTCAAGCTACGGGCGCGAGGCCCAGGCATCTGCCACTTCCATGCCTTGGCGTCCCAGGCTGTGGGCCCGCCGAGGACTTTGAGTGCGGCCAGCAGATCACCGGCGCTACGCGCCAATGGCCCGCCTACCGCAAGAAGCGTGGAAAAGCCTGGCGCGGTACGCTGGCCACCGGGCAATTGCCCCTGCGTACTCACCAGGTCGAGTGTTGGTTTGTGGCCGAAAAGTCCGCAGAAATGCGCAGGCACGCGGATTGAGCCGCCAATATCGCTGCCCACGCTGAGATAACCCAGCCCCGCCGCCAGTGCCGCTGCGCTTCCGCCCGACGATCCACCGGGAGTGCGTTTCACGTCCCAGGGATTGTTGGTCTGCCCGTAAATCGGGTTGTAACTCTGCCAGTCTGAGAGTCCGACAGGCACGTTGGTGGCGCCCAGCAACACTGCTCCGGCTTCGCCGAGCAGCCGCACAACGTCAGAGCTTTGCGGCGCTTTGGAATCGCGGAACGAAGGAATGCCCCATGTGCAGGGATGGCCCGCCACGGCATAGCTTTCTTTCACCGTGACCGGAACACCGTGGAAGACCCCAAGCGATTTTCCCTGGGCCATGGCGGTATCGGCTTTTTTGGCCTGCGCTAGCGCATCTTCACGCAACTGAAAGGCAAAGACGTTGAGCTGCGGATTGTAGTGGTCAATACGCGCGAACATGCGCTGCGTGAGTTCGACCGACGAGACCTGCTTTTTACGGATGGCATCCGCGGCCTGCAAAGCGGTGGCAAAGTCGAGCTCGTGCCCCGCCGGCGCAGATGATTTTGCCGCGGCAGCGGACGAATTTTGCCGACCAGAATTGGATTTTGCGCTGGTGTTCTCCATAAAGACTCCGGAAACGGGGATGGCCTTCGCCGCAAGAGCCAGCGGCACAGTAGCTAAGAAATCGCGTCGGTTCATCTGCGGAATGGTAAAGGGACGGGCGGAATGGCGCAACCCGTGTTTGTGAATCATAAATCTTCCCTTCAGGATCTCGCGATCATCAGCTCTGCATTCATGACGCCCTGAGGGCAATGCTGCGCATCGAAATAAGTATCCGCCGCGGTATGCGGGGAACGAGGTTACAAAAATGATTGAAACTAAGCTTACTATTGCAGACATCATCCTTATCGCTGGAACCCGCGTGGTGCTGGGCGCCGGCGTTGGTCTCTTGATTTCTACGCGCTTGAACAACGATCAGCGCAAAGCGGCGGGATTGGCTCTCGCCGTGGTCGGCGGGCTCACCACCATTCCGCTGGCGTTGGGAGTGATTGGCAGACAACGCTCCAACCTGGCCGAACTCAGGCAGGCCGCATAGCGGGACGGCACAAGGGAAAAAGCAAGCTCGCCAATGCCGCGAACTCTCAGCATAACCAAGGAACACGAAGCATTACCGCGGAGGGCACAGAGAACGTGGAGTAAATTGGAAACAAATGAACTGTGGCAAATTGCGGTTCACTTCTCTCGACGCCCGCTCGCCCGTTTTCTTCCGCGCTTGCTGGATTTGCGGCAGCAGGATATCGCGCACGTAGTGCCAGTAAGGAACCTGCCGGAGCGCCTGGCGTGCATACTGATCGGCGGCGTCCAGATCTGGTTGTTTCCGATGCAAGTTTGACCAAGCCAGGTTCATCAACAGCTCAGGCTCGCCCCACGAGGGCTGCAACGGATCGTTGACTTGCTGCTTGCGCGCCAATTCCAGGCCTTTCGCATAGGTCGCGAAGGCCAAATCCTCGCCGCCGCCGCGCTCTTCACCCAGATACCAAAGCTGTGGGCCACGAACCCAGAGCAACCGCGGGTTTTCCGGCGCGACAGCCTGGGCGTCCTTCATCATCGGCAGCATTTCTTGCAGCAGCTCCTGCGTGTGCGCCTGATCGTGGCTCAGGAACATCAGGTTGCCCAGGCAAGAGACGGCGCCGACCTCCGCATCCACAAACTGCGGGTCGCGGACCAGCGTCAGCTTAAATTCCTCGATTGCCTGCTTCAGATCCTGCTCCAGCTCTTTCGGATCGGTCGAGTCATTGAAGCCGTTGAGCGCACGACGCCACTGGGCAAAGCCGCGCCAGTAGTGCACGGGCGCGGCGAGTTCCTTGTCGTCAACGAACGGCGTCAGCGCGGTGTAGAGGCGCTGGAGCGCAGGGCGATCGCCGGCGTAGTCGGCGTGCTGGATCTGGGCGACGAGCTTGAGCACCTGCTCACGCCTGGACTTCTCTGCGCTGGCCGGGAGCGAGGTGATCAGGGCGAGCAGAAATATGAACAGTTTTGTGGGATGAGTGGAGGACATGTTTCGCTCCTGTGTGTTCAGACGTAGGAGAAGGGGAAGGGTAACAGGGTAATTGGGTTGTTTTGGTCGCTTCGCTGGCGCCGCGCGACGGCCTGCGGCGTAAGGAGCGATTCTTTCTTGAGCATCTCTACGGTACGACTTCGCAGCCCCTCGCTCGCTACGCTCACGTCATGCCGTGATACGTGTCCTGG
>JBARMK010000155.1:0-1636 GCA_049802395.1 Candidatus Angelobacter sp.
AATTTCTATCGATTTCGTTTATCGGATCCGTTAAGGCGCCGCCTCGGATCGGCTGGCGCGGCAGGCCTGCGCGGGAACGAGGCCTAAATGAGAACATCTTTATGGTACTCGTCCTTGCCCCACCGCGCAAGACCCATCCTCACCCACCTTTTGCACAGGAGGACACGCACAGCCGAGTATCCTCGCACCCGCCGGAAGCCGAAAGCTCTGTCTCACACCCCGCTCGAAACTTCCCGCGCCCACTGTTGCGCCTGCCAGTAATCTGCCGCCACCTGTTCGGAATCCAGATGCAGCCTCGCGCTCAATTCCCCTGCCGCTTCCCACTCCGCGCTCTCATGCGCCAGCATCAACCGAAACACCGGCCGCAGATCGCTCGGCTGTCCCAGCAATACGGCCTTGGTGGCATGATCCAGCGGAATTTTCTCCAGCACTTCCGCCATCGGGATTTCCAGCATGGCATCAATCAGCGACAACAGGCCCAGCAGAAATAAATCCGATTCCCCATGCTGCACCTGCGGCGCCAGCAGCTCCCCAAACCGTCCCCGCACCAGCGCCGACAGCAACAGGTCGCTCGGTCTACCCTGCCCTGCGCTCACTGCCGCCACCAGCCGCACCCAGCGCCGAATGTCACGCTCGCCCAGAATCGACAATCCATGCCGCACCGAATGGATTTCATTCTGGAAGCTGAACATCGGCGAATTCAAATAGCGCAGCAGGCGGTAACACACCGCCGCTTCCGCCTTGACCAGCTTCTCCAGTTCGTCGAAATTCAGTTCCGGCCGCGATACCGCCTGCAGCATGCGCAGAAAATTCAATTGGTGCGCCGGCATGTCGTGGGTCTTCATCATCTCCGGCCGGCGAAAAAAATATCCCTGGAAATATACAAATCCCTGATCCCGCGCGCGCACAAACTCTCCGTGCGTTTCGATCTTCTCCGCCAGCATGCGGCAACGCCCCGCTCCCAGCCGTTTCATCAGGGCGGTCCGTTGCTCCTCGGTCGTCAACAGCATCTCCACCTTGATAATGTCAGCGATCTCTACCAGCGCTTCACGTGGATCGTTGGCCACATAATCGTCCAGCGCGATCATGTAGCCCGCGTCCTTCAGACTGCGGCAAGCCCCCACCACCTCGCGATCCGCTGGAACGTTTTCCAACACGTCCACTACAGTGGACGCCGCTGGCAACAGCGTAACCAGTCCCTTGATCAGCGTGTCCCGCGTGCAATTCACAAACGCCCGCCGGCCATCGCACAGCACATCCAGCCCGATCAATAACGATCGGTCTAGCGTCACCCGCGACGCCTCGTCCAGGTCTCCGCTGAACGCATTTTCCAACCCGTCCCGAAACAGCAGTTCGTATCCAAACACCTTCTCTTGCCGGTCAAAAATCGGCTGACGCGCCACATATCGCAACCGTTGTGCCGCCGGTACCCGGCTCCGTGCCACACCTTGTCCCAAAGATGGATGGCTCACA
This sequence comes from Candidatus Angelobacter sp., assembly GCA_049802395.1. GTDB lineage: Bacteria > Acidobacteriota > Terriglobia > Terriglobales > Acidobacteriaceae > Angelobacter. Next base: position 1,474 of record JBARMK010000155.1, read on the forward strand.
GTCTCTCTATCGGCAATTACTCAGGAAACCTAAACCCGCCACTTCCCCGCAAAAGTGATTCCCTGTCCTCCTCTGCGTACCTCTGTGCCCTCTGTGGTTAAAGATTTTTTTGTACGCCCGCAGATATTGACGAGATCAGAATCGAGAAATGAGCCGCAAGGAA
>JBARMK010000156.1:0-28655 GCA_049802395.1 Candidatus Angelobacter sp.
GAGGTAACTCCTCCAAAGCTGCCCAGCCTGGTCAGACTGCCGTCCGCGTTTACAGTGAATGCATTGATTTTGTTGCTGAACAAATCATTGGTGAAAAGCCGCGAGTTGTCCGGGCTCAAAACCACTGACGTGGAATCGCTGCCAGTCCCAAAGAAAGGGCTGCCGGCCACCGGGGTAGCTACGCCGGACGCAAGCGTCCAGGCGTCAGTAATGGTAGAGGCGCCGAAGCTGGCTTCGCTGCCATACAGGCGGTCAGCAGCGCAACTGAAATCCACTGAAGAAAGCAATCCTGTTCCCGTGCGGGGAAATGGAGAGCCTGCTGCCGCGACGAGCGAACCTTCAGGGTTGATAGTAAAAACAGATACGCTGGTTTCATTCGCGAGAGCCAGCAAATTTCCCTGGGCCGATATCTTCATTCCAACGCTTGGCGAGCAGCAGTTTGCGGTGACGGGACCTGGAATAAGAACTCCGCCGGTGGCGACCGTGAAACTCTGAATCTGACCGTTGCTTGATGCCATCAATAGCGCGCCGTCGGGCGTGACCGCAAGCGAAATGCCCGCGCAGCCATCCAGCGTAAGACCGCTGGCATAAGGCGATCCAGGCGCAGCCGTCAGTGAACCTGTCGTGGAATCGATCTGAAACACGCTGATCGTCTGGTCTCCGCTATTGGAAACATAAAGGAGGTTATTGGCCGCGCTGGTGACGATACGATCCAAACCCTGACAAGTAGAAGTTGACCCTATACCGCCGGTGAGATATGGCGAGCCAGGAACCTGCGTCAGCGAACCAGTGGAAGAAACTGAAAATCCTACCACGCTATTTACCACGTCCTGATTGTTGACATACACATAGCTCTGCGCGCCGAGTTGAAGTGGAAGCACGACAGCGAGTGCGGTCAACAGCAAAATGGCTACTATACGTTTCCCTGGGAAATGGATAGTGGAAGTCGTTGCCTGGGCAACATAGGTGCAAGGGATGGGGGAGGTCACTTGTTTCTCCTTCAAAATCACTGCTTGGCACTAATTCGGCTCAAGCCACGATCATTGATAGACCGGTTCTTTCCCGGAGTCGCACAAATTTCTGGCATTGGAGGAAGGAGTGAAGAGACGCGATCTCAACCCGGTAATCACGGGTGACGGTCCCGGCAGGCCGCTGCGCAGACGCAGCATAGGAAACCCGGACGTCAAATCGACGCCGGAAGACGCAAGAGCCCCGGACACACGAGCGCGCAAGTTCACCAACTTCTTTATCCAATTCGCAAGAAGCGAATCAGACAAATGCCTTGGCCGCGCTGCCGCCCGGAAGAACAGCAGACATAAGTTCCCAAATAGTGTTTAGTTCTGAGGGGTGAAAGCCGGCAAAGTAAATGCCGACAATTACAGGCGGGGTCTCGCTAGTTTCGAGCCGTAGAGATCCCGGAAGCTACCCTCTCTTATCTCTGGCAGGTCTAAGGTAGACACCTTGGATTAAAGTGGGCTGAAACTGGGATTAATTCTTTTAATCAACGATCTGAGTCGTCAAGCTAAAGCTTCCGAAGGAAATCGAAAAGCCCCAGCGGCGAAATATTTGCAATCCTCAGCGCTTGCCCAGCGCATCCGGACACCAGTCTTCCTCGGGTGAGGGTTGCGGACGCTTGGCTGCCTTGCGCTGAAGGTCCTGAAGCATGCACTCCAACTCCACCAAAACCTTGGGGTATGCCGGACGATGTCCGTTCAACTGGGGATAGAAATTCTCAATCACGATGCGCTGCTGCGAAGCAGGATGATTGATTTCGAAAGTCTTGTCAGTCCGGCCATCAAGAACCCTGATCTGCGAGCCGATCTTGGCCGGCACAGCAAGCATGGCCTTGCCATTGAGGAGAAGAGTCAACTGCTGCAGTTTTTCCGGCGTCAGTTTCGTATCGAAGGTTCCCGGCTTGCCATAGTTGGATGTTTCCTTGTAGTGCAGTGTGCCGTTGGCGAAGATCTGCAGCTCTTCTGTGCGGGAGTCGCTTTGGTCCAGCCCCTTGAAATCACTGTGGGTAACCAGAATGGGCCGCTGACTGTCTTTGCCATGGGCTGAGAGCGCGAACAAGCAGATCAACACAAGAAATTGGAATCGCATGAGCAGAAGTTTACCTCGGCAGCGCATTACTTCGAGCCTCGACTAAAAAATGAAATGACCAACCAGATCACTATGAGAATCAGACCGATTCCCAAAACCCAATCGAACATTCAAGTGGCGCAATGTCCCATAGACTTCAATTCCATTTGATTTGATGCTTCAAGCCTGATGGTGAGCGGGCGGCGCCTGCATACGCCTTTGCCCGATTCAGCGGTCCAAGAAAAAGGGGCCGGCGATTTTTTCCGCCAGCCCCGTCGTTGAGGGTTGTTGATTACGGAACGATGTAAACGTGTCCCTGGCCATGGAGGGGACCCGTGCTAGGCGCTGTGATCTTGCTCTTCTGCAGCGTTGCCAATTCAGCGATCGTATTGGGATCGTCTCCAATCGCCAGCTGCGCTGTGGGATCGGAGTAGCTGGTGATCCCAAGTGCAGTAATGGGGCTGAGGGGCACGTTCAGTGAGCGGAGAGCATCCAGCGAACCTTCCACTGCCCACGGTATTTCTGTGGTGCAAACGGAGTCGAACTGGTCCACCTCCGGTAGCTGGGCCGGGCTGGTGGCCGCATCCGCCTCGTTAACTCCGAAGCTGCCAAAATACAGCGACGGCGTGGTTGTAGGATCGGCCGCTACCCTGAGTGAGGTAGCGACGCCAATCGGTGGCAGGCAGGCGGGACGGTCAATTGCCGGGCCCACAAGAATAGCTCCAGGATTTACAAAGAGCTGCGGAGTGGTGTTGAGTGTGGGGCTCTGGAGTCGCGAGATGGGCTTCGTGACCTCCCGAGCGCTGCCGCGATGCAGATCAGGCGAGGCTGCCTGAAGCACGGTGATTTGCCCGCCGGTGATTAACTGTCCAGCAGTGTTGGCCGGTGGTCCCAGTTCAGCAATGTACAGGTCATTGCTCTCAAAGGCCAGGCTGAGTACGCCGATGCCGCGGCTAAGCCCTCCCACCGCGATGGGTGCGGTTGGAGCGGTTGCCGGCTGTTGGATCTTGTTGATCTTGCCATTATCGGTATAGCCGATGTAAATGGCTCCATCATTGAACGGACCCTGCGGCAGGGCTACTGCTTCCGCGGTGCCCGGACCGGAATTAAGCAATCCGCTTTCAGACAAGGTTCCGCCCCCAACACCGGGAGTGAACACCGCTCTGACGACGCCTTTCGCCGATCCTGAGGCATCAGGGATATATACGTTCTGTCTGCCCAAATTGTCCGCCTTATCCGCCGCAGGTTGGCCCGGGATAAAACCAGGCGACGGCTTGAAGCAGAAGTTGAGGAACGTGGCCGCACCAGTGACCGGGTTCTGGTCGATCCGGCAGAATCCATTGTCCTCATCTGATACCCACCAGTTGGTCTGCAGGAACAGCAGGCCGCGGGGATGGGTCACACCGCTCACCAGAAGAATGGCGCGTCTTGCCGCGACCGTTACCGGCGAGGGGTTGGGCGGATTGTCATTGCCGATCTGGCTGTTGACGCACGGCGGCGGATTCGGAGGCGTGCTGTTGCAAGGCTCCGGAACCATCGTAGAGTGCGACTTCAGCAGGTAAGTTACGCCCGTTTTGGGGAGCGTTCCCGCGACTGCCGGCGGCGGAGCTTCAATGATTTTATCCATGGTCACTGTCATGTCAGCGACCTGGCTGCCGTCAGCAAGGGTAAAGAGATCCTGCTTGGGATCTCCGGGAGTGGGGTGCTGGGGCTGGACGAAGTTCAAGCCCATGATCAGCGTGTACTGCTGGGGAATAACGCTGCCATTGACAAAGCCGCTCTGGTTCCATTGCTGCATGATGTCGGCGCTCAGCGTGTCATAGCGGACCACGCGATTGCCGTTGCCCCAGTAGAGCCAGCGACCGGTAAGGCTGGACGAAATGTACTGGTCCGTGGCCATGCCTTCCTGGGTTTGCAACTTGCCGAACTCGAGGATGGCAACGCAGTTGGGTCCGTAATTGCATTTATCGGCGTTCTGGATACGATTCAGGAAGCCGGCCTGCTGCATCCACAGATCGTGGCCGATCCAGCCCATGCTGAGCAGCGTCTTGCCGTTGTCCGAGGTGCCGACTCTTTCTACTGCGTTGCCGAGCGGAGTAAAACTCGGAGATAGAGGATTGCGGATGCGCCAGATGTCGCCGCTGCCCTGGAAGCAGATGTAGAGCTTCCCGTCTGGCCCCATCCTGACGGACTGCACAAAGCGGGGGCCGATCGCTGGCGCGCCGTTGGCGAACACTGAAGTTACACTATAGATTGAGATTTGCTTGCCGGGGTCAGTGTTAATGACCGTTCTCCCCGGTTCGGTGGGAGATTGCTTGAACTCAATCCTGGTCACTTCTTTAATTCCGCCTACGAACACGTATCCATTGGAGCCATTGACGCCGCGTGTTTCAGCTTGATAATCCATCGGTTCAAAAACGCCAGGCAAATAACAGGTGCTCAGGTTGAGTATGCCGCGCGTCAGCCCGGGGTTATTCGGATCGGGTTGCTGATCGATGCGGCAGAAGCCGGATGCACCGTCGGAAACCCAGTAGTCGGTGATTTCGCCGCCGCCGGGAAGATGGACGGTTGCGCGAACCATTCCGCGCGGGCGGAACATCTGTTGATTAGCAATCTGTCTGCCGGGTTCTGCAAACGCACTGGCTGCGGTCAAAAATGTGATCAAAGCCAGCGTCAGGATATGCTTCCAGGAATTGCGAGTTAGCAAGGTCTTTTCCTTGAGGCGCGGAGCCATGGCCTTGCTCGGGGCCCGCAGAAGGTTAGTCATTGTCGGTTCCTCTCTTGGGTAAATGCTGCTAGTTCTTGCTATCCCGCTTCTTTCAAGTCTGACGCGGGGAGTCTTTGGTTACGGGCTGCCGGGTTTGTGCCCGGCAGCCCTTGGGTTAACTGTTACCTCAGGAACGTGATACCCGAGGTCGCTATGCCACCCGCGTCCGAGGTGATGGTCACTAGGTTCGGCGTCGGGATATTGCTGAAGCGAATCGAGAACACGCCCTGAGCGAACGGGATAATCGGACCCATCACGCCAGTCCACGGCAAGCCGGTGGCCGGATTGAGGATGTCCAGAGTTGCAGTGAGCGTCACGCCAGGCGTGAAGTCGCTGCAGTTGATGATGAGGCGGCCCTTGGTGCGGCGATAGACCACGTTGCTGATCACAATCGTGTCCGTCACCGGCTGCACAATTACCGTGACAGTTGCAGTGCTGGATAGACTGCTTGCGGCGCTGGTCCCCGTCACTGTGAAGGTGAAGGTCTGGGCCGCTGTGAGTTCAGGCACAGTCGGCGCTGTGAAGGTCTGCACCGAGCCATCTGCGGCGCCCGGAGTTAGAACGATGCCTGCAGGAGCGGTCCACGTAAACGTCATGGCTCCGCTGGCCGGATCCACGGCAGTTGCATTCAGCGTTATGCCGGCTGCATTACTCGGGACCGTGATGGTGGTTCCGCTGACGGCCGGAGGTCCGGCAAACAGAGCGGTCGCGCTGACAGCGGGTGGCGTGTTAGGCGGAGCTATAACGATCGGCACGGTCACGTTGCCAGGCAACGACTGCGGGACCAAACTGCCCTGGCCGCCGACAACGAGTGCAAAGGTCAAGCTCTGGCCTGGAGGCGCCACTGCGGGTGCTACAAAGGTCGCTGTCGCGCTGTTCGGATTGTTGATCGTGACGATTGGATCGCCAGGATTGACCACCTGAGTCCATGCAAATGGACCGGTTGGTGGAGTGCTGGCGGTTCCATCGAGCGTTACCGTGATTCCCGCGAACGGCGGGTTTGGAGTTGACGAGAATTTAGGCAGCGCAACGGACGCCAGAGTGCCCGGTACGCAGGTCAGCGGCGGCAATGTCGCCTCAGGGAACGGATTCAGCTGCGTCATCAACTGGTTCGGATAGAAAGGAATCGGCTGCTGGCCCAGTTGGACCTGAATGCTGTCGAACACGTCGCTGACCATCGGCAACGAGCCCATGCCGTTGTCGAGCCATTGAATGTCGGCAAAGTTTGCCCGCGGCGGACGGCTGCCCGGAACCAGGTTCTCCGGAAAAATGAACTCGCCGCTTGGCAACTGGTATTCGGAGAAGGTGAGCCCGTTCTTGTTCTTGCCCGGCGAACTTCCGCTCACGCGAGCGCCTACGTTCAACACGGCTGGCAGAAAATCGCCGCCCTGCGGGAAACGCATGCGCCAACGGCCTTTCACGCCGATTCCCGGAGGTCCGGGCTCGATGGGAAAGTTTGCTGCCCACGCGGGCTCGCGGAAGGTCAGGTTGCCGTTGCAATCCGCATCAATCGCTGAGACGTCAACCGGACGCTGCCAATCTGTGGTGAAGCCTTCCACGCGGGTCCGTACGCCGGCTTCCTGCGGGAAGAAATTGTTGGGAACGCCTCCGGTACCCTGGATCACGACTTCAATGCGAACGTAAGCGGGATCAGTCGCGGGCCAGGTGTAAGCGCCCACGTTTGTATCCATGACGTCGGTCGCCGTGATGTACGGGCCATTGGCATCCATTTCCAGCGTGCCGATAATCATGATGAAATCGCCCACTTCAAAAGGAACTTCCACATAGGGATCCTGAGGAATCGGGTTGTCCGCAGTTGGCGGAGCGCCCGGAGCGTTCATGGTGAAAATGTTCACCAGCGTGATGCCGGAAAGGTCACGTGGCCGGTTCTTTTCCGGACACTGTGGATCCTGCTGCGCCTCTGGCAACAGCAATGCCAGGGCTGGCCCGGCGGACCCATCAGAACCGTCGAGATAGGGGCTGGTCCTGGGTATGCACATGGGATAGCCGGTTTGCGCAGCCACCGTGGGGTTGTTCTGGTCCACCGCAAAACGTGGGTCAGGCGTCTGGCCGGCGCTGTAACGGCCTTTGGTCAGCACCACGGGATTGCCGCCTCCGTCAAGCTGCGGTGTGCCATCGGGATTAGGAACCGTGAACGTGATCGGCGGATCGTTGAGCTGGATCCTTGTCCCGTTCACGTACATCATTCCGTTGGCATAATCGAACTTCTCGATGAACCCCTGGGTAAAGTTAGCGGCATCCTGCGAGATAAAGATGATGCCGGCAAGGTACTGGCCGTTTACGATGTTGCCCTGCACGTGCCCCTGGTATGTGCCAGGAAACCGCACGGTGTCAGACATCGCCAATCCCGTTTGGAAGACCGCATCGCCCTGATGCGTATTCGGGTTCTGCTCGAATACTTCTTCCCACGTAATGAGCGTATTGGGGAAGATGACTATGATGTTTTGCGGAACACGGACGACCGTGTTGTTGATCTCAATCCATCCGCCTGTGATCTTGCACTGCGCCGGCAAGGGGGGATTGGCCGGAGTTGGGGCTGGATTGTCATCTTTGTTGCAGAGACCGGGGCTCGCATCCAATGAAGCGAACTGGATAAAGCCAGTGAAATCGAAACCCACCGGCTCGTTACCCTCGCGCTGCGGGATGATCGGCGTCGGTGCGGGCACGGCTGCCGGCGTCGGCCATGGAATTGGATTCAGGCTCTGGGCAGATGCAGTCATGCCCAGACCCGTCATCATCAGCAGCAGTAGTACAATCCCCGCTACTCTAAATGTCTTGATCGTTCGCTCAAATCCCCTCATTTTGAAGCTCCTTCCGTCAGACTGCAATCTTGTTGTCGTACCCTGCCTTGCTGATAACGTTTCCCGGTATGGCCGCGCGCCTCCGGAACTATCCTGCCCATGCGAGCGGCTATTTGACGCAAACCTGGTTGAAGCGAACATTTACTTCACCCCCAGCAGGTTTTCGAGGAATGTCGGTAACGGCTTGCCGCCCTTTGCGCCAGTTGCCGGAACCTCTACCAAGGCGGTCTTGGCCTGTCCTGGATGATTAGGATCGTTCTGCACCGGATAGCCGTTGGGTCCCTGGGGATGGCCGTTGGCCGAGAGCAACTGCGGATGATCGAACGGCGCAGATTGATTTACCGTGCGCTGATCGGTCAATCCATTGCGCAGGAAGTCGACCAGGTCCTGCTTCTCCTGCAACGTAAGACCCAGCATCTCGATGTCGGGGTCCATGAACTTAACTTCTTCCACGGTGTTGAAGTCGCCGCCACGGTTGTAGAACTCGACGACCTGCTCCAAGGTAAGCTGGCTGCCGTTGTGGAAATAAGGAGCTGTCAAGGCTACGTTGCGCAGTTGAGGCGCTTTGAAGAAGCCGCCCCGGGCGATGTCGTCCGAGCAGTTCATCGGCGAAGGCGCGATGCCATCTCCACGCCGGCCCGGAACCATTACGGTTTCAAATCCACCCTTGCAGACGTTCTCGCGCAGGTACTCGGCTTGTGAGAGTGGAAGTCCGGCGATCGGATCAGTTCCGGCAAGTCCGCCGTCTTCTGCCGTGGGCCGCACTCCAATGTGGTAGTAGCCGGTGTCATAGACGCGAGCGCTGTCGTCTTCCATGATCATGCGTTCCACGGGGGTATTGGTGACGGTTCCCACTGAAGCGTTGGAAAGCTCCGGTCCGCCGTGGCATGCGATGCAACCCGCTTTGGTCTGGAAGAGAGTGAGGCCGCGAAGCTGGCCGTCAGTCAACGGCACGGCTCCCACGGAATAGTTAACCTTGGTGGGGACTTGCGAAACCGGCGGCTCTCCGAAGAACACGCTCAAAGTGCCAGTCGCATAATTGATGGTGCCACCATTGACGCCAACGCCGCGGATATTTCCAAAGCCGTCGTCAAAGGCATAGATGTCCTGGTCCGTGGCGTCGAGAGTCTCATTCAATGCGACGATCGACAGCGTGTTGGGCGTAATGCCAGCCTTGAGCTGGATGGTGTATTGATTGTGGAGATTGTCCCCGATCAGCGTGTAGCTCTGCTGCTGCTCCAGGTATTTATCCAGCGGAGTCTGGTCCGCCACCAGCGTGCTTTCATACATCTGGATGGCTACACCCCAGAACAGGGAGAAGTTGAACTCCATCAAGCTGTATTCCTGCGTGTTCGCCGGGCAGCTCTGATGTTTTGCTGGATCGATCGTGGCTGCGGCGCCGTTGTCCGAGCCCGAGCAGATGTGAAGATTGTCATCCCACCATTCCGGCTGAAATGCCTTCTTGATCAGGTCTGCATAGGCTGTCTTCAGGCCCTTGCCAGGAGAGTTCGACATCGCACCCAGTACGCTGTCAGTGGGATCGACGATCTGCAGCGCCAGCGGCTTGCGCACCAGCAACTTTTGTCCTACCTGGTGAAAGTTACGATCATCTGCCGACATTTCCGTGGAACTGAGGATTGGTCCCAGAGACTGCGAGCAGAGCGCCGAGTTCGGCATGTTAATGAGCGCGGCGCCAAGGCTGCCATCGGGTTCACGCACCAGCAGATGCGATGACTTATCGCGCGTGCCGAATGGGTTGGCGCCGTTGCAGACGTTCTGTGCGCGCCCATCCCAGAAATTGCGGAAGTTGAAAACCGCGTCCACCGCGCTGGGCGTGTTGCGTCCAGTTACGCGGCGCGTATTGATGCGCTTGGTTGGGTCGCTGGGATCGGGATAGGAAAATACCGGATCAGGCGACGCTACACTCGATTCCACGCTGTTGGTAGTAACGGTAGTGGTGACGCTGTTGTGATGGCCCACTCCATGCTTAGCGATGGGCGAGGCCGGACGATCGACGTAAGTCGGAGTGCCATCAGGACCAAGGTCGCCGTGCTCGCGCGCGCTGAGCGGATCAGGATCATTTTGAAAACTCGGATCCGGCTGAAAACTCGGATCCAGATTCACACTCGTTGTGGTCGTATTGATTAAGGTGACCTGGGTCTTGGTCATCCCAGCCACGCCCTCTGAACCCGAGATGTCATTCACGTCGGAAATCACGCTAAAGCGGTCATTGATATTGGCGAGTTTGCGAAATGGGAAGTCGCCGTCGTGATATCCGCCAAAGCCTGCATCCGGGGACCCTGCGCTGTAGCGATAATTGGGTCCCATTGTGCCGTTCATGGGAACACCCAACTGGAAAGTGTTGTCCCCGCCAGGCTGGCCAGGGTTCACATCGTTGACAACGCGGCTATCGGCGCCTGCGTTGAAATGACAGCTGGCGCATGCCTGCACATCATCGCTCCCGGCCTGCATGTCCCAGAACAGAGCTTTGCCGAGCTGAATAGCGGCTGTTTTGTCGTTTACGATGCCTTCAAGCCCGAATACTGGAGGGATGGGGACACTGGATAATGGAGCAAGAGGCCGCAGTGGAACTCGTACCGAACCCACTCCGCTTTGGGCCCGCACATGGCTGTAATAGCCAAGGGCCACCACCACGACTAGTATCCCAGCAATAACACGCAGAGCGGTGTGGATCCCGGAAGACAGTTTCATCGGTGCTCTCCTAAGACTCGCCTTGCCTCCCTGCTTCGGCATTGGTCAACAGACCACACTGATAGCGGGAGGCAAGAGAGATTCTGGAGGGAGGGGATTAAGCGTTCATTAGGCCAATGTTAAACCTTTTAATGTCACCGCAAGCCAAGTGGGTATTTCCGCTAAACAACTGATACTATTAAACATATCTGGTATTAAGTAACGCTTATAGGCCCTAATCCAGACACGTTAAAAGTGCAAAAAAGGCACTTTTTTGCATAATGTGGCCATGTTCTAATTCCCGCAATGACTGGTACTAAAGTTTCTGTGGTATCTGTCCGACCCCACCTAAGGCCATTGGACTAATGAATTGACTGCCTATTCACCGTCTACCACGGCCACTAGGCTAGGTGACTGTGCCTTATCGACCGTTTTTCCATTGAATAGTGTGCGGAGGGACTACGGGCGGAGCTGGGCAGGGCTGTAGTGCGGCAGGTACCCTCGACGATAGCCTATTGATGAGGTCGCAATTCTTTATTGGCGCGGGCGTTCAACAATTATCACCGTGAACATCCGACCGGCAAGGATTCAGTGTTTCTTTGCCGGGGTTTTCTTCGTAGCGGGTTGGGCCGCTGGCGAAGTGGTAGCTCCGCAATCGCAATAGCGCAATGTCGTCACCGGCGAGGCTGCTCCTTCTGTGATGGTTAGTACGAAGAGCCGGTCGTATTCAGTGTCTCCGATGGGCGGGACGGTTCCCGCCTTCAACCTCGCCAGAACAAACGGTAACGTCTCACTATGGCCAACTACCAGAATGTCTCCGCCGCCGGAATAAGTAAGGTTGCGGATCAGAGTATTGGGATCCTTTAGGGGAAGGATTGTCGGCTCTAACTTAAGCAATTTCGCCAGTGGCGCGGCGGTTTGTTGTGTGCGCTTTGTATCCGTGACATAAATCTGTTTGATGTGGGCGTCCTTGAGCATTTTCGCCAGGCACTCTGCCCTCTTTTCCCCGGCCGGGCTCAACACGTCACTTTGCGGGCCTGTTTTCTCCCCGTGCCGCACCATAAAGATGGTGCGCTGGTTCTGTTGCGCTGACGTCAATTGGCACAATACTAAAACAGAAAGAATTACGCGTATGTATAAGCTCTTCATCGGAGTCTGGTCGCCTCAGTGATCTTTCCGTTTGTATCACATTCCGAACATTTTGTGACAGACCGCAAATGGAGGCTCCAGACTGATTCAGCCGGGCGCGACTGCACCATCAGAGTTCTACCGTACGGAACATGGTTGTGGTAGCATGACCCATTCCCCCATCAAAATCTCAATTCAAACTCACATAGTCGGGAAGGTCTTTTTGCGATGATTCGAGTTTTTCTGATGACTTGTTCTCTAGCCTTTGCGTCAATGCTGGCGCACTCTCAGAATGCTGGGTCGGCAAAGCCAGCGCCCCCTCCTGTTACGCCACCGATACCATCCCCCTCCGCCGCGCAGGTGGCTCCAGAAGCTGTTGTAGTTTCGATTCATGGCCTCTGTCCCGCGGGAGAAAATCAGGAGAATTCCGGTTCCTGCACCACCACAATCACTAAACAGCAGTTCGAAGCCATGCTGGCGGTGATGAACGTCACCAATCAGAACTATTCACAATCGGCTCTCCGCAGCATAGCGGAAAGTTACGTGCAGCTAATGGCTCTGGCGGACGCCGGGCAAAAGGCCGGAATCGAGAAAGATCCGCGATTTGAGGCGATGATGAAGATCGTCCGCGTGCGCACAATCGCGGAGGCGTACCGGCGCTCTCTGGACGAAAAGTTCAGTAATCCGCCCGCTGAGGCGATTGAGGCTTATTACAAAGAGAACATCGCGAAATATGAGCAGTTGAAAATTGACCGCGTGTTCCTTCCGTTGGCCGACCCCAAGCGGCCCCAGGAACGGGCGACATTCGAAAAGAAAGCCCAGCCCCTGGCGAATGCAATCCATGAGCGCGCAGCCAGAGGCGAAGATATGAATGCGCTTCAGGCCGAGGCCTACAAAACGCTTGGCCTTGCCGCTCCGCCAGCGACTGATCTGGGGGCCAAGCGCAAAGGCAATTTCCCGCCTCTTGTGGAGAAGGATATCTTTGCTCTCAAACCGGGTGAGGTCACCAAGGTTGAAACAGACTTGTCGGGATTCAGCTTTTACAAAATACGCAGCCGCGAGCCGATACCCTTGGAACTTGTGAAGGCTGATATCGTTCGTGAGCTATATCAGAAAAACATGGAGGCTGCGGTAAAGTCAGCCACCAGCCATGTGCATTCTGAACTGAACGAGCAGTTTTTCAAACCAAACCCCATAGCTCCAGGCCCGCCAGCCTTTCGGCCCGCTCCTCACGTAATTGTGCAGCCAGGACCCGGTAATACTCCGGCCAGCAGTGCGGCACCCGGAGCAACTACCAGCCAACCGCCGTCAAAGGCAGCTACCCCTCCGAAATAAGAATACCGTTTTGACCAACACCAAAAGCTGCCGAGGGTTTCCAGACTCGGCAGCCCTGGTAGATTATTTGACGTTGACTATTTGACTCGAATAACCACACCAGCCGTTGGGTTCGCAGCATCAATGCCATCGAACTTAACGGTCCCACTGGGCGTGAACTGCAAGCCGATCTGGTTGGGCGCCGTGTAGAGCACCGTGATATTTATGGTCCCCACGGTGGGTCCACTCAGGGTCGCAATCGTGCAAACAACCTTGTTCCCGCCAAGTCCTGGCGCCGGTGGAGCACAAGAAGCCGGGTCAGGTCCGCTGCTAGGGGTCACAGTTACGGAGTTAATCGTCAGCAGCGGGTCGATTGTGATGGTGAACACCACATTGTTGGCGGAAAGAGGCGTATTGTTGAAGACCTTCCAAAGAATGGTTCCTTGAGCTGCGGGATGTACATCGGTTGGTATTGCATTCGCCTGCACCACCACGGGAATTTTCGTGTTTGGCGGAGGAGGCGGCGGTGGAAGCGAGGGCTGCGTTGTCCTGAAGGCCTGGCTGAAGGTGGTTGAAACGCCGTTCACATCGAACGCCGTAACTTTGGACGATAGAGTTATGGTCGCGGCATTCATCTGCGCAACCACAGCGATATTCATCACCTGGCCTGGCGCCATGCTGGCCACGCTGCAAATGGTTTGCGTTGCGCCCGCGCCCAGCGGAGTGCATGTTCCCGTATCTGGAACGGCAGAAATAAGGAATGCGTTGTCGATACTGGTGAGAATGTCGTTGATGGACACGTTTTGGATCGGGAAAAGCGAAGCATTCGTGACCACCACGGTGTAAGCAATTTGCGCCGGTACAGAAGCGACGCCGGCCGGACCGAGCACTATGATCGTCGTGTTCGGAACATTGGTGATTAACGGCGTCACCGGCAGAGATAGCGCCGACTCAAAACCATTGCCGGCAGCATTAGTCGCGTGCACGGTAAAGGTATAAGCCGTGCCGTTCGTCAGGCCGGAAACAATCGCACTGGCTGAACTCGATCCAGGCGCAGGCGCGGGCACAGTTGCCGAGATGGCAGTAGCGGCTCCATTGACCCTTGCGGTCACGGTATAACTGATGATGCCGTTCACGCTCTGCGGAAGAGTCCAGCCGACAAAGGCCTGCGTGTCTCCCGCAATTGCTTTTACAGCACTGGGCACGCCGGGTAAGGTGATGCCAAGAGGAATACTATTGCTCGGCGCTGAAGCAGGACTGGGACCTTGCGCATTCGCGGCGACGACCTGGAATTGATAGACAGTTCCAGCCGCCAGCCCGGGGATAGTGACCGAGGTCGGAGGATATATGCTGCCTGCATCGGGAACCACAGCGACATCCGGCAACGGCTCACCGTCAGATGCAAAACTATTCTGCACGGTGTAGCTGGTGATTGGTTGCGCTACTTGTGCGGGACTCCAGCTTACTGCCGCTTGTGAACCAATTTCCGCGGCTACCACATCGAGCGGAGCGCCCGGAATTGCCGGGGCTGCGGCAGTCTGTGTGGTCTGGAACCAGCGACCAGCGCCGGCAGTACCCAGTCCGCTGGGATCATCTCCGGCATACACCACCAGATTGACGGGATCTGTGCTATCCACAATTAACGCGCCGATGTTCTTTATGGGCGCGGCAGCAGAAAGCTGAGTTGGATTGATGTATTTCAAGCTCAGCGTCTGGCCAGCAGTGCCACCAGCGACATTCCCAACCCAAACCAGGTTATTGGTCGCCGATTGACTAATGTAAACATTGTTGCCATTCGTGGCCGGATAAACCTGATCTCCGGACAATGCCGTAGTCGCGCCAATTGTTGCCAGCACGCTTGTGCCGCTCCTGTTCGTGCAGGCGGGATTTGGAGAAACCAGACATGCAGTGTCCGCGTTGCGAATGAAAAAGGGAGACCGGCCGTCCGCGCCCCACAAATCGTGCCCCATCCACGCCAAACCAGTTGTGAGATGGTTGTCCGGAGTGGCTGCCACTACCTGAATGAACTGCGCGCATGTGCCAAAGCTTGCTGCGGTCGCCGAACCAGGATTGTTAAAGCGAAGTATTTCACCGCTTCGCAGGAATCCAATCCACAGGTTGCCTTGAGGATCAAGTGCGGCAGAATCCGGCAGTGAAGGATTATTGGGAAGCAGGCATCCGGTCTGGCCACCGGGAAATTTATCCGTGCTGGTGTTGCCGCCCATCGAAAAAGTGCTGCTGAAATCCAGCGAGCCATTTCCGTTATCGCTGCTCGCCAGATAGCTGATCCGGAACACACCCCTGGTAGCCGATTTGCCGTCGACAAAATAAAGCAAGTTGCGCGTACCATCGAATGCCATCGCGCCGCCAGTCACTTTGGTCAGGCTGAACGGGCACATACGGGGATTGATTGCATAAGGTCCTGGGCTGTCCAGATCCGGATCCATACGACAAATGCCAGCCGTGCCATCAGCTACCCACAGATGCCGTACCGGCTGGTTCGTAACTGGACTGATTGCGGCGCCGTATAAGACCACACCGCCGTTAGGTCCGGCGATAGGACTTTGCGCATCCGGAGTGCCTGCGAATTGGATGGTATTGGTGGTTGGATTAACTGTGGTCTGGGCGCTCGCTATAATGGTAGCAAGGCCAAGCAGAACTACCATGCAGAAAACGCGAGCTGATGTTTCGCGCACGCGGCCAGTAATGTTCTGTTGAGCAGCGGGAGTGTATGTGGCGTTCAAGTTATGTGCCTTCCTGTCTCGTAAACCTTGGCTCACGAGATCGTTCGATATTGAGAAGGCATCATCCGCTTTTTGCAACTGCCGCAACGGAGCTACGTCCGGAAATGCTGCGGGACAACGGTAAGCCATACTTGCCCGAAGGTTGAGGTGCATCAACTGTTGCCCTTCAACCGTCATCCTAAAAACCATTCTGCTTCTTTTTGACTCCGTATAGAAAGCCACGATTTTCATCGCGCATACTTTCTGCACTCTAGTCAAACTTAGAGAGTTGATTGGCGAACCAAAAATATATTGCAGTAAGAAATTAACATTTGCCCTCACGGAACTGTGTAGAGGCAAAAAAATAGGCGGGTTCGCATCGCGGACCCGCCGAATCACGGAACAACAATTTAGTTTTAGAACGCCAGCAACTTCACAGTCTGGCTGCCAAGGTGTGATCACACCTCGGCAGCCCAGAGCCGTTATTTAACTGTGATAGTTACTGCGGCGTTGTTAGGCAGAGTGTCAGTCCCGCCAGGGCCGAAAGTGACCGTGGCTGAAGGTCTGAACACCGCGCCGTGGGCCGTGCCCGCCGGAGGCGTTACGTTCTGGGTGATGGTCATTGTTGACGGCGGTTTTGCGCCGTTCTTCTTTGGACCACCCAGAGCCGCCGTTGGATTCCCAGCCGTTGGCGTTACAGAGCAAACGAACTGCGTCCCTGAGATACCGTTCACAGTTGCCGCCGTCCCTGCTGCGCAAGAACCCGCCCCTGCTGGAGCATTGTTTACGACAACACTCGGAGGATTCGGCGCGTTGATGGTCAATCCATTCGGAGTGAATAGAGTGACGACCACGTTCGGGGCAGGCGTGGCGGTTGCGTTGGTTATCGTCCAGACTATGTTTCCGGCTTGTCCAATGTTTGGATTGGGGCTCTGAGCAAGTCCGGTGATTGACACAGCCGCGGAAACCAACTGCGAAACCGGCGCCGGTGGGCTGGTGGTCTTGCTCGCAGAAGCGTTCACCAGGACCGTGCCAGCTAGATCGTTCCCACTGACCGTTGCTGCGTTCGTAATTGCCTGGCTCTGCATTTGGACGATCACGTTGATCGCCACCACAGCGCCCGGATCCATATTGCCCAGGGAACAGGTAACGCTGATTACGCCAGCTCCGGCTGCCGTACAGCTTCCCTGGCCGGGTTGCGCCAGAAGAATGTTTGCAGTCGGCAGTCCAGTGGCAGAGCCCGATCCGCTGGTCGCGGCCGGTCCAGCCTGGCTGTAAACAAACGTGGCCGTCGGATCGGGAACATTAGTGATAGTAAATGTTCCGTTGAATGAAGGATTGGTCACGCCGGCAATGGTCACCGATTGTCCAATGCTCAGGAAGTGGGGACTCGTTGTTGTAATCGTTACGTTTCCGCTCGCATCGCGCACTGCGCCTGCAGCCGTGATGGTCGCAGGAATCGTGCTCAGTGTATGCGTTACAGAAATGTTGGCCGCGGGAAAGTTCGAAGTGTTGGTGACGGTCAATCCGTAGGTGATCTGTACCGGCGTAGATGTCACCGCGGTAGGACCATTCATCACGATTGACATTGTCGGCAGATTCCCTGCTGAAGGCGTGACCGGATTGGTCTGTGGTCCTTCAACGCTGGATCCGGCGACGTTGTTTGCATGCACCGTGAAGGTGTAAGTGGTGCCATTCGTCAGGCCGCCGATGACTGCGCTTCCCGTGTTTCCAGAAGCTGGCGCCGGTACCGTGACTGTAATGGGTTGTGGAATGCCACCAATGTACGCCGTTACGGTATAGCTGGTGATCGGTGTTCCGTTCGGAGCTGAAACCGTCCAGATTACGAATGCCTGTGCATCTCCGGCAGTCGCGCAAGGCGGAGCCGGGCAGACAGTCGGGGCATTGGGCTTCAGCGTTCCGGGCGGAGTTACATGATTGCTCTCCGCCGAAAACGCGCTCGATCCTACTGCGTTCGTGGCCAGCACTTCAAACCCGTACGTTGTGCCGTTGACCGCCGGAATCACTGTCGAGGTTGCCGGGAAATTGGAACCAGCCACGGGGCTGACGACAAAGTCCGGAATGACAGCGCCAGACGAGAAGCTGTTATGCACAGTGTAGCTGGTGACTGGCTGGTTGACTTGCGCGGGGTTCCAACCCAAAGTGACTATGGAATTGCCGGCTACCGCCACCACCGCGAGAGGAACACCCGGAATCGCAGTTGCTGCCGGAGTGGGGCAGTTCAGTGTATAAGGAGTTGGCGCTGGTCCGGGAACGATCGCCGGAGGCAGTCCCTGGCAGCTCTGGAACCATTGGCCTTTGGCCAGTAGGCCAAAGCTGCTGTAATCATCAGCGCTGTAAGCCACGATATTAGCGGGATCACTCTGGTCCACAGCTACGCCGCTCAGAAACGCTACATCTGGATTCGCCGCAGGAGTTATGGTTCCCATGAAGGTTGTGTCCAGCGTTGTGTTTGCCATTCCCGGATCTGCCGCTGACGCGTTGCCGAGCCAAGCCACATCATTATGTGCGGGGGCGGGCTGCTGGAGCGCAAAATATACGTTGTTACCATTGGTTGCCGGGTAATACTGGTCGCTCATGGCGGCCACTGCATTAGCGCCAACCGGGGCGGCCGCGAGCACGTTAACTAATTCTCCGGTTGCTGCACTGCACGTTCCATGCGGAGGCACCACGCAGGTGGTATCAGCATTCTTAATAAAAAATGGAGAGGTGCCATCCGCGCCCCACAAGTCGTGCCCTACCCAGGTCAGTCCGTGGGTCAGTTTGCTGACGGTTGCAACCTGCTGAATAAACTGCGCGCATGTGCCAAAGCCATCTTGTGAAGCCGTGCCAGGGCTGTTGAACCGAACTATGCCGGGTTCCTTCTTGAATCCAACCCAAAGATCGCCGAGCGGACTGAGCGCCGCTGAGTTGGGAGGACCCGTAACAGTGAACGGGAAAGGGCATCCGGTAGTGCCGCCACCGAAGCGAGCTCCGGTGGTGTTGCCGCCCATAACGAACACGCTGTTGAAATCCAGGAATCCATGCCCGCCGTCGCCGCCGGGCAGGAAACCAATGCGCATCACGCCCTGTGACGAGCGCTGCTCATCCACAAAATAGAGGAAATTTCTTCCGGGATCGAACGCCATGGGGCCGCCGGTGATCGATGCGCCATTGATCTTGAAGGGGCAGGTGTTTAGGTTCATCGCGTAAGGCCCCGGCGAATCCAGATCAGGATCAACGCGGCAGATACCGGAGGTAGCGTCATCCACCCACAAATGGCGGAAGGGCTGACCCGTCGTCGGGCTGATACCGGTTCCCTTCAGAATGATTCCTCCCAAAGGAGCGGTGACCGCGTTGTTCGAAGTGTTCTGGGGGTTAGGAACTCCCAGGTATTGCACTGTAGTAGTCGTTGTTGTGGCGGTGATATCTGTCTGCGCGCTTGCCGTCAATGTGGCAAACGCAAGCAAAATGATAAAGCAGCACCAAATTCGCGATGCAGAGATCTGCACACCGCATGTAACTTGCGCGGCGGCCGTTGTCCGTGTGGAGGAACTCATTTTTGCGCCTTCCCGTCCCAAGCCTTTGGCTTTTAGGATCGTTTTAAATGGAGGCATCATCCGTTTTAAGTCGCTTGCATGGTTATCTTCGCGAGCTGCCAAACCTCGGCGCACGCATAGGACCGGAAGTTTCGCCGGATGCCGCTGACCCGCAAGACCCGGAAGGATCAGGCAGAGACACAAATCGGCAAACTTCCGCCATCAGTACCTAATGTTTACGCCTGGGGGATTAGAGCCCTATTGATTGCAGATTAAAATCTTTAATGTCCGTGGCGAGAAGCCAGATTCAGACTGGACGCTTCTATCTCTGACGGCGCTTCTAATCGCAGGTTTCTCGATAGCTGTCATGTCGGCAAACCCTTCAATGCGGTTACTTCTTTCTGCAGGATTCGGACGGCCTCTTTCCGGTCGGTAAATACCTGTGACCGCCCACCAAAACGCAGTGTTGCCGTGACACCGTTCTTGCCGAAGAGCTTCAACGCATGGGGCGCCATCTTCATATTGCCCCAATAGCAAACATCAACCGCAGGATCGCCGTCTTCTATCTCGTAGCTGAGGGAGGCGGCCGTAATTGAAGTGCGGTTCTCGATCGCGGGCTGGAGCAGCGATGACCGGAACGGCAGTATCTGCTTGCCGTCTGAACTTGTGCCTTCCGGAAATATTACCAAGCGCGAGCGCGCCGCTAGCGCCGCCGCGATCTCGGGCTGTATCCAATGTGTGGCGCTGCGCCTTGAGCGGTCAATATAAATCGTCCCTGCCAGCGTGGCGATCCATCCCACTCCTGGCCACGACCTGATTTCCCGCTTGGCCACAAATGCGCATGGCGCAACCGCGCTGAACACCAGAATATCTAGATAGCTGAGGTGGTTGGAGACCACCAGGCCTTTTTCCGGCAACACGCCTTGGACCACAACTTTCACGCCTAGCCACCGCAACGCGACCGCGCTCCAGCGGTGCAGAGGAAACGTACGCTGGTTCAAAGCTTTCTGGCCGGTGAGAAAGTGGATCAGGTATTCCGTGAGACAGGCGCAGATACAAAACGCCACGACCAGAAAACGCCGGGCCACGCGAAGACCACGGCGGATTGGATGGATAGGCACGTTCAAGGGCTCAAAATACGTGCTTCGGCTTGCCGCTCTTATTTCACCTTGACCAGTTCGACATCGAAGATCAGCGTCGCATTCGGCGGAATGGCTGAGCCTGCGCCCCGCGCGCCGTAGCCCAGTTCCGGCGGGATGTGCAGTTGCCGCTTGCCGCCCACCTTCATTCCGGCGATGCCCTCATCCCAGCCTTTAATCACCATTCCGCTGCCCAGGTTGAACTCAATCGGGTCTCCAATGTCGAGCGAGCTGTCGAATTCCTTGCCGCTCGCTAGCCATCCCGTGTACTGCACGCTGACGTGCTTCCCCTTCACCGCCGTGGCGCCGCTGCCTTTCTTGATATCCCAATACTGAAGGCCGCTTGACGTTTTTACGGGATCTCCTGAAACCTTGGCGGGACCGTCCGGAACCTTGGCAGCGGATTTATCGGCTGTTTTAGCGCTGGTGCTTGGCGGCGTCTTCTTGCCGGTTTGGGCGAGTAAAAGCGCGGCAACTGCTAAAACAGAAAGCATGGCGAACTGGCGCATCGATTGTTTCCCCCTCAGTCAAAAGTGCTAGGCGAATTCTACCGTAATGTGCGTAGATGGCGAAGAGGCGATTAACGCGGCTGCACAATTGCGAACGCAAATAGCTGAGGTAAACCGCCATTAAGTCAGCCATAGTCGCGCCATTGCGACCGTCTCAACTCTCATCAACATCAGCAGGCAGCCATCGTTTTCTCTCCAACTGAAGATTCGCGTATTCTCTGTTTGTGTGCAGCGGACCAAGGCAGGGCCTTTGCCCTGTCGGCGGATTGGAGATGACGGTGAGGAGGTTTGGCGGCGGTTTACGACGGAATGCAGTTTTAGTTTCGTGTGGGGTATTGTTGATTGTCAGCTTGTCCTATGCGCAGCAGGATGATGAGCCTGGCCATTCCATCGGTAAGGTCTCGACCAAAGGAGACCTGATCGTAATGGAGTTGGACGACGGAGCGCTAAGGAAGGCTAATCTGTTTGACCTTACTGGTCGCACCCTCCGCATCACGCCCGAGGGCTCCCGATACCGGGTAGAAAGCAGGCCCCTGCGCTGGGATTCGGATTACGGGCCTGAACTCATTGGCGCTGGAGTTGGTCTCCACAAATTTGCATTTCCTTTTTCCGGCAAGTCATGGAAATCGTTTCTTGTCGGAACGACTGGGTCGATCCGCTTCGGCGCCTCAGAAAAGGAGATCAGCCTTGATCCTTACGGTCATCGCGACGGAGGAATAGTGCTTGACCGGTTCGAGCAGTTGGCAGAAGTGGCTGATAAACTGATAGACAAAGCCCCGGCCATCTGTGTGTTCCTGAAGCCACGAATGTCTGGCCCCCATTATGTGAAGGAACTTTCCGACCGTGTGGTCATTACGTGGGACCTCACGGAGCCGTTCGGTGGTCTCCTGGATTTCACATGGTTCAAGACGATCAATCGATTTCAGGCCGTGCTCAATCGTGACGGATCCCTGGAGATGTCGTACAAGGAATTGGCAGCGAAGGACGCCATCGTTGGGATTAACCCAGTCGCGTCGGGCGTGGTAAAACCTTTGGCGGTCCATTTTTCTTCTCTCTCGCACAAGGATGGTCCCTTTTCAGCCGTCTACGAATCGTTCCACTATCTGGGTGTGCCCAAGCCGCAGGACCTCTCCTGCACAATCCTTAATGCTCTCGGCGACAAGTTCGATTTTCTGGCCTACTACTCTGATTTCCGCATTGATAGCCAGGAAGCGAGTAGCCCGAGTGACGGCCCGGTGGGGGGTAACGTCACGGGAATTGGGCAAACACAGCACGATCAAACACCACAGGTACTGGAGAGCCGCTGCACCCGGAGTAGATACCAATTGGGGTTCGCGCAACCAGTGTATGTTGGTTCGAATGAAACACAGGAAAGCCCCCCGGAAGGAGCACCCGTCGGCAGCAGTCACGACATAACTTTTTACTCGCGCCAACTCGCGGAAGGCTCGCCTCATGGAATGTCGATTCCGTACAACTACGCGATTGGGCACCTCGGGCATGAGGTGGGCCATCGCTGGTCCGCATACGTCTCCGCGAAGATCAACGGTGAAACAATCTTCCTAGGCCCCTGGCCTCATTGGGCGCCAGGGTTGCAAGCCCCCGTCGCATTCCCCTATTCACTGCCCACGGAAGCGTCAACTCTGGGAGGAGGCGTCTGGCAGGACAACTTCGATGGAACGTACACGCAGCTCCGTGACGGCTACTTCGTGCCCGCGACAGGGTATTCGTATCTCGACCTGTACTTGATGGGATTGATCTCTGCCGCAGAGGTGCCAGAGTTCTTTATCCTGAAGAACCTCGTGCGAGTCGGTAAGGACACGAATGGGCGCCCGATATTCACGGCTGAACGAACAAAGGTGACTATCCAGGACGTGATTGCCGCAGAAGGACCGCGTTTACCCGATGTTGATCACTCCCAAAGAAAATTCAACATCGGCATTGTCGTTGTGGTTGAGCACGGGCAAAGCCCAAGCCACGAACTCACCGAACGAGCCAACGGGATTCGGCAGAAGTGGATTGAGTATTGGGAAACAACAACGGGACATCGCGCGTCCATGACCGCAAATCCACGCTGAATGTCCGCTACCAACGCGAGTCGACTCCTTCTGCCAACCTAACGCTACTTCAACAAGAACCAGAAGAACAGCACGTTGGAGATCAACATGCCAGTGGCGGCGCAGCCCAGCCAGAAGTTTTCAAAATGCGTATTTGTGGTGCGCATGATTTTGTGGTTGTTGGAAAGCAGAAGAATGTAGGCAAAGATCGGGACCAGAACGATTCCCGCCAGCACTTGCGACCAATACAGCACGTGAACGGTGTTAACACCGAAGAAATCGATGACCACCGCAACGAAGACCGTAACCGAGATCATCACGAAGAACAGCCGCGCGTTCCACGGCTCCAGAGACAGTCCGGAGTTCCAGCCCATGGCTTCCGCTACGCTAAAGCAAAGCGAGGCCACCAGGATCGGCAGAGCGATGAGTCCGGAGGCGATGATCCCGAACGAGAATAGAACCGTGCCCATAAACCCAAACGAGCCCAGCGCTTCTGAAGCCGCGCGCGTGGTCATGTTGGCGGGATCGGCAATATGCAGGTGAGAAGCGGCCACCATGGCGGAAAGAGATACCACACACGCAACAAATGTTCCGGCATGGGATTCGGTCACATGGGCCGTGGCCAGGCCTTCCGGAAGACCGCGCTTAGAGCTGGTCTGCCAGACGATGACGTCGGGCGTAAGCAGCGATCCAAACACCGCGACCACACCCATCATGTATCCGGAGTTTATCTGCATGTGGGGCAGGAGCACATCTCGGGCCAACGCGGAGACCGAATCGGTGAGCCGGTATGCCGCTACAACGTACGCGATCAGCAGAAGCGTCAGCGTGCCCAGCACCTTCGTGGTCTTTTGATAGTTGCCGACGATCAGCACGTACCAGACGGTAAACCCCACAATGGCCAGGAAAAAAGAGCGAGGCGAGATCGTGATCAATGCAAAACTGTCGCTCACGGCAACAATGTCACCCACAATCATTGCCAGATTCACGGACACGATCAGCAGGGCAATCAGCAGGGCGATTTTTCTGCCATAGTGTAAGCGAATCAGCTCTACCAAGCCCTTTTTGGTTTCGTGTCCAATGCGGGAGGAAACCGCAAAAACGCTGAACAGTACAGGAATGCAGAGCACCACCACCCAGCCTAATGAAATCCCAAAGCTGGCGCCCGCAACCGTTGCGGTAAGCACGGCGGCAGGATCAAGGTCGGCGGCGCCGGCAATGATTCCCGGCAACGTGCGCGCAGCCTTGTTGAAGATCGAGGTATGAACAGCGGGAGGAGTTTCCTCCGCCAGGTGCGGCGTCCCCATAGCAAATCCAATAACTTAGAAGCAGATGCAGCTCTGTTAGTTGGACATTCTAAGGCCCTGAACTGGCGGGATTCAATCCACCCCATGGAAGCAAACCTTATGGCTCCTGAGCACTGGCTCCCGAACTGGCGGGCACTACAGAATTAACCCCCATCGCGAACACTGCTCAACGGTAAGCGTACCGCCAAGAGGGTGGCCATATTGGTAGCGAACAACTCCATCAGAAGTGGAACAGAAACTGCGTGTGCCCGTTGCTGTACTGACGGGCGTAGCTACAACCACGTAAGTGCATTCAGCGCGGGAATCGTCCTGCGAACCAGCAGGGGACTCTCCACAGTGGCCTTCGGAGCTCAGGCTGAAATTGTAGCCAAATTTGCTGCACCATGCGCCGGCAGTGCAGCGCGAATTGGCCAGTACATTGTCGAGCAGGCATGCATGGTCGGCCGTGCCCGGTCCGGCGCAAGAGCCGGTTGGTCCCGGACCCAATGTAGCCAGGTCTGGCGCGTAACCTTTCTCGGGGTAGGTAGTGGAGTACGTGACCTGAGTAGTGTTAATGGTCCTTACGGTACTTGCAGCGGCCGATTCATTCGCCATCATTCTTGACCGCAGCAAATTGGGAATCACTATGGCCGGAACAATCAAAAGGGTGATAAAGATGCTGAAGTAGCCCATGATGAGGCCGGCCAACGCCATTCCGCCACCACCAAGGCGGCCCATGCTACGGCGAATATTTCCCCGCGAAATGTGCCCCAGAATGATTGCTGGTATCCCAGCCAGGATGCCGAAACAAACAATCGAGAGAATGCCAAAAACCAAACTGGCAGTAGCTTTGCCTTCGGTCTGCGGCTGCTGGTATTGCTGGCCGTATTGCTGCGCCTGTGGCGGATACTGGGACTGCGCCGGCGGCACGTTCAACCACCCTGAGGTCGACGCGGGCTGTGCGGCCGCCGGTGGTGGTAGCGGAGGAGCGGCCTCTACCGGAGTAGCGCACTGAGGACAGACTTTGGAATCGTCAGGCATGGAAGCGCCACATTTGAAGCAGAACATTTGCACCTCTCTCACGTTCGTTGTGGTTTCGCCCGAAAACGTACTTCATTTGCACATAAAAGGCAATCCCGCAGAACGCTGGGGAATCTTTCTCGGCAGTAACAATCCGGCGCGGTCAGGAGAATTTCTGAAGCGCAGCTTCCGCGGCGAAGTAGCCGCACATGCCATGCACGCCCGGTGCGGGCGGCGTCGATGCTGAGCAGAGATAGATGCCAGGTAAAGGCGTGCGATAAAGACTGGCGGTCGGGCGCAAAAAGAGCTGGCTGAGAAACGCCGCTCCGCCACCGATATCGCCGCCGACGAGATTAGGATTGTGGCGCTCAAATTCCGCCGGGCCCATGATCGAGCGGGCTGCAATGCACTCACGAAAGCCGGGCGCATACCGCTCCACCTGATTTTCAATGGCTTCAACCACGTTTCCGCGAAAACCGTTCGGCACGTGGCAATAACCCCAGGCCGTATGCTTCCCCGCTGGGGCACGCGTTGCGTCAAACAAGCTGGGCTGCGTGAGCAACACAAAAGGACGGTTGGAAACTTCACCCTGCCACGGCGCACGTTCTGAATCACTGATCTCTTTTAGAGACTGCCCCAGATGCACTGTTCCCGCCTGCGCGCATTCGGGTGCACGCCAGGGAATCGGCTGATGCAGCGCCCAGTCAATCTTGTATGCGCCCAAGCCGTACTGGTAGCGCTGGAGCTTGCGTCGATATCCGCCGGGCAGCCGCCCCCCCGCAATCTGCACAAGTTGTCTGGGCGTTACGTCCAAGAGCACCGTGCGGGCCGGCGGGAGCTGATCGAGCGCCTCAACACGGAGTCCGGTAATGACCTGGCCGCCCAGTGCTTCCAGATGTTTGACTAACGCGGCGGCAAGCTGCTGCGAGCCTCCACGCGCAAACGGCCACCCTTTGGCGTGTCCTGCAATGGCCAATACCAATGCGACTGCCGAGGTCGTGAGTTTTTCCAGCGGCAGCATGGAATGTGCTGCCAGCCCGGCAAAGAATGCCCGTCCTTGCTCCGTCTTGAAATACGCACGGGCCAATGAGGTCGAAGGACGCAGCGCGTGTAATCCAAATCGCCCAAAAAGAAAGGGATGGCGCGGGATACCTATGGGTGCGAAAGCGTCTCGCAGTAACTCCGGCGCGTGCTCCACCAGACCGCTGATGAGCGCACGATAGTTTTTCCCATCGGCTCCAAGCGTGGCCGCAGTTTCATCCACAGACTTGTACAGCATTGCCGCCGAGCCGTCTTCAAACGGGTGCGCCAGCCCCGCGCGCGGGAATACCCACTGGAGGCCGTAATTTTCCAGCGGCAGAGTGCTCAAGAACGGTGAGCAAACCGCCATAGCAAAGACAGAAGAGCAAATGTCATGGACAAATCCAGGCAGCGTCAACTCCGCGGAACGCATGCCTCCGCCGGGAACCTCCGCGGCTTCCAGCACCACCACCGACTTGCCAGCCTGGGCCAAACGAATGGCCGCGGCAAGTCCGTTGGGCCCGGAGCCTACAACAATCGCATCAGTTTCTGGGACGTCGAGCTTGGCTGGCGGTTGCGGCACGCAGGGTCAGGATAAATCATTGAGTGGAACAATGAATTTGGGCGCAGGAACGCGCTCCGCTGGGCAAGGCTATTTCTTCAACCGCAATTTCCTGGTCGCGGATTTTCCCTGGTGCGTGGCTTGCACCATCACTGCGCCCCGAGACACTACCTCTTCGGTAAGGGGAATCGCCAGCTCCACCATGCCGGTGGTATCGGCAACGCCCCGCGCAAGCTCCAGCCCGTCAGAGGCGATTATGCCGCGCACAACAAGGTCCGCCCCAATCGCTGGCTGGCTGGAATCGAGAACGCGAAAGTTCACGCGCAGCGCTGCGGCATCGCTTGCGGCAGGAGTAGTCCATTGCAGTGAGAGTCCCGCGCCGCCAACATCCTGCACTTCAATCCCGCCGCCGAGCACGGATTGTATTTGCCCCTGCTGAATGGCGTCCAGCACAGTCTTGTGCTGCGTCTTCAGCAGCTCGTGGATGGCTTCCGTGGAGAACTCAGGCTGCGAGACCTTCTGCGCGTAAGAAACCGCATGCTTGCCCACGCATTGGCCTTTCACGAAAATCAGCGTTTGCAGCAGCAGGTCATTCTGCCGGGCTTCGCTTTGCACGTGATAGACCACGTCGGCGAGCTTTACGTCCGTATTGAATCCAAAGATTGTCATGGTTCCGGAATGAGAAACTCGCCCCCGCGCGAGCCCTTCCAGCGCTCTGCCTCAGCTGCCGCGCGCTGCCGATTAAAAAACACTAACTCCGTTCAAAGTCAAGGCCTTGACACTCCAGCCAATGGAAATTACATTCGAATGTTTGGCATATAG
Source organism: Candidatus Angelobacter sp. (assembly GCA_049802395.1). GTDB lineage: Bacteria > Acidobacteriota > Terriglobia > Terriglobales > Acidobacteriaceae > Angelobacter. Next base: position 27,479 of record JBARMK010000156.1, read on the forward strand.
CAGTCTTCATTTCTGTACAGGCCCTTTTCATGCCGGAAAACAGCTACTTCGCCCATTATATTCCGTTGTTGATTCAGGTGATCGTCGCCATCGCACTGGCCTCGGTCATGGTTACTCTTTCCCACCTGCTGGGCAAGCACAAATGGACGCGGGCCAAGAACACCGCTTATGAATGCGGCATCGCTCCCACAGGCGATGCGCAGGGGGCCTTTAGCGTCAAGTTTTACATGGTCGGCATGCTGTTTATTCTGTTTGACGTGGAAGCGGTCTTCCTTTATCCCTGGGCGGTGATTGCCCGCGAACTCAAGATGTTTGGCTTCTGGGAGATGCTGATTTATATCGGTCTGGTGCTGGTAGGCTTCTTTTATATATGGAAAAAGGGCATCCTGGACTGGAATCTCTCAGAGAGAGGTGACGGCTGATGCCGCTGACGCCTGCTGTTACCGATCTTGAAAAGCTGAAAGACCACCCCATCGTCACGGACCTGCTCGCCTGGAACGCCAATGCCGTACAGAAGGCGCGTTTTGATCGTGATGAGATGACCATCTTCGTGGGCCGCGAATCGATCCGCGAAGCCTGTGCGCGCTTGAGGGCCCAGGGACTCACCGATTTCCTCTCCGACCTGACCTGTGCTGATTTTTATCCCCGCGAGCCGCGATTTGAGCTGGCCTACCATCTGCTCTCCATCAAGCGCAAAGAGCGCGTCCGCCTGAAGGTGGTGCTGGCCGGCGATGATGCTGTGGTGGAATCCATCACGCCAGTATGGCCTTCTGCCAACTTCTTTGAGCGCGAGCTTTTTGATCTGTTTGGCGTCCGTTTCCTCGGTCATCCATATCTCCGCCGCATCATGATGCCGGAAGATTGGGAGGGCCATCCCCTGCGCAAGGATTATCCGGTGGAGGGCTATCGTTAATGGGCCATTTGAACGCCAATTCGGTCTTGGATCCGACGCAAGAAAAAACCATGATCCTCAACATGGGTCCGCAGCACCCGTCCACCCACGGCGTGTTGCGTCTGCTTCTGGAGATCGACGGCGAAACTATCGTCCGCATGATGCCGGACATTGGCTTTCTCCATACTGGAATTGAGAAGACCTGCGAGGCCAAGTTTTATCAGCAGGTAGTCCCGCTGACTGATCGCATCGACTATCTTTGCCCCATGGTCAACAACCTCTGCT
>JBARMK010000157.1:0-8922 GCA_049802395.1 Candidatus Angelobacter sp.
GTCTAATCTCGCTCTCAATTTCCATGTTAGGCTTTACCAAACTTCAGGAAAGGCGCTCTTAAGCGCTCATTGATTGGCCCATGAAATTTAACGTTACGGCCGAAGGACGCACGTTTGCTCGCCTTCCATGGGCCCAATCGCCATGGTGGCGATTCGGCTTCGCATTATTGGTGAGTGGACTCGCTGCCGCTATCGACTTTCTTTTCCCGAATTTCGGCGCGCATGACCCGCTGCTTCCCTTCTACCTTTCCACCGCAGTGGCGGCATGGTTCGGCGGTTTTCGCGCGGGCCTGCTGGCGGCGGTGGCGGCACTCGCCTGCGTCGATTATTACTTCATTCCACCCCCAGGCTTTGGCGTTAGCGGCATGGGTCTTGTCCAACTCATAGTTGCAGGTTTCATCATGGGAGCGATCGCCTGGCTGATCACTTTTGGCGCATGGTCAAGTGAGGAGATCCAGAGCCAGCGCAAGGAGTCGGAAGACCAAAGACGACGGCAGCAGGCCATACTATCCAGCGCGGCGAAGATTGCCGGCATGGGAAGTTGGGAATATGACGTGGTGAATGACCGGCTGGAGTGGGACGATGAAACCATCGGGATTTTTGGTATTACTCGAGAAGCCTTTGGTAAGAATTTAGCCGCCTTTTTCGAGCTCATACATCCTGATGACCGCGAGACTCTGAAGGCGATGCAGGTGGCGGCCTGGGCAAGCCACGGAATCACAGAAATGGAGTACCGGATTGTCCGGCCAGACGGCGCTGTGCGGCAGGTTCACGATCGCGGACAGGTGACCCGCAATGAGGCGGGAAAACCGGTGCGCAGCGCCGGCATGATAATGGATGTTACCGATCGGCGAAGGGCGGAACAGGCGCTTCGCGCTAGCGAAGAACGCTGGCGTGCCATCTTCGAAAATTCACCCGTGGGAATCGCTCTGGCCGATGAAAAAGGCTTCTTTGCCAGTACCAATCGCGCCTTTCAGGAACTGGTAGGGTTTACCGAGCAAGAGCTGCGAACCCTAACTTTTCTGGACATTACCTGGGAAGATGATCGCGTGGCGAACCAGGACCTAACCAGGCAGCTTTGGCAAGGCAAACTACCATGGTTCCAGCATGAAAAGCGCTACCGCCGCAAAGACGGCAATCTGATCTGGGTGCGGAACACGGTTTCACTGGCGCCGGGCACGGAGATGGCGCCACGGGTTGGTATGGCAATCGTCGAAAACATTACGGAGCGACGCTCTCTGGAAGAGCAAGTCCGCCAATCGCAAAGAATGGAAGCCGTGGGCAGGCTGGCCGGCGGCGTTGCCCACGACTTCAATAACATGCTCGGTGTGATTCTGGGCCACTGCATGGGCCTGCAAGAGAGTCTTCCGGTTGGCAGCCCTGAATGGCAAAGCGTACGGCAAATCAAGGAAGCTTCTACACGTTCAGCCGACTTGACGCGCCAGCTTCTGGCCTTTAGCCGCAAACAAATCCTATTGCCTAGAGTGCTGGATCTTAACGTCACCGTAGACGAATTAAGCTCCATGCTGGAGAGCCTGACAGGTGACGATATTGAGTTGGTGATCCGCCCCGGCAGCGAGGTGGGTTGTGTGAAAGCCGACCCCGGACAGATCGGGCAGGTTGTAATGAACCTGGTGGTCAACGCTCGCGACGCTATGCCACACGGTGGCAAGGTGGTGATTGCAACCGAAAATGTGATTCTTGATGGCCAGCTGGCGGACAATTTTGTGATTGTTCCCGGGCCGTACGTGATGCTTTCTGTTACAGACAATGGTTGCGGGATTGGAGCGGAAATCCTCAACCATATCTTTGAGCCCTTTTTCACCACGAAGGAACAGGGACAAGGAACAGGGCTGGGCTTGGCCATGGTCTATGGCATCGTCAAACAAAGTGATGGCTATATTGTTGCGGAAAGCCAGCCCGGCACGGGTACTACATTCAAGATCTACCTGCCACGGGCGGAAGGCAAGCCGGACACAACAGTTACAGAGCTCGAAGGAGCCTCTCCAGAAGGCGGAGGAGAAGCGATTCTGCTGGCCGAAGACGAACCATTGCTCAGTGAAATTGTCCGCTTGCAACTGCAAAGCGCGGGATACACGGTGCTGGAGGCACACAACGGGAAGGAAGCATTAGAGATAGCACAGAATCATGCGGGCAGTATTGATCTCCTGCTGACCGACGTTTTAATGTCAGGAGGAATGAACGGTCTGGAGCTGGCCGCCAGCCTTGTTTCAATGCGACCGGGACTTAAAGTCCTGTATATGACGGGCTACACCGCCGATGTGATTGATGCCAAGGGCGTGAGCAACCTGCAGGGTAACATTCTGCAAAAGCCTTTTAGCGCAGTTTCTTTGCGGCACAAAATCAGGGAGGTCCTGATTCAGCCGATGGCCGCCGAAAAGTAACTCCTAAAAATCTTGAATGGTTGGAAGCCAGGTGCGTGCTAGCCTCGAGCCGAGCGCCGCTTCGCTGCCTTCTTCATTGTGGGCCGAGCGCCTGCGCCCTCACCGGCGCCGAAAAATTGCGGCATGCTGTAATGATCGATATTAAAGGTGAACTCATTGTTACACGAAGGGCAGGATGTCTTGTGAGTGCCTTCCTTCGCCTGGCCGGGAGCAACGTCAAAAGAGCGCAGGCATTTGGGACACGTGACAATGATCTGCCTTGAGCCGTTGAGCGCGATCCAGATGGGAGAGGTGTTGCGCTTGCCCGGCACCGGACGTTCCGGAGCCTTGCGCACAAGCTCCTTCACTTTATTCAGCAGTTCGACGACGGAGTAATCACCCTTCTGGAAGAACGTGTCGGCCAGAAGACCGTCAGGAACGTTGTCAGTCACGTATTCGCCGCTCAACGCGATAGTGGGAATCTGGGGAAATCGGTTGCGCACCACCGCTAAAAACTCAAAGCCCGACATTTTTGGCATGCGCAGGTCAGAGATAATAAGATCGGGTTGCGCCTCATCCAGGGCATGCAGTCCTTCGAGTCCATCCTCAGCCGTGAGCACTTCATATCCAGAAGCTTCCAGGACGGCGGAAGCGGTCGTCCTGACCGAGGGTTCATCATCGACAAAAAGGATTCGGAAGCGAAATGTAGGCATGGATGAACTCCTGGGATTAAGGTACTCGTGCGGACGAACGGAGTGATTAGTTTGAGTATAGCAGTTGTAATGCCGCCCTGAAGCCCCGCTGATGCTGTTCACTATGCGGATTTCCGCCTAAACTATTACGAGAAACTGCAAGGAATCTAAATGTCATGTCGCTTTCTATTTATCGCCTTTTTAGCATTGGCGCTTGCTGGCATTTACGCTCAGGGGAAGCCGCAAGAGGCTGGAGCAGCGCAGCCGGGGCCTACTCCTCAGGCTCATACGTCAAGTGAAAGCAATGCAGCGCCGTCAACTGACCCTTCGGCGATACAAAAAACCGCCGACTCAGATGCAAAGCCGGGCCTTCCACCAACTACTGACGCCAAAGAGATCGTAAGGCGTGCCATTGCGGCAGACCACAAGACGGTGGAACTGGCACGCAACTATACCTGCCAGCAACGGGAGGTCAGCAAAGAACTGGACAAGCATGGGAACGTGAAATCGACGGAAATCAAGACCTATGACATCAGCTTCTACTATGGCGAGGAGTACTCCCGGCTGATCATGATTGACGACAAACCGCTTAGCGAGAAGGCACAGAAAAAAGAAGACGAGAAACTGGAAAAGTTTCTAGCCAAGTATCGTAATGAGAGCGAGGAAGAACGGCAGCGACGCCAGGACAAGGAAAAAAGGAAGCGCGAAGAGAACCGGGATTTTGTCCCAGACATTATCAATGCCTACGACTTCACAATTGCGGGGCAGGAAGCGCTGGAAGGCGCGGACACATGGGTGATTGAGGCCACTCCGCGCAAGGACTTCAAGCCCACCCATCCACATGGCGACATTTTGAAAAAGATCAAGGGCAAATTGTGGATCGACAAGAAAGAATACAATTGGGTTCGCGTTGAAGCCGAGGCCATTGATACGATTTCGTTCGGCCTCTTTCTCTTCCGCATCCATCCCGGCTCGCACTTCAACTTTCAGCAGCTGCATCTGAACAATGAAGTCTGGCTGGTGCGCCGGTTTTATATCAATGGCGGCGCGCGGATCGCGCTTTTGAAGAATGCGGCCATCGAGCAGGAAGACGTGTTCTCCAACTATAAGAAATTCAGCAGCTCAGTGACTATCCTGCCGGGCGTAAGGGAGGTTCCGGCAGAGGAAAAGCCGCAACCGCCGAAATGAACTTGCCCGCATCATGACGCTCAGTTGATTATTCAGTGGGTACTTCTCGATTCAAAAATGAAAACGGCGCTCTTTGTGAGCGCCGTTTTCCTTGCGGGGAGGGTACGTCTTTACCCGTTTACCGGGATCTTGATGATCTTTTTCTGAATCGCGTACGTTACTAACTGCGCTTTGTTGTGAATATCGAGCTTGCGCATGAGGTTGAATTTGTGGGCTTCCACGGTCTTCACGCTGAGGCCAAGAATCACGGCGATTTCCTTCACCGAGTTCCCTTCCGCCAGCAGCTTGAGTATTTCGCGTTCACGTGGGGTGAGCGTGGAGATGCGCGGGCGCATGCGCGTATCGCGCACACGTGAGCGAAAATCTTCCACCAGCTTGCCCAGCACCTGCGAACTCAGATACTTTCCGCCTTTGTAGACGTCTTTCACAGCAGTGAGCAACTGCGGCGCGGGCGTGTCTTTCAGCACGTAGCCAGAGGCGCCAACCTCGAGGCACTGGACCAGATAGTCTTCGTCCTCATACATGGTAAGGAAGAGGATCTTGGTTTCCATGCGGTTCTTTTTGATCTGGCGCGCCGATTCAAATGACGACAGTCCCGGCATGCCAATATCCATCAGCACGATGTCCGGACGCAGTTCACGGGCCTTTTCGACAGCTTCACCGCCATCCGCAGCTTCGCCTACGACTTCAAAATCGTTCTCAGTTTCCAACAAGCGGCGTACGCCCTGGCGAAACAGTGTGTGGTCATCTACGAGTAAACATTTGATCTTCGGCATGGGGGAGTCCTCTTCCTTTTAATTCGGTCTGTGTGCGGCATTTGCCGCCTGCGCCAGCGTGTGCTCCACCACTTGCGCGGGCTCGCCCGCAGGCACATTGATTTCGATGCGCGTGCCTTTCCCTTTGGCGGAGATCACGCGCGAAATCCCGCCCAACATTGCAATTCGTTCCTTGATTCCGGCAAGCCCAAACGATTGGTCCCGCGAACTGGTCCGCGTCTGGATGCCAATTCCATCGTCTTCCACCATCACTTGCACTGACCGGTCTTTGCGCACTAACTGCACGGTGACGTTTTTGGCATGCGCATGCTTGGCCACGTTGTGCAGCGCTTCCTGCACCACGCGATAAATCGCTTGCTCAGTTCCCGGCGCAAGCCTGCCAACGTCGTCCGCAATCAGCACCCGCGCTTTCACGCCGGTGTTTTTTGCAAAATCTTTGGCCTCTTTGCGGATGGCGGACACCAATCCCAGTTCCTGCAGCACCAGAGGTGAAAGCTTGCCGATAATTCTTCTGATGCCTTCAATGGTGCGATCCACCACGTCGACGGTTTCGCGGATCTTGCCCCGCACATTGCGGGCGGTAATTCCCGATTCCATCATGCCCAGGTATAAGCGGATCACCATCAGGGCCTGGCCGGTCTCGTCGTGCAGCTCCCGGCTGATGCGCTTGCGCTCTTCTTCCTGCACCCGTAAGAGGTGGCCGGAGAGCTCCGCGATCCGCTGTTCGCGTTCGCGAAGAGCGTCATTCATGCGCGCGCGCTCTATAGCCAGGGCCGTGCGATCGCCAATCGCCCGCATCAACTCGCGCTCCGTCGGCAGCCACTCATAAGGCTTGGGAAAACCAATCACCATCACGCCGATCGTCTGGCCGTCAGCCTTTAGCGGGACACCCCAGAGCGATTTAGCTTGTAGTCGGACCATGGGACGAAGTGACCCGCCCTCCGCGTTAATGTCCAGGATCATTCCCGGTTCGCCGGTGGTGGCAATTCTTCCGGAGAAGCCGCTCCCCATTTCCACTTTAAAATCGTCCGGCACGATCATGCCCTGGCCCACGGAACAAGAAACCTTGAGTGTGCCGCTCTCCTCGTCCCGCAAAAGTATGATGCCCAGAGAAGCCTGAAAAGTTTGGGTGGTAATGTCCAGAACTTTTTTCAGCAGCGCGCTCAGGTCTCCTGAAGCCAGTTCCGCGTCCAGCAGGGAAAGCAGAGCAGATGATTCCAGAGTCTTGGCGTCAAAATATGCTCCGGAGATGATCACGAATGACACCGAGGAAAGCATTTCCAAAGCCGCTTTGGCTTCGGCTTCGCGCTCTGGAAACAAGCCGGCAACATAAGGTTCACAGCACGATTGGTAAAGCTCCAGCGCTCGCGCTACTGCGCGCGTATCCACCTGCAGCTTTGAAAGCCTGGTGCCAAAGTACTGGAGATTCTCCTGGAAGCCGGGAAAATCATCGTGGCAGAAATAAGAGCAGCCGGCTGCCAGCGTAAGACGCTCCACAGCCGCCAGGGTGCGGCCATCAAAGCCGAACTCTGCTGTGAGTTGATCACGCCACTTGTTAGTAATGTCAGGGAAATAAGGTTCTAGGGCTCGCGCGACTTCGGCGACCAATTCTCTCGAAGATTCCTTAAACGGCGGTACGGCTGTCACTGGCACTTCCTGAGGTCTTAAGAGCTTGACGAGTGGCCGTTTACCGGATCTTACCACCTTTATTAACCCGGAAAAAACCCTATGTCTAAGGTATTCTACCGCTCCCGCAAACCAATGTGAACTAAATAGTTACTATTTTTCTAGCCAGCAGTGAAACACCTTATTCGTCTAGGAGTTACGCCTTAGGGCAAGATTGCTCGAAATCCATGCCGTGAAAGGGGCGAAAAATGAACTTGAGCAGCTTATCGCCTTGTCAGGGCAACTCCAGATGTGCTCTGTCCCCCGGCGATGTGCAATCCTGAGGCTGAGCACTGCCTCACTGTCCAAAGGCCGCAACACCCGCTTGCGCAAGGCCGAAAGAAGAGATGGACCGCAGGCGCTCCCGCCTGCGCAAAAGGAATCCTTTTGGGCTGTGTGGCACAGGGCACTCCGGCCTGTGCTCCGGAGGATCCCCGACAATATCTCCTCCGCCGCGCTGATTCAGGGAGTTCTCACTAGGAACCCAGCCCTTGACCTTAAAACGAACGGTCTATCTTTTCCGTCTCGTTAGCCCCTCCCGCATCTTTCCGTAATGCTTCCGGTCGTCCAATTCGCGCTCGTTAACGCTGGTAAGGATATGACAGTTTATTTTGGCCGACAGTTCCCTTATCGCGACTTCCTGGTTGTAAGGATAATCGTCTCCCAGAACGCCTTTCGCTTCCAATTTGTAGAGTGCGGTTGTGATCTGCGCAAAAGAGCGATTGATGACGGCCATTGTTTCGTAAATCTCGGCCTTGGTTTCGTCGGCTCCGTCATTTATGGCTGGCTCCGTCATTTGCCCTTCTTCTCATAAATGAATGGCCCGATCATCAGGCTGATGAAGAAGCCGACGATGATCAAGGGCGTCTGTTTCCAGGGGAAGTTACGGAGGAGTCTGAACATGGAAATTTGTATTCTATAGACCTGTCGGTTGTAACCGATAGGTCGGAGGAATCCTACAGGCGAAAATTGAAGGGTGTCAAGGGAAAACATAACGATTCGGATTGGCAGAAGACTCCGCTATTTGAGGGAGCAGGCAGGGCTGAGCCAGATCGAGATGGCGCATCAGTTTGGGATTGACAGGGGTAACATCTCAGAATGGGAAAATGCCAAGGTTTGCCCGTCGCTACCGATGCTTGAAACGTTGGCCGATGGGTTCAAGATAACAATATCGAAATTACTACAAGGGGTATGACCTTTCGGTAGATCGCGTCCATGCCGGAGCCCCGGAGGGGCGGCACAAAAAAGAACTCAGGGCTCAGATTGTAGATGCCTTCTCTTCAGCCATTTGTAACTTAGTACGGTACCCCGGAAAGGCATCCTTGATCGCTTGTAAGAGCTTATCAATCCTAGTGCGCACCGAAAGATCATCCAAATTCGTCGAAGGAGATCTGATCCATCTCTCTGTGTCACTAGGATTCCCAAGCATTCCAACATAAAAAGCCAGCGTCTGGAACCACCAGTCTTCTCCGTTCAGATACCAGCGCAGCACCTGTTGTTGTCGTCGTCCAGTGGGGCCATGTATGTCTTTTGCAGCCAGATATTCCTGGAAGGACAGATGTTTAAACGCATAAACATTACCACTACGAATTAGAACGCCATCTTGGATAACCTCGTCCAGCAATTCACTATGGCGACTCTCAAGCGCAGGTGTTGTATCTCTTATTGCTAAACGTAGTTCATGCGTAGTGAAGTCCCTCTTCCTGTTTAGGTGTGCAATGCCCGCCAAGCGCGTGAGTACCGAGAGCTTCGCTTGGGCTCCGAAAGCGGTTGGACGTAAAACATTTTTGGCGATATCCCATCCTCCGCACATCAAATCCAGGAAGATGTCGTAAAGCTTAACTCGGTTTTCTGGCAAAGCGGTTCGCTTTCGATATACAGAGACGATAAGGGTCGCCAACAGCGGCACACGCATCAGTGGCTTAAGACTCGGCACCTTCTCAAGTTCACCGTAAAACCCCTTCGCTTGCTCCACGTTTTCGTCTAGAAGGCCGGTTACCAATTCGTCGATTTGGGTATCATTCAACTCACTGAGCCTTATTCGAGGCAAGAATCTAAACCACGGACCATGAACATAATCACGGCCTGTCACTACAATTTCTATGCGAGGATCTTCCTCCATGGCCTTAAGTGTAAGAGCAATTACTTCACGTTGACGATTCATCCGCGAAATCTCGTCTACCCCGTCCAAATAAATTCGGATCTTTTCGATGCGCG
>JBARMK010000158.1:0-1519 GCA_049802395.1 Candidatus Angelobacter sp.
ATCTTCCTCGCTCTCTGATTGGCGGCATGCTTCTGGTCGGCGCCGTTTACCTTGCCATCAACGCGGTTTATCTGTATGCGCTGCCCATGAGCGAAATTGCCGCGCATGAAACTGTGGCACAGGCAGCCGCCGTATCAATGTTTTCCGGCAGGGTAGCGCCATGGCTTTCACTGATGGTGGCGCTCTCGTGCTTCGGCGCTATGGCTCCCTGCCTGATGAGCGGCGCGCGCGTTTACTATGCCATGGCTGAAGACGGAGTGTTTTTCCGCTCGCTGGCCAGGATTCATCCACAATGGCGAACCCCAGTGATGAGCCTGGTGCTGCAAGCGATCTGGGCTTCAATCCTGACGCTCAGCGGCAAATACGACGAACTTTTCACCTACGTGATGTTCATGATGGTGCTCAGTTACGTGCTGACCGTGGTGGGCTTGTTCGTTTTGCGGCGCAAGAAGCCGGATGTCGAGCGGCCATATCGCTGCACCGGATACCCTTGGCTTCCTGCGCTGTACATAGCCTTGGGCAGTATCTGGGCCGTTAACGCGGTGCTGGAAAAGAAAAAAGAGACGCTGGTAGGCACCGTGATCGTGCTGCTGGGAGTACCATTTTATCTTTACTGGAAGAGACAGAGAAAAGCCGGGGCCGCGGCACGAAGTACTTCAGCGCAGTAATCAGGATGTTTTATGCAATTTCAAACTTTCGATCTCGAATATTTCCAATCGCAATTTGAGCGCACGGTGGAATACAACCTGGCCGATAGCTCTGTGAAGTGTGCCAACGTAAGCGACATCATGGCAGGCGAGGACGCCACACCGCTGCTCGAATTACCGCTCTACTACCCCGAGGTCAACGGCACGGAGCTGCTGCGCTTACGCATCGCCGCGCTCTATTCTCATGCCACTGGCGCCCACGTGCTGGTTACCGTTGGCGCGGCCCAGGCCAACAGCATAGTTTGCAGCGCGCTGCTGGAAGCTAGCGATGAAGTGATTGTGGTCTCACCCGGATATCGTCAGGTATGGGGCCTGGCGAAAAACCTCGGGTGTCGTGTAAATGAAGCGCAGCTTCGCCCGGAAAACAATTGGCGGCTGGACCTGGATGAGTTGGAATCGCTGGCCGGACCCAAGACCAAGCTGATCTCGATTGTGAATCCCAACAACCCGACCGGCAGCATCCTGTCCGGTGAAGAGATGCGCAGGATCGTCCAGATTTGCCAGCGCAGCGGTGCTTGGCTGCACGCGGATGAAGTTTATCGCGGCACCGAACTCAGCCGGGAGGAGACACCGAGCTTCTGGGGCATGTATGACAAGGTGATCTGCGTGAACAGCCTTTCCAAAGCGTATGGGCTTGCGGGCTTGCGCATTGGCTGGATCGTGGCCGCGCCGGAGATGATTGAGGAACTTTGGCGGCGGCACGAATATGCCGTTATCGCAGCGGCGGGACCAAGCATGAAGCTGGCCGAGATCGCATTGCAACCGGAGAAACGGAAGATGCTGCTGGAGCGGCAGAAGCGGCTCTCGCGCGA
>JBARMK010000159.1:0-15689 GCA_049802395.1 Candidatus Angelobacter sp.
TACCTGGTGAACCCGATGACCGCCAGGGCCAGGAAAAAACCAATCGTCGCCGTTGTTTGAATATAACTGGTTAGATAGCCGCGTTTATGATCTTGCGAATGTTCTGCCACGTAGGTAGCTGCTCCACCGTACTCGCCTCCCAGGGCCAACCCTTGCAACAGCCTCAGTCCTACAAGAAGCACCGGCGCAAGAATACCCACCCGCTCGTACGTGGGCAGCAGCCCAACCAAAGTAGTGGAAAGGCCCATGATGGTCAGCGTCACCAGAAAAGCATATTTGCGTCCAACTAGGTCCCCGATACGTCCAAATACGATGGCGCCGAATGGGCGCACCGCGAATCCGGCGCCAAAGGTCGCCAAACTGGCCAGAAACGCTGCTGTGTCATTGCCCTTTGGGAAGAACAGCGTGGAAAAGAAGACGGCAAGAGTACCGTATAGGTAAAAGTCGTACCATTCGATCATGGTGCCTGAAGACGAGGCCCAGATTACGGTCCAGAGATTGAAATCTTTTCCCGGGCCTTGCAGGTTTGACAATGTGGTCGCATTTGTAGCCATATCTAAATCTCCTGATCGCAGGCCGGTGGTTACGGTCGCGCCTCTGAGTTAGCTGCTTCTTTCCCTGGTGACTTACTCGATCAGATTCAATGCCGTCGAATAAGGTCCGCGCCCGTTCCGCTAGCAGGCAGACGTGAACCCCCATTTGGCACCCTAGGGTAATCGGATTACCGTAGATGTCAAGCAGAAATAAAGGGAGAATACGAATCGTCTACGAAATGCCTCTTCGCGGAGGGCGGTTTTGAGGCCTGATCGCCGACTCCAAGCTCCCGCTTGTGAATCATCGTTCGCAGGAATATCATGCACCATCTGTATTTACCAGCCATGTCGCTGATATCTTAAAAACTTCGATCTTCGCAATGCCGCCGCATACTACCTTGAGGAGGGACACATGAGAGGGACCTTAACTTTCGTTAGTAAACACATCCGCCGCAATACGAGAGTTGCAATGGCGTTTGGCGGGATCATTATGCTTTGCGCCGGCTCCAGCCACGCCATGGCTGCAGATGACACCATCACCATCGGCGTAGTGCTGCCCACCACAGGAAGTGAAAGCAAGCCTGGCCAGTATCAGAAAGAAGGCATAGAGCTTGCCATCAAGCAGATCAACGATGCCGGCGGCATCATGGTGAAAAGCAAAGGCAAGAAGCTCAAAATCAATGAGGTCTTCTACGATGACGGCACCGATTCCAAGAAATCGGCTTCCCTGACCGAGCGGGCCATGAGCTCGGATAACGCCATCGCCGTTCTCGGAGGCTATTCCACCGCTTTGGGAACTGCTGAGTCGGTTATGGCTGACCGCTACAAAACTCCCTGGATTACCACAGGCGCCGGAGCGACCGCCATTTTCAGCAAAGGCTATCAGTATGCATTCGGAACCCTCAGTCCGGTGGCGCTCATCGGCACCACGTCTGCCGAATTTCTTGGCTCCCTGGTAGACCAGGGCAAACTCAAGAAGGGCCTGAAAGTGGCCATGGTGGTGGAAAACACCGACCACGGAGTGGATTACGTGCAGGGTTTCACTCAGTGGTCTGATAAGCATGCCGGCTATTTCCAAATCGTGCTGAACGAGAAATTCGAGCTCGGCGCCACCGATTTCTCTGGCGTGCTGCAGAAAGTAAAGAGCAGCAAGGCCGATATTTTTCTCTCTGACGCCCACCTCCCGGATTACATCACCATGCACCGCCAGTACCTGCAAAATGGCCTGCATCACCAAATGGTCAGCTATGGCGCTCGTGGTCCAGAGGCTGCCGCCCGCCAGGCGCTGGGTGCGGGCACGGACTATATCTTCTCCGGCATCTGGTGGTCGAATAAGTTGCCTTATCCACAAGCCAAGAAGTTTGCCGATGAATACAAAGCCTTTACCGGTCACGATGTTGATTCCTGGTATTCTGCGCCTGCCTATGACGGCATGCGTATCCTCGCCAAGGCCATTGAAGCTGCGGGTTCGCTGGACAAGAACGCCATTCGCGACGCTCTTAGAAAAGCCGAGCTCAAGGATTCCGTGCTGCCCGGACAGGTGCTCAAGTTCGGCGCCAATGGCCAAAGCGAGTACCCATTTGTGATCACGCAGAACAAGCCTGACAACAAAGTGGACATCGTTTTCCCCAAGGACGCGGCCACAGGCCCCCCGGTGGCGCCTTCGCCGAACAAATAGGGTTATCGCCATTCCATGGATGCTGTTGAGTATCTTGACCTGCTGTTGAAGGCTCTATTGCTGGCTGGCGTGTATGCAGCTATGGCTGTAGGCATGACTGTGGTTTACGGTGTCATGAAAATCGTAAACCTGGCCCACGCCGGCTTTCTCATGCTAGGGGCTTACTTCGCGCTGGAGTTGTTCCAGCGGTTTCACATAGATCCCATTCTGGGCGCGGTGCTTGCCTTGCCAGCATTTTTTATTTTCGGCATGGTCGTGCATTGGGTTCTGGTGCGCTGGCTGCCAAAGTCGGACACACCTACTCTTGCTTCTCTTCTTTTGATGTTTGGATTCTGGCTGGTTCTGCAGAACGCCGCCTATCTGATCTGGGGCAATGAAGACCAATCGATTCTGACACCGCTCACTCTCTCTTCGGTGCAGATCGGAGAGATTTCCATTGCCAAGGTCAAGCTGGTTGTATTCGTGGCGGCAGTAGTGTGCATGATCGTCTTGCAGATCATTTTTCACCGAAGCTGGTTCGGCAGGTCAATGCGGGCCCTGATTCAGAACCCTTATGCGGCAAAGATCGTGGGCGTGGACGAACAGAGAACTGCACGTCTGACCTTCGGCTTGGGGACCGCATTCGCCGGATTCGCCGGTGCACTTCTGGGAATGCTTTACTCCTTTAGCCCTGATTTTGGCCGGCCATTTTTGCTGCGGTCTTTTGTGATCATCGTGCTGGGCGGCCTGGACTCGGTTTCCGGCGTCGCACTGGGAGCGGTCGTCCTGGCTATCCTGGAAACATTCAGTACAGCGATTCCGTTCCCGTGGTACTGGCACGGATGGAACTACTACTACCTGCCGCCCAGTTATCAGCAAGTAGTCCCCTTCGCACTCCTGGTGGTCGTGTTGGTGATCATGCCTAGAGGTCTTTCCAGCTTGTTCACCCGTAAATGGAAGGCTGCATGAAGCGCCCCTCGGGTGTTGGAGGGTGGCTGAAGGCCGTCTTGCCCTGGGTCTTGTTGGCATTCTTGTTGCTCTTGCCTGCGGCCCATCCCAGCGACAATACCATTCGGCTGCTGTTTATCACCGCCGTCTGGACCACGACAAGTCTGGGCTGGAACCTTCTGGGCGGCATGGCCGGCCAGGTTTCATTTGGCTTTGCCGTGTTCTTCGGGTTGGGAGCCTATACTACGGCGCTACTCATGCACGCAGGCCATAGCCCCTATTTCGGCTTTGTGGGCGCGGCGGCAATTGCGATGCTGGCCTCCTTTTTCATTGGACTTCCCACCTTCCGGCTGCGCGGACCATATTTCGTGATCGCCACAATCGGCGTGACCGAAGCCGTCCGTGTAATTATGAACAATATCGACATCACGGGCGGCGCCAGCGGCTATCGCATCATTGAAGACAAGCCTTTCAACCCTTTGGAGCACTACTACACGGCAATCGTCGCCGTCGCCCTGGCAGTCGCCGTATCCACGATTATTGCCAACAGCAAATTTGGCCTGGCACTGCGCGCCATCAAACAAGATGAAGATGCGGCTGCCGATTTAGGTGTGAACCCTTACACGTCCAAGCTCTGGATACATGCCATTGCCGCCGGGTTGACCGGCATCGCCGGTGGTGTTTATGCGCGCCGCGCCGCATTTTTCTATCCCGGCGACGTTTTTGCGTTTTCGACCGGCATATCGATCCTGCTGATGCCGGTGATTGGAGGCATTGGGACGGTCTGGGGTGCGGTGCTAGGTGGCGTCGTTTTTGGCATGGTGGAGGAGGAGCTAGTGGTCAATTTTCCCAACCTCCACCTTATGATCTACGGGGCACTATTGATTATTATCATTCTGCTGGAACCAGAAGGCCTGCTTGGATTGCTGCGGCTGGTATTCCGGCGGTTCAGGGGTAAACGTGAAGATCCTGGAGGTCCAGACGCTGACCAAGTACTTTGGGGGCGTGGCCGCGTTGAAGAACGTTAGTTTCGATGTCCCGGAAAAACAGATCTGCGGCTTCATCGGACCGAACGGCGCGGGCAAGACGACGCTTTTCAGCCTGATCACCGGGGCTGTCCGCCCTTCAGGCGGGAGGGTCCATTTTCGCGGCAAAGATGTTACGGGCATGGGTTCCGCGTCTCTGGTTAGGAAGGGTGTAGCTCGTACGCATCAGGTGGTGCGCCCCTTCAAGGCAATGTCGGTGCTCGAAAATGTGCAGGTGGCGGTCCATTATGGGCGCCATGCCGTCACTCGCGTCACCGCGGCACGCGATCAGGCTATGGAAACACTGAAACTCGTTGGCCTGGACCGTAAAGCCAATATTCTGGCCTCAGCTATTTCCCTGGGCGAGCAGAAGCGCTTGGAAGTAGCGCGCGCCCTGGCAACCGCCCCGGACCTTGTGCTGCTGGATGAGATCTGCGGCGGCCTGACCGGATCAGAGACCGCTGCCATGATGGACCTGTTGCAACTCATTCGCCAGGGTGGAACCACCATAATGTATGTAGAACACGATATGAAGGCCATCATGTCGATTTGCGACCGCATCACCGTGCTGAACTTCGGCCAGAAGCTGGCGGAAGGAAAGCCTGAAGACATACAGAACGATGAGTCGGTCATTGAGGCTTACCTGGGCAAGAGCACATTCAGGAGCACGCCACGTGTCTGAGCTCCAGGCTCCCGATATCAACCAGAACAACCTGCTGCTCGCACAAAACCTTGAGGTGAGCTATGGCGTCACCCAAGTGCTATGGGGAATTTCTTTCTCGGTAGCGCGCGGCAAGGTGACCTGCATCATCGGATCGAACGGCGCGGGCAAGACGACCGCGCTCAATGCTATCGCCGGTGTGCTTCCTGTCAAGAAAGGAAAGATCCTCCTCAACGGCGAAGACCTCTCTCGATTACCCGCCCGCGCGCGTGTAGAACGCCGCATAAGCCTGGTTCCCGAAGGCCGCCAGCTGTGGCCGGGAATGTCCGTGGAAGAAAATCTGCTTATGGGGTGCTTTCTACGGTCGATTCGCTCACGGGCACACAGCGGTCTGGCCCGCGTTTATGAACTTTTTCCGCGTCTGAAGGAGCGCCGTCATCAGATGGCCGGCACGCTTTCCGGAGGCGAACAGCAGATGTGCGCGATCGGCCGCGGATTGATGTCAGAACCTCAGTTGTTGATGCTCGACGAACCTTCCTTGGGCCTTGCCCCTAAACTGGTCGACGAAATCTTTGAATTTATCGCCAATATTGCCCAGCAAGGGGTAACCATTCTGCTGGTGGGCCAGAACGTGAACTATACTCTGCAGGTATCGCACTACGGCTACGTCCTGGAAACCGGCCGGATCACATTGGAAAGCCCCAGCCAGGTGCTCATGAATAACGAGTTCGTGCGGCGCGCCTATCTTGGCATCGCGGAAAGCTCCGGAACAACCAAATAATTACTGGGCCACGCACCCTGTAAAGCGTGGCCCTTCATTTATTTGCTTGCGATTCCGGCCTTCCGAAGGCTTCAGAATGAAAACATGTCGCCGATATCGTTCCCTAATTGGTTTCGAGCGTTGAGAGGCGCAAGGCCAAACGTGGTTTGGATGAATTTCAGGATTGAAACATCATCCATCTGCACGTGCGATATGTAGTTCTTCTTGGCAAACGGAGATATCACCAGCATGGGAACCCTGGCGCCGTAGCCCTGGGCATCCACTTGTGGAGGCGAAACATGGTCCCACCATCCACCGCTGGAATCCCATATAACTACGATGGCAGTATTGGACCACACCGAGGACGCCTGGACTTGCCGGACAAACCCATCTAGCCAGTCGATCCCGTTAGAAATGGGTCCGCTGCCGGGATGCATGCTGTGAGGCGGCCCTGGCTGCACCAAAACAACTGCAGGCAGGCTCCCCGAAGCAAGGTCGGGAGTGAATTTGGATAAATCGCGCACGTTCGCTGAATTGTGCGCGTCAGTGAAAAACTGAAAAGGGTTTTCCTGGGGAACGTACGAGGAGCAAACGTTGAGATTTTCCTGGTACCAGGCCCAGGTCAATCCTTTTGTGGCCAATTGATCGCCAACATGCTGAAATGTGTAACCAGCCGTGGCTTTCACCTGCGTGTTGCATGGAGGAAAGAATGGTTGCAGCGTTCCTGGGGTATTGTTGTCGTCAGCAGCGACCAAGTAAAGCTGATTGCTCGGCGCATCTCCCATCACAGAAGGAAAGAAATTGTCCGCCAGGGCGAATTGCTGCGCCCAACCCCAAAGAGTCGCCATCCCGGGTGTCGTGTTGTCGTAGTGGCCCATGGAAACCACGCCGTTAAAGAAGGCGTACTTGTCCATCGCACCCGAGTCCCACACGCGCAGGAAGTCATTTCGGGCATGCGGCAAATCGGGTGTAGAGGTGGCTGTTAAAAGTTGCGGGGTAACGCTGGCGCCCTTTGCGTCTTTCTGCGTAAACCCAGGTACCCCTGGCTGGATTCCATTGGCGCCTGGGAAGGTGCCAAAAAGATGATCAAATGAGCGGTTCTGCATGATTACTACGACTACATTCTTGATTTGGCCGGCTGAAGTTACCGGCGTGGGCGCAGGTGTGGGAGAAGGAGAAACCGACGAAGAACTTTTCACACCACCGCAACCAATGGTTAGGGCCAGAAAAGGAACAAGTAAAATTACCGGGAACAGTCTCCTCAAGGCTGCTTACCTCAGATAACTTTGAGAGAGTTCCTGTCTCGTCAGTTGGCTTAAGAATTCATGTTTTTTTAATATAAATTCAACAAAGCCTTAACCCAATCGAGCTAAGAGCAGCTCAGGAAACAAGTTGTTCCACAGGTTTTGTGCCGTCTGTTGGCAAAACACATTAAACGGACCTTGCGCGATGTGCATGCCCTGAATCGGTTACCCGTGGCGCGATGAGGACAGCGTCCGCTGTGTTCCTACAGCACCGAAACTCTGATTCATCTTCCTTGCTGTTTGCTGCAAATCCCCAGATTAAGTACGTTTTAATTTCATGAAGGTTGAAGGTCGACAAGCCCACAAAGCTGGAGAGCGTACTTTTGAAAAATGACTGGATTAAATTTTCCTGATACAGGTTACAATCCAGCTTAGAAACATAAACTATGGCGACCTCACCTGCTCCGATCGTTCCGGTGGACTCTCCGGTGATTAAAGCTGCCGGCGGGATTTTGCATCGTAGTACTTCCCGTGGCGATGAAGTGATGGTGGTATATCGCAAGCGCCATCAGGACTGGACGCTTCCCCGCGGGAAAGTAAAAGATGGCGAATCATTCCAGGAAGCAGCCATGCGCGAGGTCCTGGAAGAGACCGGCTGTTCCTGCCGTATCGGAAATTATCTCGGCACCATCAGCTATTCCGACAAGGGCATACCTAAGGTCGTTTTGTTCTGGAAGATGACGCTGGTAGAGGAAAAAGGTTCCCGTAACACCGATGAAATCGGCGAGGCCGTCTGGCTCCAGCTCCCCGCAGCCGTTGACCGCCTGACTCACACGCAGGAAAAAACTCTGCTCTCGCGGATCGGTAGCCTCCCCAAACCTACGCAATCGCCCTCAGAGACGCCCGCAGTGGTGGAAAGCCAAGCTGCACCAGCCCCGAGGCGGCCAAGCCAGCCGTCAGCGGTATCTGCCGCAAAAGACAATCGGGCGCACTCTCGTTTATTGCGTGAAGCCGAAGCTTTCCGCGTGGAATTAGGCTTTCTGGAACGTCGCAACTTGGGGGCAAGCAACTCCTGGGCAGTAGCAGCACAAGAGCAGCTCGATAATGTTCAGCGCAGCCTGGAAAGCAATGACGTCGAGGGGGGATGGTTTTCCCTGCATGCGGCGCAGCGCTACGCGGTTTTTGGGATGAACCAGACCGAGCTGGCCAATCGGGCTTGTATCCTGCGTGAAGAGGCGCTGAAGATGTCCTCCTGGCGCGCCGAGACGATGGAGAACCTGCTGACCGTCAGTGACGACCGGCTGACCGCCGAGTGCGTTGCCGATGCCCTGGCGCTGCGTAACGAGGATTACACAGACCAGAATTACAAGACACGGGTCACGGGGGATCAGCTCCGCATCCTTCTGATGGTCTGCGGGTTGGCAGCCGTGGCGCTTACGCCGTTCATGTTCCTTCCGGGGCGCACTGCCATGGTGGCAGACGTGCTGTTCTTCGGCCTTCTGGGGGCCGCGTTTTGCTCCGTGCAGTCGCTGATTCTGGGACGCAATGAATCTCGGATTCCCAACTCGTTCGTTACCCTCACGCCGGTGTTGTTTGGCGCCATCGCCAGTCTAGCCGGGTATGCCATCTACGAATACATGGCTCTTTTTACCTTTAATTCAGGCGAACGGCACACCAGCGCCGTCCTGGCGATTTCTTTTCTCTTTGGCTGCCTGGGACAACGTCTGCTGGCACGCATTGCCAGCGGACGCAGGCAGAAGAAGATCCGGGCCTGAAGCGAAGGAGATCGCGACTACTTCAATTCATCGGCGACTCGCTTGGCTATTGTTTTTAGCTGCCCGGCTGAAGCGCGATAGCCGAGCGTGGCCGATTCCAGCATCAGATCGGAGCTTCCCTTCCGGGCCAGGACGCCTCCGACGTCAACCTTTCCTTTCTCGATGTGTCCATCCCACCACGCCTCGTCCCCGATACCGCTCAGCTGCGTAATATTTTTTTCGCCGGCCTGGAGGTTGCGGACTACTTTCATGTTATTCCACGCCCGGTCCTCTTCCGCCCCAGAGTTGTAGACATGAACCGTGAGCGAGACGCGAGCTGTGTCGATGCCGGATTTGGGCGAAGCTTCTTCATACAGACAGACAACGGCGCCATGCCCGGGTGAAACTTTCATCGGTACACCCATGATGGCCTGTGCATCGGCCGCGCTGAATTTGGAGCACGGATCGATCAAAGCGACCGGTGATTGCGGTTGAACATTGGCATTCGCAGGTGCTGGACTTGCCGCCGGGGCCACGGTTCCGCTGCTTGGGGATGAGTTGCTGCAGGAACAAAATAAAAAGGCAAACCCGGTGCATGTAATCAGTTGCCACCATTTCTGTTGCTTCATTCCGCCTCCAGTGAAAACCGGAATTGTAAATTATCTCGCTCATCGATAGTCTTAGAATTTCAACTTCTATGAGAGAATCTGCGGTTCATTCTCCCGTATCTAGCAGGATGGCTGGCGCATTCAGGCGAGCCGTCTTGTCTTTATGTAATTCTTCGCTGCTTTCTGGCACGCGGGATTTGTGGGAAGAGAACCGCATCAATTCTCACATGCCATTAAACAAGATCCAGAAGGCCAAACTTGGATTGTTTTTGGTGCTTCGTGATTGGTCAACGGGGGACTTCCCGCCGGTGTTTGACCGCGAATCCGCATGGGAGAATGAGCGCAATTATACCCATGCGATGTCTGGCCTTACGGGCGAGCAAGTAATAGGGCTTAACAACATAAAACCGTTCCATTTTGACAGCAACGAGTTTGAAGAGCACACGCAAAACGTTAGCCGCATCCGGGCCATTTTGCGGCGATTACAAATCCGGCCTCCGGCCTCCATCGTAGAACTCGGGTGCGGCCACGGATGGCTGAGCAAGATGTTGGCCATGACCGGCTTCCATGTCATCGGCACCAGCATTGCCGAAATCGAAATACAGAGGCACAGCCGCAAGGTCAGTGCCTTCGAGTGTCGAAGCATCCCGGGACATTTATCTTTTATGGTTCTCCCGATGGAATTGGTGGACAAGGAGATAAAGAGCTGTGATTGCATCATTGTGTATCAAGCCCTCCACCATGCATTCGATTGGAAAAAGACAGTCCACGCTGCCTGCCGCGCCCTGAAGCCCGGCGGCTGGTTACTGATATGCGATGAGCCCAACATCGCTCACACTGTTGTTTCTTACCGCGTCGGCATCCTGACCAATACACACGAGGTAGGGCTTTCCCGCAGCGCGCTAAAAAAAGAACTTCGATCTGCTGGTTTCGGCTCTGTGCGCTGTTTCTCCAGCCCATTACACTTTTATGTTGGCTGGCACTGGGTCGCCGCACGTAAGAATTACTGAATCCGCCAACAATCCATGCTACCCGTGACCTGCGCTATGTGCCACATTGATGGTTACCTTTGATTACCGCCCTGAGGCCGTCTGTGGCTGAAGCAGGCTTGCTCCGTGTTGGAATCTGTGTTGTTAACGTAATAAGGTAAGTCCCAAAAAAGTCTTAAACGGGCCCCTGCCCAGAGTTGCGATTGAACTATCCGCTCATGGATTTGCTACCTTTTTGCAGGCTGCGTCGCTTACTATTCGGAGTCAGGGGTTAAAACCAATTGAATTCACCAGCTCCGCAAATCCATTCCGATCTTTCGCAACCTCTGGCGCGGCGGCTCGGGCTGTTTGATGCCACCATGCTGGTGATGGGCGGAATCATTGGAACCGGGATCTTCATGAACCCGTCAGTGGTTGCACAGAGAGTGCATACCCCTGCCCTGGTGTTGGGCGCATGGCTTGCCGGAGGATTTATTGCACTCGCAGCGGGATTCATCTGGGCGGAACTCGCTGATCGCATGCCGAGCGTCGGCGGCCAATATGCCTACCTGCGCGAGGCCTATCACCCGCTGGTTGCCTTTCTTTATGGCTGGGTTCTTTTGTTGGTGATCCAGACGGGAGGCATGGCGGCTGTAGCCGTCACTTTCTCGCGCTATTTTCTGGAACTGACAGGCTTACACGCCGGCGACTGGCAGGTGGCGGTTGTTGCCCTGGCAGTGCTGACTATCATCAACTGCATGGGTGTTCGTGCTGGAGGAACGGTACAAAGCACTCTGATGGTTTTGAAAATTTTAGCCATCGCACTGCTGGTGGGCGCGGGCGCATTTTTGGTTCGCGGACACATTACATGGAAGCCGCTTCTGGACCAGCCGCTTTCTCCCGGTTTCTTTTCATCGTTTGGAGCTGCCCTGGTCCCGGTGGTATTTGCCTACGGTGGATGGCAAACGGCAACGTTTGCCAGTGGCGAAATGAAGAATCCACGGCGTGATCTTCCCCGCGCCCTGGTCATGGGTGTGATTGGGGTGGCCGTTTGCTACAGCCTGGTGAACTATGTTTGCGTGCGCGCCCTGGGCGTTACGAATTTGGCGCAAACGTCAACGCCGGCCTCGGCGGTGATGCGCCTGGCGCTGGGCGAACAAGGCGCACGCATCATCGCTCTAGGCATCGCTGTCTCTACGCTCGGTTTTCTAAGCCAGAGTGTACTCACTGCGCCGCGCGTTTACTTTGCCATGGCCAAAGATGGCCTGTTCTTTCGCCAACTCGCCTGGGTTCATCCCCGAACGCAGGCGCCCGTAATTGCTATCACCATACAGAGCATTTGGGCAATGGTGATCCTGCTCACCGGCAGCTATGACAAGATCCTGAATTACGTTACATCCATGGACGCCAGTTTCTGGACCCTGACTGCAGGCTGCCTCTTCATTCTGCGCCGTCGATCGCCGGCACGATCCGCATTTCCAATGCCTGGGCACCCTTATACCACCACTCTCTTCTGCCTCGCCTGTGGCGGAGTAGTAGCCAATACCGTATATAGATTTCCTGAAAATACGCTGATCGGCATGGCTATTCTGGTGGCGGGCATTCCCGTGTATTACATTTGGAGATGGATTTCAAAAGCATGACGTATTCCCGAAGCAAAGCGATCTCCCCTTATATGGAGTGGGCCAAACTGCACTCCACTGCCCGATACAATCTCGCAACCAGCGGAATGGCTAGTTTTCCACTGGCAGAATTGGGAGTAACCATTGACCAACTGGAAATCAATGGCCCTTCCATCTACAGCTACGAACCGCTGTTGCAGGCGATTAGCCAACGTTACCGCGTGCCGCAGGAATCGGTCGTGAGCGCCGTTGGCGCCTCACTAGCGAACTACCTTGCCTTGGCGGCGACTACGGAGCCCGGCGACGAAATTCTGGTGGAACAACCGACGTATGAGTTGATAGTAGACACTGCCCGCTATCTCGGCTTGGAGGTCAAGCGCTTCCCTCGTCGCGCGGATAATAACTTTGCCATCGATCCGGCGGACATCGAGCGCAATCTCATGCCGCGCACTCGCGTGATTGCCATCTGCAACCTGCATAACCCAAGCGGCGCCTTGACTCCCGACTCTACTCTGCGTGACGTCGGCCGATTGGCGCACAAAGTTGGGGCTTACGTCCTGGTGGACGAGGTTTACCGGGAAATGCTGTTTGCAGCCGAGCCGCAGAGTGCATTCCATATCGATCCCGATCGCTTTATCGTTACCAGCAGCTTGACCAAGGCATACGGCTTGAGCGGGCTGCGCTGTGGATGGGTCCTTGCGGCGCCAGAACTGGCCCGGCGCATGTTTCGCATCAATGACCTGCATGGCGCAACGTTCGCTCATCCAGCCGAACTGCTAAGCGTGGTCGCTTTTGCCAAGCTTGATCAGATAGCCGCGCGTATGAAATCAATGCTGGATGTAAATCGGCAGTTGCTGCAAGACACCTTGCGCTCACGCGATGACCTAGATTATTTCTGGCCGGAGTACGGGACGATCGTCTTTCCACGTCTGAAGGACGGCAGCGTGAACGAGCTTTGCCAGCTACTACGCACTGACTTCGAAACTTCAGTCGTCCCAGGAAAGTTCTTTGAAAGTCCGGACCGCTTTCGAATCGGTGTTGGCACGCCGGCGGAGTCGATGCGCGAATCGTTACAACAATTCAGCCGAGGTTTGGACCGCTACAAGACTTCCGCGCACGCAAATACTCAATCCGTAAGCGACTAAAAACTCGGATCAGCCCTTGTCAACGCCCCACTTCCCAGCGCCACGACACGCGATGAACAGCGCGACAAAGCAATAAATCACAGCCAGTTCTCCCCCATTCTGAATAGGCAAAGGGCCGCGAGGCTGGTGAACCATAAAGTAAGCCACCGCCATCTCTCCACTGGCAATGAATGCGGCCAGATGGGTGAGCAGGCCGATAAGAATGAGCACCCCGCCGACGAGTTCGATGCCTGCGCCGGTCCATCCCAGCACATCATGCGGTTTGTGGCCGCCTATAATCGCAAATACCTTGGTTGCGCCGTGGCAGGCAAAAAGAAAACCGAATACAATGCGCAACGCGGCATAAGCGGTTGGTTCAAATTTTTTCAGAGCATTCATTCTTACGTCCTTCGACTTAGCGATCGATTCAGGCACTGGATTATAGCAACTGAGGTCATAGCTTCGAATCACCCAGTATCGGAAATGCAACCACGCAGGTCACTGCGCGACAATATAATCTCAAGTTAAAAGAGAGAAACGAAAGGATTGATGCATGAAATGGCTGCTGATCACGGTGGTATCCATTGTGGGCCTATTGCTTCTCATCGTACTCATCGGCGCCCTTCTGCCGCTAAAGCATCGCGTTTTCTCGGACGATTTCACTCCGTCAGCCCGCAGAAACAGTTTGGAACCTGATCTCCGGCCCGCCAACCTGGCGGCCTGACATCACGAACTATCAAGAGCTTTCGTCCGAAAACGGCCACCGCAAGTGGCGCGAAACCGACAAGCACGGGCAGACCATCACGTATGAAGCCATCGAATCCTCCGCCCCGCGCAGGCTGGTAGTGCGCATCGCAGATCCCAACCTTCCCTTCGGCGGCACTTGGACCTATGACCTCGTTCCCGGCGACCAAGCTTGCTCACTCACCGTCACCGAGGACGGCGAAGTTTACAATCCGCTCTTCCGCTTCGTCTCCCGCTTCATCATTGGTCATACAGCCACAATCGATAGCTATCTCAAAGCCCTGCAGACAAAGCTTGCCAGCTAGAACGGCTGGGGCAGGCGCGCGCCCTTACACCACGAAATATTTCGCCTGCGGATGATGCACAATGATCGCCGAAGTCGATTGCTCCGGCTCCATGTGGAAACCGCTGGTTAACCGCACTCCAATCGTCTCCTCCGGCTTCAGCAGCGCAAAGAGTTTGGTCTGGTCTTCAAGGTTCGGACACGCCGGATATCCAAATGAGTACCGCGATCCACGGTATTTCTGGTGAAACAAATCACTCAGGCGTGGCGCATCGTCTCCGGCGATTCCCAGCTCTTCTCTCAGCTGTTTGTGGAACAGCTCCGCCAGGGCCTCCGCAGTCTCGACGCTCAAGCCATGCAGGTAGAGATATTTGGTGAACTCGCCGGCATCAAAAAGTTTCTTGGTCTCTACTGAAGCTCGGCTGCCAATCGTCACCACAGATAAGCCGATCACATCAAACTGGCCCGAGATCTTTGGCACAAAGAAGTCGGCAATCGAAAGCTTCCTTCCTTCGTGCTGGCGCGGGAAGGTAAACCGCGCAATCACATTTCGTGTCTCCGGCATATCGTAGAGCAGGACATCATTGCCTTCGGCATGGCAGCCAAAGTAACCGTAAACCACCTTCGGCTCAAACCAGTCTTTTGCGATGACTTCCTTCTGCAGCTCTGCCAGTACGGGAACATACTTCTCTTCCACCAGCCGCAGGTAATCCGCCTGCGATGCTGTTTTCAACTGCCACTGGTTCTTGAATAGAGCGGTATGATTGATGTACTTGAACACCTCATTCAGATCAAAGTCTTTGCGCACACGCACGCCATAAAACGGCGGCACGGGAATGTTCGGCGCCGGATGCACCACTGGTGACCGCTCAGTGCTGGTAGAAGGCGCGGCCCCGGCAATCGCCGTGGTCTTGGCAAACTCCTTCACCGTGCGTCCTTCCTGTAGCCTCTTTTCCCGCACCCCGTTGATTGAAGTCAGATCGTCCATCAGGTGCAGGCCGGTAAACGCATCGTCGGCGTAGAACACCGAATTCGAGTATTCGCGCCTTAGATCGTCTTCCACATATTTGCGCGTGAGCGCGGCGCCGCCGCAGATCACCGGGTAATCCAGCGCTTGCGCTTGCAAGTCCTGAATCACGTATTTCATCTCCAGCGTGGATTTCACCAAAAGCCCGCTCAGCCCGATGGCGTGCGCTCCATGCTGTTTTGCTGCAGCAATAATCGAATCTGATGGCTGCTTGATTCCCAGGTTCACTACCTTGTAGCCGTTGTTGGTAAGAATAATGTCCACCAGGTTTTTGCCTATATCGTGGACATCGCCCTTCACCGTGGCCAGCACCAGCGTTCCCTTCTGGTTGCCTTCTTTCTTCTCCATCTTCGGCTCAAGATACGCGACCGCTTGCTTCATCACGCCAGCGGAGTCCAGCACTGAAGGCAACTGCATCTTGCGCGCGCCAAAGAGTTCACCCACCGTCTTCATGCCGTCGAGCAGCACGGTATTGATGATCTCCAGCGGAGAATATTTTTCCAGCGCATCTTCAAGGATCTGCTCCAACGTTTGCTTTTGCGCGCCTTCGCCCAGTGCCTTCTCGCCATTGATGATGCAGCGCTTCAGCTTGTCCTCGACAGACAATGATTCCAGCGGCGCAGCTTCCACTTGTGGCTGTTTATCCAGCCCAGTGAAATGCTGCATGTAAATCTGCAGCGGATCGCCCGCCAATTTGTCGTAATAAATCAGCTTGCGCGCCAGGTCCACTT
>JBARMK010000160.1:0-13989 GCA_049802395.1 Candidatus Angelobacter sp.
CGGATGGGCATGAAGATTTGGAGGGCAAACTTCTCAATTACGGTTCCCTTTTGATAACACATGCGGTGATCAATTTTGTTAAGGAAGTTATTCATGAGAGGAGCACTTCTCTGCCCTCGTCTGGCGGGAATCCAATATTGCAATACATGGGAGAACGCCTACAGCAATGTTCTTGCCCTCAGTCGTCATCGCATGACAATAAGCAGAATAATAATAAGCCGAGCAATAGTGTCAACCAGCAGTCAGATACTCGGTTACCGCAAGATAAAGCTGCAAACCCAAAAGCTCCTGCGGCAAACAACGGAAATAGTACAGTGGGACCAAACGCGGCCCAGAATGCCGAGGCTCAGGCGGACGCTGCGGCAGCGCGGAGCCGAGGTGCAACGGATATTCGCACTAATCAACAGCAGGTCAATGCTCAAGGTGACCGGGTTGGTATTAATCGGCCGGACAACCAATGGACAGAGACAAATGGTCAACGGGTGTATACCGAGTATGAGAAGAGTGCAAACGGGCGGGGGGACAGTCACGCAGCACGGACTCAGACTAACGATCCAAATGGGGCAGCGCAGACTAAAATCATCAAATGAGGTCTCTGTCTTGAAAACTTTGCTAAACGGCAGGTTTGCTCCATTGAGTCATCAGGTCGGATTTTTGAGCGCTACGCTCGATCAAATATTGGAGGTGTTTCTTGGATGGCAATCCAAACTCGGCGCGGAAATTGGTGAGCAGCCGACTCATACAAGACTAAGCTGCTCTTTGGCGCAGGCTTTAATGTGCTTAGATCCTCTCACGACGCCTCCAACAAAGGTTGTTCTGATAGAAACACGTTCCCGATGGACTGCATTTTTTAATAATGGCCTTAAGATGAGCGACCCGGAGAGCCCGGTGGGCTATCTCTGCTCGATCATTCCATGTGAAGGTGTGGTGGCCCATTGCTCCCCTGATCGCAGCAAGATGAAAGATCCTAGCGCCCTTAGAATTTATGGAATTGTAAGTTTTAGATTGTTCACAACTCATCCGACGGATTGGTTGAATCAGGAGAGGGCCGTGGTCGCTATGAACGATGGGGGCACATGGCTGTTCTCTGCTACTGGCAAAGAACAACCTTTTGAGGAATCGAGAAAGTACGCCGCGCGTCGCATAGTGGAACGTTTTACAGACGACATGCTCGAGCGTTATTGCGAGGCTTTGGATATCAAACTTTTTGATGAAGCTTTTTATGGGAGGAACGCAGTTGTTGTAAAAACTATCCAAAAACTCAAGCCTGGATCACCAATAATGTCTTTGGAGGAAGCGCAGAGGCATACTGTCAACGCTAGCGATCACCTGACTAGTTAGAATTGCCATCGTCTGAAGACTCCACGGACATCGCTCGCAATCCGTTGATATGCTTCCTCGAGGAAGTTGGTTTCCCTCCGTTGCCATCTCTTGGCGACGAAGTTTGCCGGATAGATCAAAATGTCCCCTCTGTCTGGAAAGCCGTGGACCGCCAAATCCGAACCTTGATCATCGGTAGCGACGACCCACGTGAGTCCAATCCCATCAACTAGGGCCTGACCGAAGGCGATTCCTACGTAGTTAATAACAGCATTTACCAAATCTGTATCCAATGGTCCAGAAGCAATCCAGGCAACGAAAGCGCGATCGAGGGCGCCTAAAGTGGATGTCTGTCCACTGTCACCGGGTGAAAAGCCTTCAACAAACCGCGAAGCACTCTCAAGTTGGAATTTTATCCAAGCTGCTTCCTTC
The DNA here is from genome assembly GCA_049802395.1 of Candidatus Angelobacter sp. Taxonomy (GTDB): domain Bacteria; phylum Acidobacteriota; class Terriglobia; order Terriglobales; family Acidobacteriaceae; genus Angelobacter. The sequence continues at coordinate 1,753 of JBARMK010000160.1, forward strand.
TCATTTATAGGTTCAATCTTCTGCATGGTTGTTAATACAGCACTCTAACTTGCCGCCTTCCTCAGTGTCCAATAAAAGAACGCAAACCCCGCAGTCAAAGCTTCACCTACGATGCCCTGAACCGGTTGATCTCGGCCCAGGACGCCGGAACTGATTGCAGCGTCAAAGTCCTTCAGAACAAAACCGAATATTGGGGCAATAGCTACAGCTATGACGCCTGGGGCAACCTGCTGGCCAAGGCCGTAACCAAGTGCTCAGCAGAGAACCTGGGCGTCACCGCGGACGCGCACAACTGGATCCACGCTTCAGGAGGCTCTGACTATCAATACGACGCGGCGGGCAACATGACGTTTAACGCTACGCTGCCGGCGCAGACCTACACCTATGATTCTGAAAACCGCCTCACCGGCGCTGCGGGCTATGGCTACATCTATGACGGCGATGGCAACCGCGTGGAGAAAGTCACGCCAGCGCCGCCGGCCACTGCCACCAGCGGCACGCTCTACTGGTACATGACACCGGGCGTAGTGGCCGAGACCGATCTCAGCGACGCCATTAAGAGTGAATACATCTTTTTTGACGGCGAACGCCTGGCCCGCCGCGACGGCGCAAACGGCGCAGGCGGCGTTTTTTATTACTTCTCTGACCATCTGAAAACCGCTTCAGTGATTACCGATTCGGCCGGGAACATCAAGAGTGAGTCGGACTATTATCCGTGGGGCGGCGAGCTGCAAATCACTGCCAATGATTCCAATCATTACAAATTCACCGGCAAAGAACGCGACTCCGAAACCGGCCTTGATTACTTCGGAGCGCGCTACTACTCGAACGGCCTGGGACGGTGGGTGAGCGCGGACTGGTCGGCCACGCCTGTGCCGGTGCCGTATGCGGATTTCAGCGATCCTCAGTCCTTAAATCTATACGGATTCGTCGGCGGCAATCCGGCAAGTAAGGCGGATCCGGATGGGCACTGCCCCGAGGATCGCTAATCGGTTTGCTAATGATGTAGGCGGATTTACAAAATCTCTCTTTGTGGGCGCTGGAAAGCAGTGGGCGGCGAATGCGCGAGCAAATTGGGACATGCCTCCTAATCCGGCCAATGAGCCCTCTAATGACGTGGAGCGCGCTGGGGGTACTGCTTTTAACGCAGCGGGCACAGCAGTGTCGTATGCTGTGGTAGTCTCCGGCGGTGAAGGTGAAGGCGAAGGAGTAAGTGGAGGCAGAGTCGAATCGGAACCGTCTGTTGGAGGTCCCGCGGCGCCAAAAGCTGCCCTTCCCAAGGAGGGAGTATACGAGGGCCTGGATGCCACGGCACCCGGAAAAACCTATGTCGGACAGTCAGGAGATATCTCAAATCGAGTAGCTCAACACGAAAGATCCGGTAAATTCGCACCTGGCACAGAGGTGTCAGGACTGAAGTCAAGGGTGGCAAAACAGCACGAGAGATAGCAGAGCATAAACGAATACAGCAATTCGGTGGAGTCAGATCGAAAAAAAGCTCAAGAACATCAAACATCAGAAATCCCATCGGCAAGAACCGGGAACATTTGCTGAAAAAGTAGAAAGTTGAGGACGTTTAGGATAATGGCTAAGGCAAAGACAATAGACGAGGTCATTTCCGGCCACAAGGTTCGAGATGCGTCATTGCTCGAGTTGTTCTTGAGAAAAAATGTGGATCTCAGGGAGCCACGGATAATCGAGTGCCACTTTTGGACTTGGAGCAAAGAAGATACTGCTAAGCTAGCTGCCTCCCTCAAGGAACGAGGGTTCGAAATACTGATTCATGGACCTGCAGGGATAGCTAAAGATCCCGATCGATGGAATCTGGAGACTGTCGTACAACAATCGATAGATTTAACAATGAGACACGAGTTCATCGACGATCTTGTACGACTGGCGGATTCTTGCGGCGGACTTTATGACGGTTGGGGAACTAGTGTCTAGAATGAAAATGAGGGAACCGGCCTCGACTACTTCGGCGCGCGGTATTACTCGAATGGGCTGGGGCGCTGGGTCTCGGCGGACTGGAGCGCAGCGCCGGTGCCGCTACCATATGCGGATTTCCATAATCCGCAATCTCTGAATCTGTTCGGATTCGTGGACGGTAATCCGGCAAGCAAAGCGGATGCGGATGGGTACCAGAGTGCGCCGCAATTGCCCCACCCGATGTAACCTGCTCTTGCTCTGACCCAAGTGACAAAAAAGGGCCCCCAATTCCCCCGCGCCTCCTCAGCCCTCCCAAAATCCGGCCCAATCGGGGACCTCCCAACCATCAACTCCCGCACCTCCGATTCCATACCCAGGTGCAAACTCTCCAGGCGTGGACTGGGTATGGAAAGGGACTGGTCCTCCGGGTTCAGGTCAGGCTTCAACCACTTTTCCAGTGACCTGAGGGAAGTCTGACTTTGTGCGTCTCTTGCGGGAACGGGTATTCTTATTGCCAGCCAATTGCGCCTCCTAGAGTGGTGCGGTTGGTTAGGGGCGTGTTTCGGTGTCAGCCGGAGCACGTCCCGTTTCTGTTAGTACAGCATTCACCCTGAGAGATGCAACGAAAAAAGAGCGAATCACCCGCAAAAAACCGCGACCTCCCGCCATCTCCGGCCGTAGTCAGTCAGCTATATTATTGCCGCACTTGAGCTTTTGTTTGCAGCGAAAAGTGTCATACCCGGGTGGGCATAACGGCTGAGAATACAGGTAGAGGGTTCGCAAAAATCGCCAGAAGCTAAGCGATGGAAATATGCCGACGGCAATCGATAAATGACGGTTCCGCTTACCCTGTGCGCTCAAGACGGGAAAAGTTTTTACTCCGCTCTTTTTTACTCTGTTCTGAGAGCGATCATGGGATCCACTTTTGTGGCGCGACGCGCAGGGATCAAGGCTGCCAAGCCGCTGACGCTGGCCAGAACCACGGCAGCCGCAAGATAGCTGAGGGGATCCAGATGGTCAATGCCATACAACTGGTTCCGCAGCACAAATGACAGCGCCACAGCCAGTACCAGCCCGACGGCAAAAGCAGCGCTAAGCGGCGCTAACAGTTTGAACAAAATGCTGCCAAGCACATTTTTGGGCGCGGCCCCGAGCGCCATGCGAATGCCGATTTCTTTGGTCCGCTGCCCCACGTTGTAAGAAACCACTCCGTACAGGCCAATCGCGGCCAGGATAAGCGCCAGAGCGCCCATGCCGCCAATCACACCGGTAAGCTTCGCGGAGTCCGTTACTTTCTCATCGTAGGCATGCTTCAATGTAGTTATGATCGGACTCAGTTGCGGATCCTGGCTGCGGGCCAGTTGTCCCGCTATGGCTGCAGTTTCCTCCGGCGGGCGCGTACTCTTCACCAGCAATACGCTTTCGGTGAGTTTTTTCTCGTCGATAGGCAGGTAGACCTCGCCCGAATCACCATCGCGAAGGGCCATGATGTGAGCGCCGCTTACCACGCCGACCACCGGCAGCTTCTTGCGATTGAAGTCGTACATCTGCGCCAGAGCATCTTTGCCCGGCCAGAGTCTGCGGGCCGTGGACTCGCCCACTATGGCCGCGCCCTGCTCTCCGGGCTTGAAGGTGCGCCCACGCAGCAGAGAGATGGACATAACTTGAAAGAAGTCAGGATCCACTTCACTGTAATAGATGTCGAATTTGCTTCCATCCGTGGATACGCCGTGCCCCATCGTAATGTCATTTCCCAACGGCGGATGCAAGACCATCGCCGCGGCCTCCACACCGGGCGCCTGCAACACGCGCTGCTTCAGGTCCTTGATGTATCCAAGAGCAGCAGAGGAAGAGTACGAGTGAGCGTACAACTGCGGGTCAACAGCAACCACCTTGGCGTAGTCAAAACCTGGATCGGAGTGCAACGCACGACCAAGAGCGTGTACCAGAAGAGCGGAGACCACCAGCAAAACGCAACTAGCGGCAACCTGTGTGGCCATAAAAAGGGACCGCACGCGGGATACGCGATGGCGCTCTCGAGACAGCTGGCGAGCAGCCGGCAAGCCGAACAACACGCAGGCTAAGATACCCAGGCCAAGAGCGAACACCATGGTCCGCCAACCCGGCATAACGTCAAAGCCGAGAAAGGGACCACCGGCGATCAGCAGCAAGGCTCGAGAGGCATAGAAACTCAGAATCAGGGCTGCACCAGAACCTGCCATAGCCAGCAGAAAACTTTCAGTAACCAACTGTCGCAGAATACGGCTACGCGTGGCGCCCAGCGAGAGGCGAATGGATATCTCGCGTTCACGAGTAACTGCGTGCCCCAGCAGCAGATTGCCCAGATTGCCGCAGGTGACCGCCAGAACCAGCAGCACGAGCGCGGCAAACAGGCCGAATGCGGGCACATCCTCGGCGTTGAATTCAGCAGCATATCCACCGGCGGAAACGCGCAGATGCTCGCCCTTATGGATCTTGCCGGGATATAGTTGCTCCAGTTCTGCGGCGAGCGGAAGAAGCGCCTGCTCTCCGGCTCTAAAGGTTATACCGGGTTTGAATCTTCCGAACACACGCGCGCCCGAATCCGCCGGATCAAAACTAGTGAGCATCTTGGTGTCGGGAACGAAATACGGTTCCTTATCAATCAGTAGCCATATGTCATCCTCCTGCTCGGCGCCGCCAGGATCAAGTTCGATGAAACGCGCAGGCAAAACACCAATGATCGTTACGGGACGCTGGTTGATCCGGATGGTTTTGTTGACCACGCTGGGATCGCTGCCGAAATGACGCTGAAAAAACCCGTAGCTAAGCATAGCGACTGGAGCAGCGTCAGGCGTGTCATCCACGTGCGGGGCAAACACGCGTCCGTACACTGCCGAAACCCCCAAGTCGCTTAAATAATTTGTGGTAGCCAGGGAGATGTGAAGGCTTTGCGGCTCTCTCTCACTCAAAGTCATCTGCGTACCCGCCTGCGCGATTACGCTCGCCAGAGCATCGCTGTGGTCGCGATAAAAAATAGCAGCCGGATAGGCGACGACGGTAGAAGAGCCATTGTTGAACTGAGTAGTGAAGTGGGCAAGTGAATGGGGATCGCGCACAGGCAAGGGCCGGAAAAACATGATGTCAACGAAGTTGAACGCGGTGACATTCACGCCGATGCCCAGGGCCAGAACGGCGATCGCTGTTAGGGTTAGCGCGGGTGCCTTGTAAAACAGGCGGACGCCAAAGAGGACGTCCTGAAAGAATCGTTCCAGCCAGCCCCAGCCCCAGATAGCATGAGAATTTTCGCGCAGCAGGGCCGGGTTGCCGAAGTCGCGGCGGAGTTCAGCCGACATCATCTCGCGGTGGGCCAGCATGTCATTCTCAAGTTCGCGCTGGAGCCGGCGGCGGTTCAACAGGTAATAAACGCGGCGGAAAAATTGACTCATAATCTCTCCTTAGGCCCTGGCGAGCACAGCTTTGATGCCCTGCAGTGTGCGCTCAAAATCGTTCATTTCAGATTGGAGTTGCTTGCGTCCCGCAGCGGTCAGCCGGTAGAAGCGTACCTTGCGGTTGGTTTCAGAGGTCCCCCACTCGGCCTGCACCCAGCCTTTCAGTAACATGCGCTGCAAGGCGGGATAAAGCGAGCCTTCTTCCACCTGGAGCAATTCATTGGAAAGCTGGTGAATGCGCTGCGCGATGGCATAGCCATGGACGGGACCTGGCTGGAGCACACGGAGGATCAGCATGCCCAGAGTGCCGGGAATCATTTCATTTTTCGCCATAATGTGTTCTAGGCATAGATTATCTATGCCTAGATAAGGCGTGTCAAGGTGAAAAGGGTGAGCCGGAAATTTACAAATATTGCCATTTACGTTTTGGGAAACGGGACATCAAGCGTCGCCGGTCGCTGTTTTGTTCGGTGCTTATGTGGGTAGCAATCATGACGAGAAAATGCCCCACTCTTCCTGTTAGGTCCGTCTCATACCCAATCAGAAATACAAAGTGAGAAATAGAGGAGCTAGAAATGCAAGCAGCTGGATTGACATTTGGCTGATTTTAATCCCCGAACATATCCAACTCGCTTTTGAAGATCTCGAGGTCTTGTCGCAACCCAGAAAAAAGAGCAACTCCAACTATGTAAAGGAGTGCGGTTTTCAGCTGGTGCCGGGAGGGGGAGTTGAACCCCCACGAGGGGTGAACCTCGGCGGATTTTGAGTCCGCTGCGTCTGCCAATTCCGCCATCCCGGCTTGAGGAAGGCCATCAACAGGTTAGCACAGCGCAGACCCATGGAAAACCCAGGCGGAACGCGCCTTTATGGTCTAATAACCTTTACACCGGTCAGCCCCAAAGGAGCGTCTGGATGGGATGGTTATCTTCTATATTGCGCGTTCTGGCGCCCATTGCTGCGGAGCATGGCGGCCAGGTTTTGCGCGACTCTCTGAAGTCTCGCACCCAGGCACAAGAGCAGGCCCAATCGAAGACCGCTCCTGATGCAGTCGAGTTGCTCGCTGCCGACGTGGACCAGCTCAAGGCTTATGCCTTGCAGTTTAAGTCCAATCTCGATGCCCTGAACAACGTGGTGGCCGCGCGTGAAGAGCGCCTGCGCAAGTGGCTGCTGGCTCTTCTCGTCTGGAACATCGTAATGACGCTCGGGTTGGTGGTGATCACCATAGTCACACTCCGCCGCTAGCGCAGCTTTACTTATGGCTGGCTTGATCTCGGCACGACGCGCGCACCGGCAATTTCATTTATGCAAACTTGGGATGTGATCATTCTGGGCGCCGGAGCGGCCGGCCTGATGTGCGCCATTGAAGCCGGCAAGCGCGGGCGCCGCGTCGTGGTGTTGGAACGCGCTGAGCGAATCGGGAAAAAGATATTGATCTCCGGAGGCGGGCGCTGCAACTTTACCAACCTGCATTGCCGTCCGGAAAACTTCATTTCCGCCAACCCGCACTTTGCCAAGTCGGCCCTGGCCCGCTACACGCCTGCTGATTTTATCGCTCTGGTGGAGAAGCACGGCATCGCCTATCATGAGAAAACTTTGGGCCAGCTTTTTTGCAATGGCTCAGCACAACAGATCGTCGCCATGCTGGAAGAAGAGTGCCGCGCCGCCGGCGTGGATATTTTTACCAACGTAAATATTATCGGCGTTGAACATGACGGCAAGTTTGCCGTGCGCGCTGGCGAAAGGACGTTTTCCGCGGCGGCATTGGTCGTCGCAACTGGTGGCCTTTCCATTCCGAAAATGGGTGCGACCTCGTTCGGTTACGATCTTGCGCGCCAATTTGGGCTCAAGATTGTTAAGCCGTATCCGGCTCTGGCGCCGTTCACCTTGAATCGGCAGGATAGAGAGAATTTGTGCGACCTTGCCGGAGTTTCCGCCGAGGTGGTCGCCTCGATTGGCTCCCAGAGTTTTCGCGAAAAGATGCTGATCACGCATCGCGGCCTGAGCGGCCCGGCCATTCTGCAGATCTCGTCGTATTGGAAGGCGGGAACACCAGTGGTGTTAGATCTGGCGCCGGAGCGCGAGTTGATGGCAGCGATGCGCGATCCAAAAGTGCGCCGCGATCTTTCCGCCGCGAAAACGGCGTTCCGAGCCACGCTCCCCAGCCGCTTTGCCGACCGCTGGCTTGATTTGCATCCTCCGCAGGGATGGACTAATCAGGCGCTTAAAGAACTGGAACACCAGGCACATAACTGGCAGATCACTCCTGAAGATACTGAGGGCTACGCCAAGGCGGAAGTAACGGCGGGCGGCGTGGACACGAACGAACTATCCGCCAAAACCATGGAGAGCCGCAGGGTGCCGGGACTCTATTTCATCGGCGAGGTAGTGGACGTGACCGGACATCTTGGCGGGTTCAATTTTCAATGGGCGTGGGCGTCAGGCTATTGTGCGGGACAAGCGGTATAGCTTCTATGGCTCTGGATCACTCCACTCGGAGCGCTTCCACTGGATTGAGCTGCGCTGCCGCATTGGCCGGTCGATAGCCAAAGATTACTCCCACTCCAGTGGACAGCAGAAGCGCAAGCGCGACTGCTTCCCATGAGATTCTAAGTGGCATGCCGTTTTCTACCAGTCCTGTCGAAAACCAGATCAAACCCAGCGCCGCAGCCACTCCGATCAGGGCGCCAGCCAGGCTGATGAATGCAGCTTCCAGCACAAATTGCAGGCGGATCTCGGCAGTTCGGGCTCCAAGCGCTTTCCGAATACCGATCTCATGCGTTCTCTGGGCCACATTCACAAACATGATGTTCATGATTCCCGTTCCCGCAACGATCAAAGTCAGAATCGCCACGGCCACCAACACCAGACTCATGCCCAGAGAAACGCTGTGCACGGTTTCCAGCACTGAAGAAAGGTTCTGGACCGTATATCGCGCGACCTTGCGATGGCGGCTGTGCAGCAAGCGGTCCATCTGCTCGGTCGTCACCGGCACCTCGTCAGAAGACGCGACCTGCGCATAGATCACCTGAAAAAAGTTCTCGCCGGTAATAGTCTTCACCAGTGGGAAGGGCACAAGGACGGTCTCATCCTGTATCTCCGATTGCCCAAAGGTCGGTACACCTTCCTTGAACACACCAACGATGGTGCAGCGCAGATGCTCCAACTGCATCGCGTGGCCGACCGCCGATTCACGACCAAAAACGCCGCGCGCAATGTGCTCGGTCACCAGGCAGACCTTCGCGCGCGAGATAAAGTCCTCAGAATCGAAATAGCGTCCTGACACCATAAACAGGTTGCGGATGATTTGGAACTCCTGTGTCACTCCCACCAGGCGCGCGCGGACGACTTTGTTCCGCAGTTTGAAATCGAAAGGGATGTCATAAGTGCCTGCGGCAGCGGTCACCATTGAAAGCGATTGCCGCACCGCGGCCAGATCGCCGGGGGAGAGTTCATCATCGGGCACAACGGGGACTCCGTTGCGATCAAGCGTAGCGTAAGCCAGATTCGCGCCAATGCCCTCGATCTGCGCCACAACATAAGCTTTGCCCGTAGAGGCCATGGTGACCACCAGAACAATTGATGCGCTGCCGATCATCACTCCCAGCATGGTCAAGAAAGCCTTCACCTTGTCCACGCCGAGTGCGTCCAGAGCGAGCCGTATGCTTTCTTCCCAATGCATCATGACTTAATGGCCCCAGGGAAGCGGGTGGTTGGTGAGCAGGTAGTTGCCGGCGTTTTCCTTTACTATGTGCATGTCCGGATGGCCAACGAGCTGCTCCAGGCGTGCTTTCTCGTCGCCGTATGCCAGAAGGTAGTAGCGCTCCGGCTGCTTCCACCGTGTCGCGAACTTTGCATCATCGATGAAAACATCAGGAGCGCCTGGAGCGTATGAGCCATATTCCAAATTGTTGTTGCGGCCATTCAACAGCAGTGCGGTGCGGCCGGTGTAAAAAAAGACGGAAGAGAACGAGTAATAAGAATTCGCTTCAATAAGCGTTCCGGGCGGGCTTTGTAAAAGACTTTGCGCCAGAGGATAGGAACCCAGATAAGCGTCAAAGCGCACGAGAGCGATCCGCGCTGCCTGAAAGAAAACGATCATGCCCGCGGCAACCACCAGAACGGTCTTGCGGAGGTCACTGCGCCACACCACAAGCCCCACCGCCATCGCGGCAAATGCCAGTGCAGCAATCGCCACCGGCAGTTTCAGGTAGGCAAAGGCCCCAAGCGTGAGGTCCCCCATGTGGCCGAGTGAGAGCGTATAAAGATCCGGATTTTGCGTCAACGCTTTTGAGATATCGCCGGCTGCAGGCAATCGCCACACCATCGCCAGGACAACTGACAACGCAGCGAGAACTAAGACCGACACTCCACGAAGAATCCACGTTCCCATGCGCAAGCGCCCGGTGCCCGACGCCAGTGCCGATCCCAGCAGCAAGGCCAACGCCGGGTAGATCGGCATGGAGTAATACTCCTGCGTGGTGGAGAAAGTAAAAAACAGCATGACGACGCTAATCCAGCAGGCAGCCATCAGCCTTGCTCTGCTGGCGCGGGAATGCGACCCATAGGGCTGTCTGACGGCCGCGGGCAGATAAGCCGACCACGGGAACAGCCACACCAGGTTGAGCAGCCAGAACAACAATCGTGGAACGGTGTTGTAATCGCGCGGGTAGCGCAAATTCAGAAAGCGCAGCAGATGCTCATTGAAAAAATAGAACCAGAAAAACCCCCGATACTCGCCCGGCCCGCTGTGCAGCGAAAAAGCAAGGTAGGGCGGATTGCGAAGCGTCGCCATGACGTGCCATGGTCCGGCAACCAGCAGTGCGATCGCCCCAACCAGCCAAAGGTCCAATTTCTTCCACGCCGCGAGCGAAAATAATTGGCGCGTGAAGGCCATGAACGCCAGTCCTGCCAGCACCGGAAAGACAACGGCGATCAAACCCTTCAACAGAAGACCTGCCCCTAAGCAAAGTCCCATGATGGCGGCCCATCGGCGCGGATGATGTTCGTCCGCTTCCAGCAAGCGCAGCCAGGCCCAGATCGCGCCTGTAATGGTGAGCGTCAGAATGGCATCGGGGATTAGGATCCGCGTGAAAAGAAATAATCCCGCCGAAGTTGCGAGCACAACGCCGGAATAGGCGCCTGCTTCGCTATCGAAAGCCCAGCGCCCAAAGCGATAGGTGGTCCAGCACAGGAGCACCACGGCAAGCGCCAGCGGTAAGCGTGCGGCCCAATCATGTACGCCGAAAACCGCGTAAGACGCGGCCATCATCCAGTAAACCAGCGGGGATTTTTCCAGGTAGGCAACGCCCTCCAGGCGTGCCGTGGTCCAATCGCCGGAAACTAGCATGTTGCGGGCGATCTGCGCCTGCACGGCGTCCACATCGTCCATCAGGCGCGGTGGGCTCGCAATATTAACAAGAAAGACGAAGCAGGCTGCGGCTACAACGATCCAACCTGGTCGAGCTCGGCCGGAATCGCTTCGCGCGATGAAAGTTCTTCGCTCCTCACGCGGATGTTCCATTGCTTCATCCACAACAACAACACCATCAACCCCCATAGGTGATACCCCAGATTGGCTCGCCGCTCCAGATGATCGTTGAGCATGCGTTCAACGGCGTTCCAGCGAAATAGCCGGGACGCCCGAATGTTCTCTTCAGAAAGCGTTTCCAAAAGCATGGGCCTGAGCACGCTGCGAAACCAGTCATGGATGGGAATGTCGAAGCCGATCTTTGGCCCGTGCAGCACGGTGCGCGGCAACTTGTCTTTCATGAGCTGGCGCAATACATATTTCGACGTGTCTCCACGCAACTTGAAGCGGTCAGGCAGGCTGGCGGCGAAGTCGACAATTCGCGGATCGAGAAATGGCGGACGCGCTTCCAACGAATGGGCCATGCTCATGCGGTCGACTTTGTATAGAATATCGTCAGCCAGGTAGTAGCGCTGGTCAAAATCCAGAAACCGCTGCAATCCGGGCCGCTTGTGCATGTTGCTCAATATGTCGGCAAGCGGGCCGGCGTCGGCAAAACGGAAGAATCCCTGCTTTTCCGCTTCTGTAAATGTTCCGTTCCAGTACACGTGCGCCATTTCAGGCGAAAGAAGCGAGCCCTCAAGAAAGCGCTTGAGTTTGTATTCGAAGCTGATCTTTTCGTCGGAGACGGGCAGCAGAGAGGCGCATTTGAGCGCGGTACGGCGCAGGCCAGCGGGGATTTTGCGGGCAGCAGCGGAGTAGCGATCTGCTTTATAGGTCAGATAACCGGCAAAGAGCTCATCGGCGCCCTCGCCGCTCAGCACAACTGTAACCTGCTGGCTGCTCATCTGCGCCAGAAACCATGCGGGCAGAGCGCCGGCATCCGCACTGGGCTCGTCAGAGTAGTAGGCGATTTCCCGGATCGCACTCTCCAGGTCCGCAGTCTCGTCAAGATTGAACTCGGTGTGCTGGCTGCCAAAATGCTGTGCTATCTGATGGATGGAACCACTCTCATCAAACGAGCGGCCCTTGAATGTAATGGAGAAGGTGCGCAGGCGGGCATTGCCGGCGTTCGATGCGTAGCGCAGAATGGTAGATGAATCCAGCCCTCCGCTCAGCCATATTCCCACCGGAACGTCGGAAACAAGTTGCTCGCGCAAAGATTTCTGTAACAAGTCGTCAAGCTCTTCACAAGCCTCGCCAATGGAGCTTGGTGCGCTCCGCGCGGGCTCAGTCGGGAGATAAGAGCGCACGCTGAAGAATCCATTGCGCCACTCCAACAAGTGCCCGGGCAGGAGTTTGTGGATGTCTTCCACCAGAGTGTATGGAGCAGGGACGTAATTGAGGCTGAGAAAACAATTCAGCCCCGCCATGCAAATATTGCGCGGGACATCCGGATGCGCAAAGATACAC
>JBARMK010000161.1:0-23647 GCA_049802395.1 Candidatus Angelobacter sp.
AGCTTGACCTTGGGACCGCAGCCGGTCAGCGCCAGCAGCAGCGGAATGAAGAGCAACCCGAGGGCCCTAAAGCTACGTAGACGGATCATGTCTCCCTCCTCGAAAAAAATGAAAGCCAGGGGAATTCCTGCAGCCACGCACCGATGCCAGCGCAACTATCGCCCGCTCTTCAGCAGCCGCTGGATTCGCGGCAACTGGTCGAGCGGCTGAAAATCCAGCGGCTTCAGCGCGGTAAGCTGGTTCTGCATGCCGCGCATCTGCACCTGATTGCGGTGTAGCAGCCAGATTCCTTGTTGTCCTTCTTTGAATTTGGGCGAGCCGCGCCAGTACGGGTCGTCGCTGCCGGGAAAGACAACCGTGATGCTGTTTCCGGTGACGTGCCCTTTCAGCGTGGTCTGCACTGCGATGACCGCCTTTTGCCATTGCGGGGTGTGCTCGCTGGGAATCTCCGGCGCTCCGCCCGGCGCAACGTTGCTAACGGTTCCTGAAACCACAATTTCTGCGCTGGCAGTTTCGCCTTGCAGAGCCTCGTCGGCGCTCTTCTGGCGCGATGCCTGGACCATCTCGCGGACCTGCTGAGGATTTCCCACCTCACGCGCGGGCGCAACTTCAATCACGGCCATGCTCTCGCCCATCAACCAGCCTTTGGTGAAAAACGTGGCGCGCTGACCGGCGTTGAGCGACCCGGGCCGTGCCAGTTGTACTGTAATTTCTTTGCCTGCCACATCGGGCGGCGCTCCCGGCCCGTCAATCACCTCGTCCACGCGCACCACGGCAGTGGAATCGGAGGCCTTCACCTCGGGCATGGTGGTGGCATTGATCTTGGATACGGTTCCGATGAAGACAAAGGTAGCCCGGCGGACAACTTCGTCCGAAGCGCTGGAGCTCTGTGCGAAACCGCTATCAGTATCCATGCACCAGAGGCACACCAGGCTGAATGTGAGGCAAATCCAGAGTGAGATGGGTCGCATAGTGAAGTCCCCTTTCCTTGATTGGATGACCTATGCCGTTTATCGGAACCCAGAACAGCCGAAATGACGAATGCTCCATCACTTCTGGTGAGATAGTGCGCGTAGGTTGGGAAGCGTTACAGGGAAAATCAGCAATTCGAGTTAAAATTGCAAATTAGGAATTGAAGCGACTTTAAGGTTGTGCGTAACGTACAGAAGGCAAAGGGTTTGGCTGCTCCGCCCGGGGATTCGAACTCCCAAATCCCCATTATGCTGATCCGGAGCCAGATCAGCCACTCTGAAAACAAGAAATACGATTAGCGCTTCATTGGATATTTCTCATCCAGCGCGAGATTCAACTCTAGTACATTTACTCGGGGTTCCCCGAAAATTCCAAATTGTCTCGGTTCGGTGTGCTCAGCTACTAACGCGGCCAGTGCTTTCTGATCGATTCCGCGCGCCTTGGTTATCCTGAGAATTTGGAACTCAGCCCCGGCCGGCGTGATGTGCGGATCAAGGCCTGAACCTGAGGTAGTCACCAAATCGATGGGGATCGGTTTGCCGGGATTTTCGCCCTGAAGAACCGCAACATCTGCTTTTACACGATCAACTAGTTTCTGATTCGTCGGACCAAGGTTACTGCCCGAGGAATTATCTGCAGCATAACCGTTCGTTCCCGCTGCCGATGGACGCGAATGAAAATAACTTGCTCCGGTGAAAGGCTGCGCAATAATCCGTGAGCCGACAGCAACACCGTTCTTCATGATAAGCTGCCCATCTGCCTTGTAGCTGGAATGGATCTTTGCCAGTCCAGTGATGACGAGCGGATAGACCAAGCCCAGCAGAATTGTTGTGACGGTCGTCATGAGGACAGCCGTAATCAGGTTTTTTTTCATTGTTCTCCTGCTAAGCCAGTCTTAAGCCCCGAATAATCACGTCGATGAGCTTGATTCCAATAAATGGAACAATGACCCCGCCGGCTCCATAAATCCAAAGATTACGGCGCAGCAGAGCTTCGGCGCTCATTGGCCGGTATTTCACCCCACGCAGAGCAAGCGGAATAAGCGCAACGATAATCAACGCGTTAAAAATTACCGCCGAGAGAATTGCCGACTGCGGAGTCGCCAACCGCATGATGTTCAGTGCATTTAGCACAGGAAAAGTCCCCGCAAACATCGCCGGGATAATGGCAAAATACTTCGCCACGTCATTGGCGATGGAAAATGTTGTTAGCGAGCCGCGTGTCATGAGCAATTGTTTGCCGATTTCCACTATCTCCAGCAGCTTGGTCGGATTGGAATCCAGGTCAACCATGTTGCCGGCCTCTTTTGCCGCCTGCGTTCCTGTGTTCATGGCCACGCCAACATCGGATTGCGCCAGGGCAGGTGCGTCGTTGGTACCGTCTCCCGTCATCGCTACGAGTTTGCCCTCTGCCTGTTCTCTTTTGATCAGGTCCATCTTGTCTTTTGGGGTGGCCTGGGCCAGAAAATCATCAACACCTGCTTCGCGCGCAATGGCTGCTGCAGTGAGAGGATTGTCGCCGGTGATCATTACCGTGCGGATACCCATGGCCCGAAGCTGAGCAAATCGTTCGCGGATCCCGCCTTTCACGATGTCTTTCAAGTGGATGACGCCCAGCGCGCGATTGTTCTCCGCCACCACCAGCGGAGTTCCTCCGGAGCGTGCAATGGCTTCCACGCTTGCCTGCAGCTCTTTAGGCATAAAGCCGCCGCCTTCACTGAGATACTTCGTGATGGCATCCGTTGCGCCTTTGCGTATTACACGGCCATCAAAATTGACGCCAGACATTCGCGTCTGCGCGCTGAAGGGGACAAATTGGGCCTGGTGGGCGAAGAGGTCCCGGCCTCTGAGTCCATATTTTTCCTTCGCCAGCACAACAATGGAACGCCCTTCAGGAGTTTCATCCGGCAATGATGAAAGCTGAGCGGAATCCGCAAGTTGATCGTTGCTGACACCGGGGGCGGCTAAAAACTCCGTGGCCTGCCGATTGCCCAACGTGATGGTGCCGGTTTTGTCCAGCAACAGCGTGTTCACATCACCTGCGGCTTCCACCGCCCGTCCGGACATCGCGAGCACGTTGTGCTGCACCAGCCGATCCATACCGGCGATGCCTATCGCAGAAAGCAAAGCCCCAATCGTAGTGGGAATCAGGCACACCAGAAGCGAGACCAGCACAAATACCGTCTGAGGCGAACCGGAGTAGATTGCATAAGGTTGCAACGTAACTACAGCGAGCAAAAACACAACCGTCAACCCAGCCAGCAAGATATTCAGCGCAATTTCGTTCGGGGTCTTCTGCCGCTCCGCGCCTTCTACAAGGGCAATCATTCGATCAAGAAATGTTTCACCAGGATTGGAGGTAATTTTGACCTTAATCTGATCGGAGAGCACGCGCGTACCTCCCGTCACTGCAGAACGGTCGCCACCGGACTCACGAATCACTGGCGCGGACTCTCCCGTAATTGCCGATTCGTCCACGGAAGCGACTCCATCAACGATCTCACCATCCCCTGGAATGACTTCTCCTGCCGATACAAGCACTAGGTCTCCAGCGCGCAGGTCGCAGCCGGGCACACTTTGCGTTCGTCCATCCGCCAACAGGCGGTTCGCCATTGTTTCCCATTTTGCCCGTCGCAAAGTTTCGGCCTGGGCCTTGCCCCGGCCTTCCGCCATGGCTTCAGCAAAATTGGCAAACAGTACAGTGAACCAAAGCCAGAGGGTGATCTGAACATTAAAGCCAAAGCCGGGCTTGCCTGCGATGACGTCGCGCAGCAGCAGGAAAGCCGTGACTATACTCCCGACCTCCACCACGAACATCACCGGATTGCGCATCATGGTGCGAGGGCTTAGCTTGATCACCGAGTCAATGAACGCTCGGCGGACGATCTTCATGTCCCACAAAGATTTCGATTTGGATTCTCTCGCCAACATTCGTCAGGTCCTCTTAAAATGTTTTCCCCGAGTGCATCAGCAGGTGTTCCAAAATAGGTCCCAGGCTGAGTGCAGGAAAAAACGTCAACGCTCCCACAATGATGATCACACTCACCAGGAGCACGGTGAAAAGTGGTGTGGTGACGGGAAACGTGCCCGGCGAGAGAGGTACGATCTTCTTGCGCCCCAGGCTGCCTGCCACGGCAAGCATGGGTACGATCATCAGAAAACGGCCAATCAACATAGTGAATCCCATGGCGAGGTTGTACCAGCGGTTCGCGCCCAAACCAGCAAAGGCCGAGCCGTTGTTGCCCGTGCCCGAAGTAAACGCATAAAGAATTTCAGACAGCCCATGCGGGCCATAGTTGTTAAGGGTTGCAAGCCCTGAGGGCGTAAGGGCCGACACCGCGCTGAGCACGAGAATCGCAAGCGGGAAGATAAGCACATAGAGCATGGCCATCTTTACGTCATAAGCCTCGATCTTCTTACCTAGATATTCCGGCGTGCGGCCCACCATCAAACCAGCGATGAAAACCGAGAGCACCACAAAGATCAACACCCCGTACATTCCGGCGCCCACGCCACCGAAGACAGTTTCGCCTAGCATGATATTCACCAGGGGCACCATGCCTCCCAGCGGCGTGTATGAATCGTGCATGCCATTGACCGCGCCGCAACTTGCGTCCGTGGTGACAGTGGCAAACAGAGCTGAGTTTGCGATTCCAAATCTCACCTCCTTGCCCTCCATGTTGCCGCCCGGCTGCATCATGGAAGCGTGCTGATCAGTGCCCGCCAGCAACGGGTTTCCGCGTGATTCTGCCCAATAAGCCGTAGTCACGCCGGCAAAAAAGAGCACGGCCATGGCCGCGAACACCGCCCAGCCGTGGCGCTGTGAGCCGGTCATCCTTCCTAGCGTGTATGTGAGACCGGATGGTATGGCAAAGATCAGCACCATCTCAAAAAAGTTGCTGAACGGTGTAGGATTCTCGAATGGATGCGCGCTATTGGCATTCAGAAACCCGCCACCGTTCGTGCCCAGCTCCTTTATCGCTTCCTGTGAAGCGATCGGGCCTTGTGCGATGCTCTGTGTGCTGATCGTCTCCATCACTGGCTTGCCATCAGAACCAAGAACAGTCTTTCCATCCTGCCCAATCTTCGGCACCTGCTGTGGCTCAACCAGCTTCACTGTGTCATAAGGCTTTAAATTTTGGATGACCCCCTGTGAGACAAGCACTAGAGAGGCCACCAGGCACATGGGCAGCAACACCCAGAAGGTAGCGCGCGTCATGTCCACCCAGAAATTGCCGATGGTGTCTTTTTCACGGCGCGCAATCCCACGGATAAAAGCAATCGCAAGCGCGATTCCCACTGCCGCTGAGGCAAAATTGTGAAACGCCAAGCCTGCCATCTGCGTGAGATAACTCATGACTTGCTCGCCGGTATAAAACTGCCAGTTCGTGTTGGTGGTAAATGAGGCAGCAGTGTTCCATGCCAGATCAGCCGGCACGGCCGCAAATTTCTGCGGATTCAGCGGCAGCCACTGCTGTGTCCGCTCCAGCAGATACAACACCAGCATGGAGACCCCGCTGAACAGCAACATGGCAATGGAGTACTCGGTCCAGCGCATCTCGCGATCTTCATCCACCCGCGTCAATTTATAAAGCAATCTCTCCAACGGTCGCATAACTGGGTCGAGCCAAGTTCGCTCGCGGGCAAATACCTTTGCCAGGAAGATCCCCATGGGTTTGGTAACCAGCAGGATCACGGCGAAATACAAGAAGATTTGCAGCCACCCGTTGAGCGTCATGTCAGAATTTCTCCGGACGCAGCAATGCGTAGATCAGGTAGACCATCAGCATGAGACTGATGAACAGGACTGTTGCGTTTTCAAGATTCATACGCGCCTCACTTCAGCTTGTCGCACGCGATCGTGTATGCAATGGCGACCGCGAAGAACAAGAGCGTAAAGACAATCATCAATAAATCCATAATCACGGTCTCTCTAGAATTTAACCAACAATGCCAGGGTCAGCCGGTTCTCGCGCTTGCGCAGGTCAGGAGTAAATCCCTGCACAAATGATCCCGGGGCGCCTGTGTTGCCACCGGGAGGGGTAATTCCACCTCCCCCCGAAAAATAGGGTACGTTGGCCGCGCGATGGTTGTACTCCCAGCGGAAGGTGAGGTATTGGCTTGGCATGTAATCTACAGTCGCCGATGCATCCCACGCTTTATACGGGTCGCCCGGGTTTTCAGTGAAATATGGAGTGCCGGAGAAAGCTGTCGCTCCGTTGATCGGTGGCAGCAGCACCAGATAACGGCCAGGATTGTTGATTGCTCCACCGCCTAAAGTAAGTGCGTAGAGGTCTCGGTGAAACCAGAGGCGGTTATAAATCATGTAGCCGAGAAAGCTTTGCTTCGGTCCATTTTTGCCGTTGCCAAAGCAGCTCACGCCGCCGCCGCTCTCGCATCCCGCATCTCCTGTAAGGGAAAAGGCGCCCTTGCTGATGAAAGTTTCGAGATTGTCGTAATACTTGTATTGAATACTCTCGTCAGTATGCCAGCGCGTGCGCCCGCTTACACCCAGCACATCTCTGCCCAGCGCATATTGGTTTCCCAGAATGGACCATTTGCCATTCGGACGCCATAGGATTTGCCCACCCACTCCGGGCCGATGATTGAATCTGCCATACGATTGCCAACCGTTAATCAGCCACGGCTCGATTTTGAGTTTGTCCGTCGGGAAGAACTGTACCCGCATGCCGTTGAAGAACCACGGCGTGTTGGAGGAAACGTACGACGGTTGGTAAGCCCAATTGTCAAAGTTGTAATAGCTGAATAGCCCAACATACGACATGAAAATTCCGGCCTGCACATTGATTCCGTGCATCTTGTTGATGTGATATCCGCCGTAGGCCTCGGAGATGTAGCGGTACGCGTCGGCCAGGTTCCACTGGCCGCGGCCCGGGCTGGCGTCATTGCGCGGCGTGGTTTCCGAATACATGCCGAACTGCGTCATCAGGCGTACTTGCGTGTTGTCATAATGGAAGTCGCCGCCAACGCCCAATTGGGTAAGCTGGAACTCATTGGCGCGAAAAATCTCGCTTGAGCCGCCTATCGTGTCGTCTGACGGATGGTTAAAATCGTAGACGTAATCAACGTCAGCCCTGATCTCCGGAGTAAAGAATTTGCTATCGAAAGCCGGCTCTTTGGTGCGCGCGGTGCCATTGAGCCAGGTGAAATCGGCGAAAGCGAAGGGCGCTGCCGGTTCTTGTTTTTCTGACTTGGCTGTTTGTGTTTCCTGGCGGGATTCAACTGGCGACGGTTTAACCGAAGAGCTGATCAGATTTTGCTCCGTTACCGGCTGAGTCGCGTCCGATCCGTCTCCGTTTTGCGCCTTCAGCTTCGCCTCCAATTCAGCAATCCTGGTGCGCATCCGTTCCAATTCCGCAAGAACTTCGGCGTTGGCGTTGGCAGTTTCAGAGTTCCCCCAGGTGCCAGTTGAGTTAGCTACAGCCGCCCGTACCGGATTTCCCGCATTTTCAGCAATCGTAGTCTGGCGTTGCGCTGGTGATTGGGCGAAAGCCCCGAACGGTATCATTGCCTGCATCGCCGTGCATAGGCCGCACGCTAGCCATATCACGGCTCTTCCATGTCTCAATTTCATTGTGAAATTTCCAACCTTTCTAAGCTGTTTGATCGCGGGGAGGAGCTTGCATGGTTGTTCAGGGGTGTCCGCGTTCCGGACTTCTCGCTCGCATCTGTCACTTGTCTCACACACAATTCTTGGCAGCAGGCCTAGCAATCGCATCTGTTGCTCCCAGGGGCTAATTGGATATCGACACGCATAAGGAGACTGTCTGCAAACCATAAATGTTTTGTAAAGACAGCAATTGCGCTTGCCCCGACGGAGCCTGCACAAAGCGCTGAATCTCTGTTTTAATTGCTGGAGTTCCAGAGCATGGCTCGCGCCAGCGACTCTGCCACGCAATCCAAAAGGCAGAGCTGCGGAAAGGAGTTGGGAGCGCTGATTTGGATCGCGTGGTAAAAGTGGTTAATTCTTTATAAAGGCGGTTCACCCATGGGCTGAAAGCGGTATCCAACCCAAGGATCAGTCACAATGTATTGTGGCTTCTCTCCCGGCTCAATCTTCTTCCGGAGTTGGTTGATAAAGACCCGCAGATATTCCGGCTGTTGTACGCTCTCGCCTCCCCACACAGCATTGAGCAGAACGCGGTGCGTTAAAACCTTGTTGGGATGGCGGGCCATGAACACCAGCAACTCAAATTCTTTAGGTGTTAAACGAACTTCTTTGCCGCGCACACGGACCATTCTCGATTCCGGATTGATGTGGAAATCTCCATCTTCCAATAACTCGGCCGGCCCTTCCTTTGTTACAGCAACACGACGCAAGTTTGCGCGTATCCGGGCCAGGAGCTCATTTACGCTGAAGGGCTTGGCCACGTAATCATCTGCTCCGGCATCTAGCGCTTCAACCTTGCTTTTCTCCTCCTCACGAACGGAGAGCAGGATAATTGGCACCTGCGATCGCTCACGGACTAAACGGCACAGCTCAATTCCGGTCATACCCGGCATAAACAAATCGGTGACGATTAGATCGGGAATCCAGTCCATCGCCAAGTTCAATGCGGTGGCGCCATCTGCGGCGGTTTTAACTTCATAGCCCTGCGACTGCAACGTTGTCTTTAGGACACGGGTGATCTGTGTCTCATCGTCGACTACCAGAATGCGACTACGTTCCGGCATATCAGCTTGATTCCTGTGTCACAATGTGAACGTCAACGGCCGGCGCATTGGCCAGAAACCGGTTCATAGCAGCCAGATAAAGATATTTTCTCCAGCCATGCACGGCGGAACGGCCAAAAATCACCTGAGTAACTTTGTGCTCACGTACAAAGGCCGCTACAGTTGTGGCCACAATGTTTCCCTGGACCTGGATGACCTTGGCGCCCAGGCTCTCAGCAAAACGAATGTTCGCTGCCAAAGCGCGCGTACGATCACCGGTCCTGCCTTTGCCCGTTTCCACGTGGATGACATAGAACTCGGCGTCTAAGCCATGGGCCATACGCGCGCCGCGAGCGATGAGCTGCTGTGAAGCTGGATTCGAGCTGATGCAAACGGCTACACGCTCGCTCACGCCCCAGTTTTGATCGATGTGCTTGCGCTGTAGATACGATTCCAGGCTGCGGTCCACCGAATGCGTAACGTGCCGCAATGCCAGTTCACGCAGCGCCAAAAGATTGCCGGCGCGAAAGAAGTTGGTCAGTGCCTTCTCCGCGCGCTCTACCGGATAGATATCTCCGCGGCGCATGCGTGTCTGCAGCGCCTCCGGCGTTAAGTCGGCAAGCACCACTTCGTTTGCACGCTCAAGCACCCAATCAGGCACGGTTTCCCGGATCTGAATCCCGGTGATGCTCTGTACCATGGGGGTCACGCTCTCCAGATGCTGTATGTTGATGGTAGAGAGCACGTCGATTTTCGCTTCCAGTATCCCCAGCACATCCTCGAAGCGCTTTTTGTGTTTGCTGCCATCCACGTTAGTGTGGGCTAGTTCATCCACAAGGACCACCTGCGGCTTGCGAGCGATGATGGCGTCCACATCCATCTCCTCAAAAACCGTACCTTTGTATTCGAGTTTGCGGCGCGGTACTGAGGGGATCTGTCCGATGAGTTCTGCAACTCCTTTGCGCCCGTGGGTCTCCACCACGCCGATGATCACGTCTTCGCCTCGCTTGCTTCTGCGGATGGCTTCGCTCAACATACTGTAGGTCTTCCCGACGCCAGGTGCGTATCCAAGGAAGACCTTGAAGATTCCCGATTTCTTTTCCGGGGCCGCCTGCTCCAGCCATTGTTCCGGCGTCTTCGGCACGATGCTCCTCTAGCCACGCATCGTTTTCGCATCGGATACAATCAGCCGTGTGACAGCATCTTTGCGAGCAACGTTCCGCGGTCTGGTTTGCGCCACAGTGGTGGCGCTGATCGTTCTTGTATACGTGAAATTGTTGCACGTCAATCCTACAACCGTGGCGCTGAGCTTTCTTCTGGCTATTCTCGCCATAGCCGCCGCCTGGGGCTTGCGCTACGCCATTCCCATGTCGATAGCCTCGGCATTGTGTTTTAACTTCTTCTTTCTGCCACCGGTGGGGACATTCACGATTGCCGACACGCAAAATTGGGTGGCCCTCTTGGCGTTTCTTGTCACTTCCATGATTGCCAGCAACCTCTCGGAGCGAGCGCGCCGGCAAACTCTGGAAGCGCAACAACGACGTCGAGATGTGGAGAGGCTCTATACCTTTAGCCAACAGCTACTGATAGCGGAAAACGTTCTGGAACTTTTAAAAACGGTTCCACGTTTTGTGACAGAAACCTTCGGCGCGCGCGAGGCGGCTGTTTATGTCTCGGCCAAAGACCAAATCTACCGCTCAGATCCCGACTGTCATGAGGTCTCTACAGAACAGCTTAGAGCTGCGGTCCGAGGCGAAGTCTTGTTTGATGCCTCGCGTCCGTTAGCCGTATTTCCCCTGCGCATGGGGATCAGAACTGTAGGAGCTTTTGGCATCTCCGGCGAGCTACCCTCGCGCGAGACCATGGAAGCGGTAGGCAGCCTGATCGCAACCGCTATGGAACGAGCCAATGCGGTTGAACGACTGACGCGTACAGAAGCCTCACGTGAAAGCGAGCGGCTTCGCTCTGCGCTGCTTGACTCCGTTACCCACGAATTTCGCACGCCTCTTACGTCGATCACAGCGTCAGTGGCAACACTGCGTTCCGGTACGAAACTGAATGGAGAGCAACAGCAAGACTTGCTTGCGGTCATTGAAGAAGAAAGTGACAGGTTGAATCGTGTGATCGGCGAAGCTGTAGAAATGGCGCAACTTGATGCAAAAGAAGTGCGCCTCGATCTGCGTCCACATCAAATCCGTGATGCCATTGATACTGCGCTAACCGAATCAAAACATGCATTGGGCGATCATCCCATTGAGGTGCGGCTGCCGGACCGATTACCTGACGTATTGATGGATGGCGGCTGGATAAAAAAAGTGCTTCAACACCTGCTGGAAAATGCCGCTAAATATTCCGCCGCCGGCGCTCCTATCTTCATCAGTGGCGAAGTAAAAAATGACCGCTTAATCACCAGCGTTGCCGACCGCGGCACAGGTATTGATGACCTGGAACGCTCGATGATTTTTGACAAGTTCTACCGTGGCCAGAGCCAACGCTATCGAGTCCAAGGCACAGGCATGGGGCTAGCCATCGTCAAAGCCATTGTTGAAGCGCACAGCGGACGTATCGAGGTCACCAGCCAGTTAGGTCACGGCTCGGTATTTTCGTTCGGATTGCCGCTGGCCTCGGCTCAAAATGCACGAATGTGAAACAGACGCGTACCAGGCTCACACGCAGAACAGGAAATTGATCGGGATTTTCGGAAAGCGCGTAAAGTGCAGAAGTTAAAGAGGTTAGTTTGGCTGCCCCCCAGGGATTCGAACCCCGATATGCTGATCCAGAGTCAGCTGTCCTGCCGTTGAACGAGGGGGCAGCATTTTTGCCGACGCACGACTTCGATCGGTTGTGCCTTACTGATTCTATGATGCCACGCGAAGTCGGTCAAATTCATAGTTTTGCTGAACAAACCGCTTCGTCATTGCCAACCGGACCCTCTTTGCAAATGCGATTTCTCTGGTCTTAGGTCTAAGTGCTCCCCGCCTCCTGTTTACTGTCCGCGCACAATCCTAAGGCGATATCATCCGGGACGTAAAAAGTTTTCAGGTGCATTTACTTTCACATCCAAGCTTTTCTCCTGGGGATGTTGCCTGTATCGGTAGATCGTGCATGAAGGCACCTGCAGAAGTTTTCAGTCACAGCCAAAAACCAAGACTATCCCTAGTCAAGCTATGTAGCCTTAAGGTATAGTTTGTTCCCGTTTACAGCGACATAATTCAACGTTAATTTCCGGGAAACATAGGCTCCGGGCCCGAGTACTGTTATTCAAGCAATGTTGTTCTGTCTGGTTCTTCCAGCTAAAAGAGAAACGTGTTACGAGCGATAGCGGTTCCATTATTCGGTTTTTTTTTAGTTATAAGTGCGGTCGCGCAGACTGAGCGGCCCATGGTCCCTCCGGACCGTGCTACCGGTGTGCAGATTACCAACACGCCCGCCGATCAAGATCAACGAAATTATGTTCGAGAGCCCAATCGGCCTGACGAACCGCAACAGTCGTCTCGACCTGATGACCGTCGCACTGAATACCTTCGTCTACCTCCGGAACCCGACACCGAGTTCCAGGAGTTTGTTGCCAGCTCACTCGGTCGCCGTCTTCCAATCTTTGGTCAAGACCTTTTTCACAATGTCCCATCAACATTCGCTCCTCTGGATCGCATACCGGTCACACCCGATTATTTGATCGGTCCTGGCGATGAACTTTTGATCCGCTCCTGGGGTCAGATTGATGTCAACTACAGGGCGACCATAGACCGCACCGGCTCCGTTTATCTCCCCAAAGTTGGAGCCATCAGCGTTGCGGGTCTGCGGTATGACCAGCTCAATGATGTTCTCAAGAGCGCCATCGGGCGCGTGTATAAGAACTTCGAACTCAGTGTGACCTTGGGCCAACTCCGTTCCATTCAGGTCTTCGCCGTCGGACAGGTCCGCCGCCCCGGCGTTTATACCGTCAGCTCGCTCAGCACGCTGGTTAACGCGCTGTTTGCCTCAGGCGGGCCTTCGAATCACGGCTCCATGCGCAACATTCAGTTGAAGCGTCAGGGTAGGGAAGTCACCCGCTTCGACCTTTACGACTTCATCGCCCGCGGCGACAAATCCAAGGACGTGCAGCTTCTTCCCGGTGACGTAATTTATGTCGCGCCCGTCGGACGCCTCGCCGCTCTTTCCGGCAGCGTCAATGTCCCGGCGGTCTTTGAGCTCCAGGAGCATGACACGCTGGCAGACGCAATCGGATACGCCGGCGGCCTCACCACTACCGCTGCCGGGCAAAGAGCAATTGTCGAACGCATCGACGAGCATCACTTGCGCCGTGCCGATGAGTTCCCGCTCACCGCAGACGGCCTAAAGAGTGAACTCCACGACGGCGATGTAGTGCGTTTCCTGCATATCTCGCCACGATTTGAAAATGCGGTAACTCTGCGTGGCAACATTGCCGTCCCCGGCCGCTATCCATGGCACGAGGGTATGCGGGTTAAAGACCTGATTCCCAGCCGCGACGTTCTAATCACCTACGAATACTGGAAGCGGCAGAACCGGCTTGCGCTTGATCCTGAGAGTGAGAGCTTCCAGCTCCGCGAAGAGCGCCAGCAAAAGGAGCAATCGCGCTTTCCACGCGAACGCTCTTCTGCCTCCTCCGATCGCCGGGCGCTCACGGACCAAAGCGAATCGTCAGCACTCCAGCCTCTTTCAGCGGAAAAAGACGCAGACCAACGGAATGAACCCGCCATCGAAAGGCGGGAGAGCAACCCGGACAAACGAACTGACAGATTTGAGACGCAGCGTATCAAAGAAGAGCAGATCAAAAATGAGGTCAAGCGGTCCGCTGCCGAAATTAATTGGGAGTACGCGCTGATTCAGCGGCTAAATCCCGACGACCTAACCACGCGCCTGCTGCCGTTTAACCTGGGTAAAGCGATTGCTGGTGACGAAGCGCAGAACCCGCCGTTGCAGCCGGGTGACGTGATCACCGTGTTCTCTCAGGCAGACATGCAGGTCCCCATAGGGCAGCAAAGCAAGTTCGTGCGCCTGGAAGGGGAATTTCGTTCCGCCGGAGTCTTTCAGGTGGAGCCAGGTGAAACGCTGCGGCATTTACTGGTCCGCGTAGGCGGATTTACTCCGCAGGCATACCTTTATGGGGCTGAGTTCACTCGCGAATCCACACGGGAGGAGCAGCAGCGCCGCCTTGACCAGTACATTGACGATCTGGCTAAGGCTATTGAACGCAATGCTGGAGCGCAAAGAAATCTTTCCGGTGAGGAAGCTCTCGCTGAGCGGCAGTCGATTGAAGGCCAGCGGCGGCTGCTGGAAAAACTGCGCGAACTCAAAACCAGTGGGCGGATTGTACTGGAACTGAAGCCCAGTGCCGACCAACTGGATGCCTTCCCCGATCTGGTGCTCGAGGACGGTGATCGTCTGCTGGTGCCGTTCCGCTCAGCTACCGTCAACGTGCTGGGCGCTGTTTACAACAGTAACGCTTTTATCTTCAAGACGGGAAAGACCGTGGGTGATTACATGCGTCTCTCGGGAGGCATAAGTCGTGATGGCGACAAACGGCGCGCGTTTGTCATTCGTGCGGATGGGTCCACCTTGAGCTGCCAGTCTTTCCATAGCCTCATGAGTTCAAGCTTCAACAGCTTGCGCCTCATGCCGGGAGATACGGTTGTTGTTCCGGAAAAACTCGACAACGGCGCAGTGCAACGGGGCTTCAAGGACTGGACGCAGGTGGTTACTCAGTTTGTGTTGGGCGCGGCGGCAGTCAAAGTTTTGTTGCCATAAGCGATTGTTTTCATCGGGTCAACGCAGCGTTGGATGAATTGATATCGCTTATTGAAGAGTTGAAAAGCTTGGGACGCAGCGGGGCCAGGGTAGTGCAAATTGCGAAAGTTGGCTTTGCCCGTGCATAGCGCGATAAATACCGGAGTGGTTGAACGATTGAAGCTCGATCGCGTCCTCGTGGTATTCGGGACCCGGCCTGAAGCCATCAAGATGGCCCCGGTTATCCATGAGTTATGCAAACACTGCTCCGCCACCACCAAGGTGTGCGTGACTGCGCAACACAGGCAGATGTTGGATCAGGTGCTCTCTCGCTTCGAGATTAAGCCTGATTTTGATTTGGATCTGATGAAGCCGGACCAGCAATTGCCAGACCTTACCGCCGCGGTCCTGTGCGGAATGCGCGATCTCTTCCGGCGATGGCGCCCGGATTTAGTATTGGTGCAGGGTGACACCACCACCACGTTTGCCGCGAGTCTGGCGGCATTCTATGAAAATATTCCTGTGGGCCACATTGAGGCTGGTCTGCGGACAGGCAACAAACAGGCTCCATGGCCTGAAGAGGTCAATCGCAGCCTCACTGGCACTCTTGCGACCTTCCATTTCGCGCCGACCAGTGGAGCGCGTGAAAACCTCATTTCGGAAGGGATCGATCCCAACTCTATCGTTGTAACTGGAAACACTGTAATCGATGCGCTGCGCGATGTGGTGTGCCGCTTCAAGACCGATGCAACGCTGAGATCGCCTCTGGAAGAGCGATTCTCGTACCTTGATCCCAAACGCCGTCTCATCCTGGTCACTGGACACCGCCGGGAGAACTTTGGCGAGGGCTTACAGAGAATCTGCCGGGCATTACGCCAGCTTGCAGATCGCGATGACGTTGAAATTATTTATCCGGTTCATCTCAATCCCAATATTTACCGGCCCGTACGTCAGTTCCTCGGTAATCTGAATAATATTCACCTAGTTGAACCTCTGGAGTACCTGCAATTTGCATATCTTATGCAACAAAGTTTCCTGATCCTTACCGATTCTGGGGGTATTCAGGAAGAAGCTCCGTTCCTGGGCAAACCGGTATTGTTGATGCGCGATACTACTGAACGCCCGGAGGCGGTGAGTGCGGGGACAGTAAAGCTGGTAGGCACTGATGAGCAGGTTATATTGCATGAAGCCACCCGTCTACTTGATGACAAAGAAGCTTATTTGAGTATGGCCAAGGCCGTAAATCCCTTTGGCGATGGATTCGCAGCTAGAAAGATTGTTGCGTTCCTGAATCTGGTTGCGGGCAAGGAGACGGTACACATAAACGCAGCTCACGCTGAAATGCCATGAACTCGCCGCACAGGAAAAGTTCTCTCCTAAAAATGAGTACACTGTCCAAAATCGAAGGCACTTCCGCTCCAAGCGTCTCCTGTCCGCTTTGTGGATGTTCGACCCATTTTCCTATCGAGTCTTTTGGCCGGTTCGTTGTTCTGCGGTGCTTAGATTGCACTCTTCAATTCTCAAACCCTCTGGAGTATGACCGGCTGGACTATGATCTGGCTTATCATGAGCCTGGCTCGTCAGAATTCGTAGTGCCGGCCTTGAAATGGCTCGCGGAAGCCAGCCCTGATCTTGAAGAAGCCCACTGGATGTTGTTTTCGGCGCAGATTGAAGTTCTGCATTGGCTGAAGTCCAATATGCCTGAGACCAGCATTCTGGATATAGGCTGTGGTTCGGGCTGGTTTCTGGCCCGGGCTAAACAGCTTGGATTCCGGGCTGCAGGAGTTGAAATAGGCTCAGCCCCCGCTATCTTACTCCAACAGAAGGGTTTCCGGGTTGTATGTGGATCGCTTGAATCTGTGCCGGCTGACTGGCACCCGGAGGTTGTTACGTTATTTGAGGTGCTGGAACACCTTCCGTACCCATCAAAATTCCTCGCAGATATTCGGGCTCGGTTTCCACAATCGACCTTTATTCTCAGCGTACCCAGCCCCAAGCGTTGGACCAAAGCCGGCAACCATCGCGACCTGGCTGACTACCCACCGAATCATCTGACCCGCTGGAATCCTGAGAGTTTGCGCCGCGCCCTTACCGATGCCGGATACTGCCGGGTGCAAGTGAACTATTCAAGACCCAGGGCTCTGGAGACCGCTTCAGTTTCAATCAAAACAATATGGCAAGGTTGGCGCAATCAAATGCCGGAAACTTTACCGGAAGCCATTGCCGGCACCCAGTTACGGTCTTTAAAGAAAGAAATTCTTGTGCGTAGATTGAAATGTGTTCCGGGAATCGTCCTGATGGGAACCTTTAGAGCGCTTGGGTGGTCGGGTATCTCAATGTGGGCGATTGCACAACTTTAGCCGCGTTACACGTGCAGTTCGTCACTTTTTATCTGTATTGCGATTGTGACTACCTTTTTGCGACAGCAGGTGTATACTTGCCAACCATTATTACAACTATTCTAGCTGTTTAAGTTAGCTAGCTGTGAAGGCACGGTTAAGAGTGCCCCATAACACCGGTTCCCATGGGCCCTGGCTGATAGATACAGCGCGACGGACCATTGAGTTGTAAGTTGTGCTCAAAGACAGGCTGCGCTGCAAAGAAAGATAGACGGGCGTAGCTTTGATTAAGACAGTTCATACCAAAAATCCGGAAGCCGATCGCATAGAAGCTGCACAGCCGATTGGACGACGGACCGTGTTTGACCAGGGGACATACGTGCTTGTCCCGGAAGGCTCCGAAGAAAAGCAAGGCCATGCGACCGAATCAGGAGACTGGTTTGACCTGCTGATTCTCCTGGCAAAGCGCTGGCGTCTGGTCATGATCGCTGTTCTCGCCGGCGGAACAGTGGCGCTGGGATTATCGTTTGTCATCTCCACAAAATACGATTCTGTTGCGCGCATCATGCCGCCACAACAGAACCAAACCACACTTTCCGCATTGCTGGGCCAACTCGGTCCGTTGGGAATGTTTGGCTCCAAAGATCTCGGCCTTAAGAGCACCAGCGACCTTTACGTCGATATGTTGCAGAGCCGTACGATTGCCGATGCCTTGATTCAGAAATTTGACCTGAAGAGCGCTTATCACTTGCGGACCCAGGCAGACACACGGCTGAAACTCGCCCGGCGCAGCGCTATCTCGGCGTCTAAAGACGGCATTATCTCTGTTTCGGTAGAAGATCCTGATCCCCGAAAAGCCGCAGCCATGGCGAATGCTTACGTGGCAGAGCTCTATCAGCTCAACCAGAATCTAGCAACGACCGAAGCGGGACAGCGCCGGATTTTCTATGAGCAGCAACTTGATAAAGCCAAAGATGATCTGGCCCGTGCAGAAGTTGAAATGACGTTGATGGAAGAAAACACTGGCATGCTGAGCCTGGAAGGGCAGACCAAGGCTGCCGTGGAATCAGCGGCACGCTTGCAGGCCCTGGTTGCAGCCAAAGAAGTTGAATTGCAGAGTTTTGCGTCTTTCGCAACCGAACAGAATCCGGAATTACAGCGTCTCCGCACGGAGCTGATCGCGTTGCGCCAGCAACAGACCGCGCTGCAGAACAAGGACGCAAAGAGCTTGACCGCGGGAAAACTTCCGGCGGCTGGTTTGCAATACATTCGCAAGCTGCGCGAATTCAAATATCGCGAAACGCTGTTTGAAATTCTGGCGCGTCAGTTTGAAGCCGCCAAAATGGACGAATCGAAGAATGCCTCCGTGATTCAGGTGCTTGACAGTGCGGTGGAAGCGGAGAAGCCTTCCTCGCCGGTGCGCTCGGCATTCGCCGCTGGCGGGGCATTGGTTGGTCTGCTCTTTGCCGGGATGATTGTATCCGCTGAGGCAACTATGCGGCGTTGGCGGCGCGACCCCGATCGCCGCAGAAAGGTGCGACTGCTCGAAATGTATCTGCGCGGCAAGGGAGTTCAGGAATAACAAGTTGGCCACAAAATCCTTAATTGACGAAAGTGTCAGCGCATGCCCTGCGCTCGAAGTCCCGAGTGCACGGCTCTTCGGCCTGAGTCTGTGCACGTTTGACATGCAGGAAGTGGTGTCACACGTGGATCGCGTGTTGCTGGCTGGTGGCAGCCGCGTGCTATTTACAGCGAATGTGGATCACGTTGTCCGCTATAGCCGGGACCCTGAATTCCGCCACTCTTATAAGGCGGCAGACATGGTTTTTGCCGATGGCATGCCCTTGATGTGGGCCGCCAAGTTGCTGGGCACGCAAGTCCGGGCCAGGGTAACAGGTGTGGACTTGATGGAATCTCTTTGTATTCTGGCTGCCGGACGTAACTATCGTTGCTTCTTTCTTGGAGCGAGCGAAGCGACCTTAGACAGAGCCTGCCATGCTGCGCGAAAACGCTTTCCGGGAATTCAAATCGCCGGCTGGCATCACGGGTATTTCGATGACAGTGCGCCGGTGCTGGAATTGATCCGGCAAACGCACCCGCATCTGCTGTTTATCGGCATGGGATCTCCGCGCCAGGAAAAATGGATCGCGGAGCACCGCCACCATCTGCCCGGCGTGGCGCTGCCGGTCGGCGGAAGTTTTGAGATATTCGCGGGCGA
The DNA here is from genome assembly GCA_049802395.1 of Candidatus Angelobacter sp. Taxonomy (GTDB): domain Bacteria; phylum Acidobacteriota; class Terriglobia; order Terriglobales; family Acidobacteriaceae; genus Angelobacter. The sequence goes on from JBARMK010000161.1 coordinate 18,951, forward strand.
AAAGAAACGCGCGCCGCAACTGATGCAGCGAATCGGACTGGAATGGATTTGGCGTCTGGGCCAGGATCCCCGGCGTCTTTGGAAACGATATTTGTGGGACGATCTGGCTTTTCTGAAATTGTTTTTGCGGGAATTACATACCCGATAGAGCGTGGAAGTGCCATGAGCAGTATCGGCAATATCAATGCCGCCAGCAATAACAAGTGTGCGCTAAAGTTGGCGTATGCATTTATGCGGTACCCTGTCTCACTAGAGCCATGGTCTCTACAGGAGGAATCCTGAGCCATGTGTGGCTTCGCCGGAGTTGTATCCGAACACGGAATAAGCCGGGAACACTTGCTCTCTCTTGAATGTGCAACGGCTGCGCTGGCTCATCGCGGTCCTGATGACGAGGGCTACGTCCTTCTCGGCCGCAACGGTCGTGCGTGCGCTCTTCGGGGAGCTGACACAATTCCACAACTCGGAGCGCTTCTACCCATTGATGGCGCAAATCTTCAAAATGAAATTGCCGCGCTCGGTTTCCGCCGTCTCTCAATCATTGAATTAAGTCCCGCCGGGCATATGCCCATGCTGGACCCAAGCACCGGCAACTGGCTGGTCTTCAACGGCGAAATTTACAACTATCGCGAACTGCGCGAGGAACTGATTGGCCTGGGACACACTTTTCGCTCGTACTCTGACAGCGAAGTGCTCTTGAAGTCGTATGCTCAATGGGGTGTTGAGTGCGTACATCGGCTCAACGGTATGTGGGCCTTCGCGCTCTGGGATGCACCACTGCAACAGTTGTTCTGTTCTCGCGATCGCTTCGGCGAAAAACAGTTGTATTTCCGCAGCTCAGCAGATGGCGCTGACTTCTGGTTCGCCTCAGAGATCCGTCCTTTATTGATGGCTGTTGGGCCTGCCGATGGAGTAAACGACTCCTTGATCTGGGACTTCTTGATGTACGGACTGGCCGACCATACAGAAGAAACCTTTTTTACAGGCATACGACAACTTCTTCCAGGAACGAACCTCGTGCTCGGCCGCGGTGGCGCCGTGGAAGTTCGGCAATATTACAGCTTGAACCCGACAACGCTGCCGAAGGACGCAACTGACGAAGAATTGGCTGAAGGTTTGCGCCAGCGCCTGCACGAATCTGTGCGGCTGCGGCTGCGCAGTGACGTGCCGGTAGCCAGCTTCTTCAGCGGCGGCCTTGATTCATCCAGCATAGTCGCTCTGGCCGATGAGATCATCTGCTCCCGCGGAGCCGACTTCGTCACCAGCCTTCGCACTTTCACCAATTGCTACCCGGACGGGCACCCATTTGATGAATCGCCGCAGATCCGCGCCGCTCTGCCGCGAATGCATGGAATCGATCCCGTGTTCATAGAGGCATCGCAAACCTCACTGGAAAGCGGCCTCTCCGATTTGGTTGAAACGCAGGAGCAGCCTTTTCACAATGTCTCCATCTTCGCATCGTATAACCTGTTCAGGCTGATCGGCGGACGAGAAAGCATCAAGGTCGTACTTACCGGCGAGGCCGGCGACGAACTACTTGCTGGATACCAGCGCGTCTATCTTCCGTTATTGATGCGCGGCTTGCTTCGCGGCAATCGTTGGATTAGCTGGGCGCGGGAACTTCAGGCGTGGGGTATGCAATCCGGGTTGAAGTCGAGCGGCAAAGGGTTTTTCAACGACCTGCCTGCGAGCCTCCGACTGAAACTTCAAAAGCGATTTAATCCCGTTGCGCAGCTGATGTTGCCTGAATTTTTCAGCGCTCACCAAGATCGCGAAACCATGTGGGTGGAGCAATGGCGCCGGGGCACATTGCAGCACCGATTGAACGCGGACGTGTCTCGTTTCAACCTCCCTCAACTGCTGCGGCACCTTGATCGCAACGCCATGCGCTTCTCGATCGAGACTCGAGTTCCTTTTCTTGATCCCGCAGTGGTGGAATATTGCGCGGCTTTGCCGGAACGCATGAAGCTGCGTCGCGGATACAGTAAGTATGCCTTGCGCCAGGCCATGTCAGCGCGGTTGCCGGAAGAAATTGCATGGAACCGCAACAAACTGGGTTTTGGGATGGCCGAGCAGTTCTGGTTTCGCCAGTGCGCCGATCTGATTGAAGACAATCACGAGCTGGAGAAATACGTGGATGTGCGGCGCCTGGTCAATTCACTTCGCAGTACAACCGCAGTCGACCAGAGTTATTGGTTGCCGGTCTGCGTGGGGCTGTGGATGGGGCAATTCATTCACAACTCTACACGCTGGAACGCGCCTGAGCCGCGCCGCCCACTGGAAGCGGGGTTGAGCGTGAATCCAGGTGATGGAGTGCGCCAATGAGAATTGCGGTGACGGGGGGAGCGGGGTTTATAGGCACACATTTCATTGCAGCCATTCTGCGCGAAGGGCATCAGGTTTGGACCTGCGATAACTTTTCTGTCGGCCATCCTGCGGAATGCCTTCCGTGGCGCGGGCCGGTCACTCTAGTGGACGGCGACTTGCTCAATTCCGAATGGCTCAGCATAGCGGTGCGTGATTTCCAGCCTGATCTGCTCTTTCACCTCGCCGCGCTCCATTACATCCCGTATTGCAACGATCATCCGGCTGAAACGGTGCGGGTAAATGTGGAAGGAACGGTAAACGTTATGCGCGCGGCCCAGGAGTGCCCCGCTCTCAAAGGAGTGTTCTTCGCCTCAAGCGCAGCAGTCTATCCTGCCACGGCTGCCTTCCACAAAGAAACGGACGCCACGGCGCCATCTGACATTTATGGTTTGAGTAAAGTCCTGGGTGAGCATGTGGTCAGGCACTTTGCTGCGGAAAACGGTCTCTCCTATGTACTGGGACGTTTCTTCAATGTCTTTGGGCCGGATGAAACCAACCCGCATGTGATTCCTGCCGTGCTCAGACAGATCATCGAAGGCGGCAAGGTGTGCATGGGGCGCACCGACACTTTCCGCGACTTTATCTATGTCGGCGATCTGGTGCTGGCGCTGCTGAAGATTGCCGCACTGTTGGCATCGGACAAACCGATGGCCGAAGTTTATAACCTCGCTTCCGGGCAGGAGCATTCAATCGGACGTGTCGTGGAGATCATGGGAAAAGCCGCGGGCATCGATCCGGAAATCATCTCTGAACAGCGGCACGTGCGCGCGTCGGACCGCCAGTACCTACGCGCCGACATTACCAAGGCCCAACGCGAACTTGCCTGGACCCCACTATTCTCCCTTGAGCACGGTCTGCAAGAGATTATCAAGGCGGAACTGGCGATGCCACGGAGCGCGCGATGAAAATCTTTTTGGTAGCGCATGGCATTTTCCCGCAGCGAGGTGGCGTGGAGTTGCACGTTTACTGCATTGCTGAACGCTTGTGCGCGCTGGGACATGAAGTTTGCGTCATCGTCAGGTCGGGTGCGCCTTCAGCCAGCCGAAACCACGGCATGTGTGTAGTGCGCGGAGCAACAGCGGCTACGGTGAAGCGTCTGCTCAAAACAGAGCAGCCCGATGCGCTTCATGCACACGGCGCACGTTCAATGTTCGTGGCACGCAGTCTGCTTGCTGCCAAAAGTATGGGCCTGCGCACGGTGTTTACGCCCCACTGCTTTTATCCAGCGCAGGATTTTTCAGGCAAGATCAAGCGGCTGATCTTCGATAAGACCATTGGACGGATGGTGCTCAACGCGAGTGACTCAATCATTGCCCTCACCGAAAATGACTTTCGAGATGCTGTTGCGCTCGGGGCGGATCCGGCTCGCCTGCGAATTATTCCCAATTCCATAGAGTTTCCCCATCCATTGTCGCAAGTTGAAGCCGCAGCTTGGCGCAAGCATTACGGCATAGAAAGATTCATATTGGCGGTAGGGCGACTGGACCGCGTGAAACGCGGAGATTTTCTGATTCGCGCATTGCTGTCACTCCCCAAAGATATGGCCCTCGTATTCATCGGACCGGATGCTGGATGCCGGAACGAATGGCAGGCCCTGGCAACTAATCTTGGTCTTCAGGGAGCCGTGTACTTTCTTGGCGAGGTGTCTGACTATGACCTGAAAGCGGCTTATCAATCTTGTTCTGCAGTGGCGCTGGCTTCGAAATACGAGGGGTTGCCAACCGTTGTCCTTGAATCCATGGCGATGGGTGCGCCGGTAGTCGCTGCGAATACTGGTGGAACAGGATGCGTGGTCCGGCACGGAGAGAACGGCTTTCTGTTCTCTTACAACGATACAGCCGGGTTTGTTGCGGCAATGCATCAGGCACTCGCTCCGGAGGCCTCGGCCATTGTTGACCGGGCGCGCAAGATCGTTGTTTCTGAATATTCCTGGAAAGCCAACATTCCGAAGATCTGCACTTTGTACATGATCAAGTCTGAGATGGGAGAGGGAGCGACCTGCGTGCTTGCTCAATAAGTTCTATGCAGTCGGTTATTTGGAAGAACATCTGTGACACGTTTGCTCCGTTTGAGGGAAGCTGTCTGTACGCGATTCGCGCCGACGCATTCTTTCATCTGGCTTTGGCTCAATCTGCGCCCTTCAAGTTTGCTGCGAAAAATTATCTTTATCCAGCCATGGCGTGGGTGCGCTCAGCGCGTGCGCGGGAGGCGCTCGATCTCAATTGTGGCCGGCAGGATCGATATCTTTTTGTCTGTGACTACGCTGCCGAACCAGGATTCGGGACATTGCGCCCTGCGTTAGAGAGGCTGGGCCGCGAGTCGCTTTTCATAGG